>JAHHIA010000033.1 GCA_019359045.1 Scytolyngbya sp. HA4215-MV1
AACCGGAATGCGCTGGAGTGAGGCAGGATTTAATCATTTGTTGCACTTGCGTCTAGCCTGGGTCAATGAGCGGTTTGATCCCTTGTTCGCAGAACACCCCTTAACCCTCCATCTCTACTCCCCCAACTGTTAGGTGCGCCCCATTGGACATCTTTGCCTGACAACTGGCTGGCAAAATTTTTGTTTTGGTCAACAGCTAGTGCGCCCGGACTCAAGGTAAATCGAGTATATCTGAGGGTACTTTGCTCAGATATCCAGGCAGTGGCTCAGACTGTTCTGGAAGCTTTGGTGGATAATCCAGTGATTGTGCCTGCTCACGGTGCGCCCCTGGTTGATTCAGGTGATGCAGAACGAGTGCGATCGCTGGTGGAACCCTTTGCAAAATGAATTTATAAATTCACCCAGCCTTCTCGTTATCAGGTGTCATGATCCACTGAACCAGTTGAAGCACTACCCCGTTGGGATCTGTGACTTGAAAGAAACGTTCACCCCAGGGTTCAGTCTCAATTGGAGTCGTGATTGGTACGCCCTCAGATTGCAGTCGTGCGTACTCAGCATCAATATCGTCTACGACAAATGCGATCAGCAATCCATCGGCTCGATGTTCACGCATGTGGATGGGTTTGAAGCTTTTTAATCCTGTTCTCAGAAAAACAAGATTGAAACCAGCATCTTCTCTCCCAAGAGATACAAAGCCATCGGCTGACATTTGTTCCTTGAAGCCAAAATGTTGTTTGGCAAACGTAGCCGACGCTGTAACATCATCCACGTTCAACGAAATTGCGGAGGCGGTAATTTTCATTGTTTTACCTCAATAAAATGATAAAAAACGATCGCCATTATTCATCCAGTTCGTCAGTCTCGTAGCATTCAAGGCGTTCTTGGAGTTGTCGCAGGACTGTAATAGCAGTCTCTAATGCTTCTAATGAAACTGTTTCACTCACGCGATTTGCCCAATCGATCTGACACTTTTGTATGTAGTCCAGGGCTTTACGTCCTTTGGGTGTAATGGTCATTAATTTGGCACGACGATGGTGAGGATTGTCGGTGTAGGTAATAAATCCATCGCTTGCCAGAGCATCAGCAGTTTGCTGAACACTTTGTCGAGTTAGCCCCATAATTCGAGCGACATGGGCAACAGGTGTCGGCTGATGCTCCACAACACCAAGCACCTGCCAGCGAGCGCTGCTTAAACCTACAGGATGGGTCAAGCGATCGCCAGCCTCTAACAAAAGCCCATTCAACCGAAAGACCTCAAGGATGAGTTCGGTAAAGGCACTGCCATTGGCACTCGGCTTATTCATATGACAATGCCTTACCAATTTGACAGAAGCCTGTCAATTCAATTGCCATCTACCCGTTGTTATGGTTCTGTACGTGTTGTCCCTTCTCGATCGTGCTCATATCGACGCACGACGTTGAACGGAGGTAGCCAATCCTCTCGACGACAAATCCAGAGTTCATAGGTGGGTGTCACTTGATTCGGCATATCGAGGGTGCCAGCAGGAATTTCGATTTCGTCAGCAGAGCGACCGAAGACCGAGGAGCCGCAAATTGGGCAGAAATAGCGATCGCGATAGTGGGATACTGTGCCAGTGATAGTGACTGCATCGGCAGGAAATATCGCAACCGTATTGAATATTGCCCCGCTTTGCTTGCGACAGTCTAGACAATGGCAAATGCCCACCCGAAACGGTTCAGCAGCAGTTTCCAGACGAACTGCTCCACAGAGGCATCCCCCGCGATACTGTACTTTCCTCATCCGTCCTCCATCAGGCGTTGCAATTCAGGTTAGTTGCTGATGCCAACTCATGCTTGGTGACCAAGAGAGGCATACCAGGCTGATAATTCTTTGCCAATCAAATGAGGATTATCCTCCTGAAGGTAATGGATACCGGCTCCAACGGGCATGAGCATATTCCCACTGGTCGCGATAGCGTGTCCAATTTACAGGAATTGAATTGGTCAGCCACTGCGCGAATTCAGCATTCATCGGTGCTACAAACAGTATCCAGCTTCCGAATGCTGTAATCAAAAGTAGAGTTCCGGCCAAAGACCAGTAAAAAACCGAACGATGTTTATGTACTAAAATAGTCAGCGCGATCGCCGCCAGAATTGCTCCGACTTCAAACAGGGCACCGACAGAACCAAACCATCGGCAAACATTGCCAAATACAGTGACATCTACCCAAAGCTGTTGATTGAATTTCAGCCGTTGGTAGTCCTATTTCATAAAGGTTGGAGAATAACCAGCTATTTCTGAGAGCTTTGTGCTAGAAGCCCATGATAACAGGCTATTTTTCTCTGTCTTTTATGGAAGGGCACTACCCAGCCGTTGTGGCATCTCCAGTAAGTGCGCCATCGCTGGACTGAGACTCAGCGAGGCAAGCATGAGGGTAAGGAATCTCCAGGTTCTCAAAACCATGATGCATCCTCCTACAATGAAACACTTTGTTGATTATTGATGACATCACTGGAACCAGTCATAATCAAGTATTACAATTAATTACTATGATGGCTGCACGCGAGTATTATGTCCCGCACAAACCCACCAAGCTTCTTGCTTGCGAATGAGTACGTAAAGGCAAACTTCGTCTGATTCCACTTCGGCATTCGCGTTAGTTCGCACAAGTTGTACGTGTGCATAGGCGGTATTTGGAGTTAATTGCTTGGCATTGTGGACAGTGTACCGAAACGTTGAGTTACGAAGAGGTCCCTCCAGAAAATTCTTATGCACAGCGTGCAGAGGTTCCCATCCTTTTAATAAAGCACCGTTTGGACTGCCACAAGAGATGTCATTAGTAAAGTAACGGTTGTATGCTTCAGCGTCATGGTTGTTTAATGCATCCTCAAGCATTGCAATAAATTGCTTGATTTCTTCTGTGTCGGAAGGGTCGCTGTGTAATGACGGGTTTTTCTCTGATTGATTCAACATATATCCTCCTCTTTTCAGGCTTTCGTTAAAGCAGTTCAACGGCAAAAGCTAGCGGCGGCAAGTAACCTCAGCCATGTTGATTTCCAGGCGGTTTAGCATCATTCATTGCTTCTAGTTTAGATGAAGCTCTTGTCCTGACCTGTCAAATTCTTGTTCCACTATCAAAATCTTGTGATGGATTTGAACCAGACACATTGGAGTCCAATAAAGATAAATACAATCAAAAACAAAATGAGTTGGGGTAGAACCACTTGTAGAACTAACCAGAGTAATTAAAGCCCAATCTTACAGTGATTGATCGAATCAAGATCTCCTTCTTTAGATGTAGAGGATAATCTTGATATATACTTATACTACATGAATGCTACAAAATTAGAGTTTTGCTATTGGTAGGTTTGGCGATCGCGCAAAAATAGCCCAGAAGACTCACTCCCTGCCTTGTCATTCATGCTTTGCAGGAAAATTAAGTATCACCGTACCAGGTTGCAAAAATTGACGTCATAAAGGACTCTGAAAATAAAACCTGTCGAAAGATAAAGAGCCATTTATTTTACCTGATTGGGTGAAGTGGAGGGCGGAAGCGATCGCTACGCTAAGCAAAGCTCTACCCGACTAAGGCGACATAATATTCTAGATCTTTCCTCTGAGTCACCCCAAAAACAAAAATCTGACTTTGAAATTTCCAGATCACCACAACCATGAAAACAAAAATTTATTCACTTAGAGATCAAGTCTGGTTGTTAGTCAGAAGGCATTGAAAGCATCGAGATAGGCAGCGACTCAACACCGGTTGTATCGAGTAGGAGATGCTCCATGAACAAGACATATCAGGGAAGTTGTCACTGTGGTAAAGTTCGCTTTGAAGCAGACATCGATCTCAGCCAAGGGACAGGAAGATGTAACTGCTCAATTTGTCTCAAAAACAGGTTATGGGCAGCCATTCTTAAGCCGGATGCCTTTCGGCTATTGACCGGAAAAGATGATCAAACTGACTACCAGTTTGGGTCTCGTAATGTTCATCACATTTTCTGCAAGCATTGCGGTACCAGACCTTTTGAACACGGAGATGTGGAAGAAATTGGCGGAGCCTTCTATACCGTTAACGTCGCTTGTCTGGACAATATGAGTGATGAGGAATTTGCGAATATTCCGGTTCACTATAGTGATGGTCGCAACAATCAATGGGAGTCAGCCCCTGCCGTAACCAGTTACCTCTAACACCCTCTTCACAGGTGAATTAAAGGTACTCAATGACCAAAACATTTTATGCCATCTTAGCCAACTCATTGGTGGCTGCACTGACCAACACCTTTGTCTGGTTTGCCGTCACCTTCTGGGTTTTTCTGCAAACTCAATCGGTACTGGCAACATCCGTGATGGCGGGTGTGTATGTGGGAACGGTTGCTATTTCTGGCTTCTTTCTCGGATCGCTGGTCGATCGCTACCGCAAGAAAACGGCGATGTTACTGTCTAGCATCTGTTCTCTCATCTTATACATCCTCGCTCAACTCATATTTAGTTCCACGTCACCTGCTGTTTTCGCCGATGTCTCCAGCGTTCCACTGTGGATTTTTATTGTGCTGACTTTGATGGGAGCGATCGCCGGCAATATCCGCACCATCGCCCTGCCAACCCTCGTTACCCTGTTGATTCCTGAAGCAGAGCGAGATAAAGCTAATGGTCTTGTCGGTACTGCCAATGGGGTGTCATTTCTCATTGCTTCTATCTTTAGCGGACTAGCGATCGG
Organism: Scytolyngbya sp. HA4215-MV1; assembly: GCA_019359045.1. Taxonomy (GTDB): domain Bacteria; phylum Cyanobacteriota; class Cyanobacteriia; order Leptolyngbyales; family Leptolyngbyaceae; genus Scytolyngbya. The sequence continues at coordinate 4,683 of JAHHIA010000033.1, forward strand.
GTTTCTGGGTGTCTATTGGGTAATAGTATTTGCGATCGCGTTGACGGTTGCTGTCATCCTACATCTAGTCATCCTCTCTGTCCCCGAACAAACAATTATTCATTCGGAACATCACACTCAGCACATCGACATTCGTGGGACGATTCGGGCGATCGCGCTCGTCCCTGGATTATTCGGACTGATTTTCTTTAATTGCTTCAACAACTTCCTGGGTGGTGTCTTCATGTCCCTGATGGATGCCTATGGTCTATCCCTAGTATCCGTACAGATGTGGGGAATTTTGTGGGGAATCTTGAGCCTGGGATTTATTGTAGGTGGCTTGGTGATTGCCAAACGAGGGTTAGGGAAAAGCCCATTACGAACCCTATTTCTGGCAAACATTGTGATGTGGGTGATTGCTACCGGCTTTACGATTCAAGCCTCTGTTGTGTTGTTAGCCGTGGGAATGTTCATTTATCTCTGCCTAATTCCAGTGGTTGAAGCCGCAGAACAAACGATTCTGCAATCCGTCATTCCACTGGAACGTCAGGGGCGGGTCTTCGGCTTTGCTCAGAGCATTGAGCAAGCCGTATCACCACTCACCGCATTTATGATTGGACCGATCGCCCAGTTCATTTTCATCCCATTCATGACCACCGGGGCAGGAGTAGATCTGATTGGCGGTTGGTTTGGTACTGGAGCTAATCGCGGCATTGCCCTTTTATTTACACTAACCGGACTCATTGGGTTAATCGTGACGTTACTAGCAATGCGATCGCACGCCTACCAAAAACTATCTGTGAATTATCAAAAAAATACAAGCAACATCGCTCCAATTCAAAAATTACCCCTGCAATGAACTTACGCCCTGCCACCTTAGCTGATTTAGACCTCCTGCGCCATTGGGATGAACAACTGCATGTAATCGCCTCTGATCCAAATGACGACTGGCAATGGGAAATAGAACTCGATCACACCCCTGATTGGCGAGAACAATTAATTGCAGAGATCGACAGTCGGGCAATCGGATTCATTCAAATTATCGATCCGGCACGGGAGGAGAGCCATTATTGGGGAGATGTAGCAGAAAATCTCCGGGCGATCGACATCTGGATTGGAGCGGAGACAGATTTAGGCAAAGGCTATGGGACTCAAATGACGCACCTTGCCCTTACCCGCTGTTTCTCTAACCATTAGTAACGGCAGTCTTCGTCGATCCGCTGGTCAGCCATACTCGCGTTCATCGCTTTTATGAACGGTTGGGATTCCAATGGGTGGAGCGTCGCCAATTTGGAGACGATGATTGCTTTGTCTATCGCCTGAATCGAGAGGATTGGCATTCTCCAGAAAAAAAGAGGTCAAGCTATGAGTTCTTATGTGCTTGGTTTTCAGGACATTGACCAAACAAAAATTGGGATTGTTGGAGGGAAAGGCGCGAACCTCGGAGAACTTTCCAAGATTGAAGGAATACTCGTGCCTGATGGCTTTTGCATTTCGACGGTCGCCTTCAAAAGAATCATTGAGGAAACACCGTCGATTCAGGAATTGCTGGATCAGTTATCACTTTTGAAGATGGGTGAGCGGGATAAAATCCATGAATTGAGTAGTGCGATTCGTAGAATTATCGAAGGAATAACCATCCCTGAAGACATTCATGACGCGATCGTCCACTTCCTCTCCAGTCTTGGAGAGAAAAACGCCTACGCCGTCCGGTCGAGCGCCACTGCTGAGGATTTGCCAACAGCCTCCTTTGCAGGTCAACAGGATACCTATTTGAACATTATTGGGAAAGAAGCAATCTTAGCGCACATCAGTAAGTGCTGGGCATCGCTATTCACCGAGAGAGCAGTCATTTACCGTATTCAAAATGGCTTTGATCATCGGAAAGTTTTCCTGTCTGTGGTGGTTCAGAAGATGGTCTTTCCACAGGTCTCAGGAATTTTGTTTACTGCCGATCCGGTCACGGGTCATCGGCAAGTGGTGTCCATTGATGCCAGCTTCGGACTGGGTGAGGCTTTGGTCTCTGGCCGGGTGAATGCGGATAACTACAAGGTGCGGAACGGCAGGGTGATCGACAAGAAGATAGCCACCAAGAAACTGGCAATTGATGCCCTAAAAGATGGCGGTACGGAAGAACAGGAGATTGAGCCTGAGCGACAGAATCGGCAAGCATTAACGGACGATCAGATTGTGCAGCTTGAACGCATCGGTCGAACGATCAAAGCTCATTTTGGCAGTCCCCAGGATATCGAGTGGTGCCTGGTGAATGATACGTTTTACATGGTTCAGAGTCGTCCGATCACGACGTTATTCCCAATTCCTGAAACGAATGATCAGGAAAATCACGTCTTTGTTTCTGTCGGTCATAACCAAATGATGACCGATGCCATAAAACCATTGGGATTGTCTTTTTTCCTGTTAATGACCCCTGCACCCATGCACACGGCGGGTGGAAGATTATTTGTTGATGTGACAGCGACGCTGGCTTCACCTGCCAGCAGAGAAACTCTATTGAATGTCACATTGGGAAAATCCGATCCGCTGATGAAAGACGCACTGACAACCATTCTAGAGCGGAAAGATTTTATCAAATTGTTACCTGATGATCAAAGTTCCAGCAAACGCAGTAGAGGGCGATCGCCTGCGGATTTTCAAACCCTAAACGATTATGATCCGGCAATTGTGGCTGATTTGATTCTACAAAGTCAAGCCTCGATCGCAACGTTAAAACAAACCATCCAAACAAAATCAGGATCGGATCTGTTTGATTTCATTCTGGAGGATATTCAGCAATTAAAGCAGACCAACGCTGATTCACAGAGTTTTGGCGTGTTTATGACTGCTATGAATGCGTCCTCCTGGATTAATGAAAAGATGAACGAGTGGTTAGGTGAAAAGAACGCAGCGGATACGCTTTCTCAATCTGTACCACACAATATTACGTCGGAGATGGGTCTGGCACTGTTAGACGTTGCGGATGCAATTCGTCCTTACCCACAAGTCATTGAGTATTTGCAACAAGTAAAGGAGGATAACTTTCTGGGTGAATTGCTGAAGCTTGAGGGTGGACAGGAGGCGCAGAACGCGATCGCTACTTTTCTTGACAAATACGGAATGCGATGTGCTGGAGAGATCGATATTACGAGACCTCGCTGGAGCGAAAAACCAACTACCCTCGTTCCGATGATTCTCAGTAACATCAGAAACTTGGAGCCAGGGGAGCGCGATCGCAGACTTGAGCAAGGACAACGGTCAGCTTTCAAGAAAGAACAAGAGCTATTAGCGCGATTGCAGCAACTACCGGATGGTGAACAAAAGGTCAATGAAACAAAACGCATGATCAGGCTGCTCCGGAGTTTCATTGGTTATCGTGAATATCCCAAATACGGCATCGTGAGTCACTACTTTGTTTACAAGCAGGCATTACTGAAAGAAGTCGAACAACTCGTACAGGCGAGTGTGATTCAGGAACAAGAAGATGCCTACTATCTCAAGTTTGAAGAACTTTGCGACGTTGTACGCACCTATCAAGTGGATTACTCAATCATCAGCCAACGAAAAGATGAGTACAAACACTATGAAAAACTCACTCCGCCACGAGTGATCACGTCAGATGGTGAAATTATTGTGGGTGAGTACAAACGCGAAAATCTCCCAGTTAATGCGATCGTTGGTCTACCTGTTTCCGCCGGAGTGATAGAGGGACGTGCACGAGTCATTCTCAACATGGAAGAGGCTGACCTGGAAGATGGAGATATCTTAGTCACCACCTTTACTGACCCAAGCTGGACACCCTTGTTTGTCTCCATCAAAGGTCTTGTTACCGAAGTGGGTGGACTGATGACGCATGGAGCCGTGATTGCCCGCGAATATGGCTTACCAGCCGTGGTTGGAGTGGATCATGCGACCCAACGGATTAAAGATGGGCAACAAATTCGCGTGCATGGAACAGAAGGGTATGTAGAAATTCTTTAACCGGGAAAAAGTTTTAGCTTGGAAGTTCTTGAATATCCATTCGTCGGATTAATCCATTTTCAAATGTGTGGAGATGCTGAACGAGTTGATCAACCAGTACATTTCCTTCCAAATCACGGACAACCTGATGGACATCAACGATGATTCTTTGGTTGTCATCCAGTTGAAATGATTGGGGTTCTACGTGTGGATCAACTAAGTTCCACTGGCGTGTCCAATAGTCCCGTACTGCCTCATGCCCATAGACATATCCACCTTCCATTCCATTTGCCCATTCCACTTGTGGGTGCATGACAGCAAGGACAGCATTGATATCTCGCCTGTTAAAGTCAGAATAGGCTTGCGTCAGCAGATCTTGATAAATTTGGGTCATATTGTCAGCGTCAAATCTCGTGCAACTGGAGCTAGCTTCGAGAGTGCCACATTTGATGGCTTGACCTCCATTAAATGACCCAAGTAATGACAGTGGTATGGTGAACACCTTTGACTCGTTCAATGCTTCGAAATCCCATGCCATTGGCATACATTTTGAGGCATTCGCGCTTGAATTCATCGGAATACGGAGAAGGTGGGTCATAAGTTTCAATGAACTGCCGCCGACAGGCTTTACAGAGGTAATTTTGTTTACCTCTTTGCCTGCCATTCTTACTGATACTAGTTGAGCCACATTCCGGACATTGCATCGTTCTTACCCTGACTTCATATTTCCATTATGCAACGCCAATTAATCCTTCTACACCAACTTCGAGGCGGACAACTTTGGCAGCTTCTAAACCAGTGGGTAGGGGCAACGACATCCCGCCATTGGTTGTGACATAGAGGCTGGTATTATCGCCTGCACTTCGCCCAAAGGCTAACGCTGTACTGCCTGCAACTCCCTGTTCTGCGGTGGCGATCGTTGTAATTTGTCCGTCCGGAGTAATCTTCACCACACTGTTGTAAACATGGGTAGTGCCATACAAATTGCCCTGCTGGTCAAAGGCAAAGTCATCCAGATTAACATTGGTGAGAAATCGTTTGGGAGAACCAGGCGTGAAGTTACTGTGAATGGAAATCCGAATTAAATGCTGTCGTTGAGTATTAGATACATATAGCAGTCCTAAATCATTTGTGAGATGAGTTGTGAGAGTGGGGGGGGGGGGGGGGCGCCCCCCCCCCCCCACTCTCACAACTCATTTAGGATTGCTATAGAACGTATTGTTATAGATTTTCAAGCCCATTGGCAGCAGGAAAGGGATGATTTGGGTTGGAACCGGCTAAGCGATCGTCTTGCAGCCAAACACGAGCGGTTTTCTCAATCGCATCAATCTCCCAAATTGCACCTTTGTAGGAATCGGCAATTAAATAGCGATGATCCGTTAAGGGAGTCATACCATTCAGAAAAATGGCTTCGGGGATTGTGATCAACGTCTCGATATTGCCATTCTCAGTAATACAGAAAACAGTTGCGATTTTCTCCTCAGTCGCACCTGCAACTAGCAAATTTCCTTGAGAGTCAACAACAATTCCGGCTGCATTTCCGTTGATGTTAGCAATCTCAGCGATCGCACCATCGAGTGTGACTCGGTAAACTTTTCCTTCTTCGTAACTGGTGATGAAGAGATTTCGGTAGTGCGTCAGGCTAATGTGGGATTGATAACATAGAGAGGAAGCTCGACTGGGATCAAAGTGATGGAATGCCCACTGTGCGGTCATATCAAAGCTCATAAGCATGGCAAGATGCCCAATGGTCA
>JAHHIA010000007.1 GCA_019359045.1 Scytolyngbya sp. HA4215-MV1
TGTTCGATGTAGCTTGCTTCCCTAAGGGTACTGTCGTCCACAGTCATGGCATTTGAATCGTTGTTTACCGTTGTGGATGCGACCGTTCTTCACCGTTTTGGCGGAGGCACAAAGGGGGCAGGCAGGCGAAGCTTGGGAATCTGCGGGGTGTAGCGGCTAACCTGCATTGAATAACTGCTCTGCTGTCATTTCTAAATCGCCCAGAGTAGGGGAGACGATCTCAGTGTTGCCTCTCAGTTGCTGCAACTGATACTCACCATTGATCAGTTCGCAGATTGTGAGTACAGGTTGTTTTGGATTGCCAATGTGTCTAGCCGCTGCCAGTCCCAAGTAATCCAGAATCCAGTATTCTCCCACCCCCATCTCCTCATAGTCGGGTATTTTTCGTTCGTAATCGTCGCGCCAATTTGTACTGGTAACTTCAACAATCAGTTTTGCTGTTTTGCCTGCCGTGATGGTACTTTCTTTCTTCCACCTTGGGTTTTCGTCGATCGTCTCTTCATCCAGAACCGCTACATCGGGTAGAAAGCCACTTTTGGTGCTAGAAGGTTTAATTGAGCAGGTGCGAGGGATGAAGTAGTTCAAATGCTGTCGATCAATCGCTGCCCAAAACTTACGAGCCAAAAATCCTGCAATTTTTTCATGCGCTCCAGTTGGCTTTACCTCGACAATTACCCCATCAATCAACTCATACAGCTTCCCGTCGTCGGGATACCACTCGATAAACTCTTCAAAATTTAGTGAGTATTCCAGCGCTTGAACCATTGCGATCGCCCTCCCCTAAATTCCAGCTTCTTGAAAAGACTGATTCAAAGCTTCTACGAGTTCTAGACGTGCAGCCCAGTCCACCAGATATCCGTAGTCCAAGTCGTTTCGCTGGAGTTTTAAGACTCCTAAGATGTCCCGTTTTTGCTTTTGCGAGTCGTTGTTATGGACTTTAGCCCAAAGGAGTTTTTGTAAAATAATGTCTTCTGCTGAGCAAACGTAGATACTACCTTTATTTGAAATAGGGATGAGACACCGTCTATTCATCTTGCTGCGACTAAAAGGGTCACTTTTAAGAATGAAAATGTCTGCTTTTTCTATAGTTTCGTTGTCCACTATATTGAATGACTTGAACGGGTGAGGAGACCTTACAGCCTCAGAAACGGCACCTTCACTGATATAAAAATCTTCTGCTAAAAAAGCCTGAATCAAATCAGGTATCTGAATGTCAGAGACTTCGATAACCAGGTCTAAATCTTCGGTATTCCGATTCTCACCCAGCAAAGAACTAGCGACAGAACCACCTACATAGTAGGGAATACCAATCGGCTTCAGGATGGCAGCAATCTTTCGAGTGAAAGCAATTGGATCTTCAATCACCACTGCCCCCTCAGGATTAATTAACTTGTTCAGCCACTCTTCTCCCAATCGTCGTCTCAGGTAGTGTGTTCGTGCAAATTCAGGTGGGTTATTTACTAGTGCAAACTCCCTTGAAGAACGATTTAGCGATATAAATCGTTCTACTCGTTTGAGAGGGCTGAGTTTGCGTAAAAGATTGAACTGCAAGACATCAATATCAATGCTTGTGTCTTCTGCTTGTGGCTTGTAGCCAGGTTTGACGGTGGCAAGGGGAATGGGTGGCACGATAGTCAAACTCCAGAAGTTGCAAGTATGGAAATAATCCAGTCACCATCCCGAATGCTGACAACTGGGGCGGGAACTGCGATCGCAGGCAGTGGGCAGAGAAACAGGACTGGTAGCAAGTATTTCAGCATTTGTGATCGCCCTTACTTCTTCTCTTTGAGTTGCTGTTCTTTGGTGGCTCTTGTATCCTCCCAATCCTCCATCATCCTTTCCGCAAAGTAGGACAACAGAGAGCTGACTGTCCTCCCTTCACGTTCTGCCCTGATCTGAAGTTTCTCAGCCAAAGCATCTGGGACTGTTGTGAAAAGTTTCTTCGCCACGCTCATTAAAGATCAATTCCTCTTAAATACTACTCATTCGCAACCATTTAGAAACAATAGTATCTCAAAGGTTGCTATATAGCTACTATAAAGCTACTATTTAGAGAATCGTTACGAAGTCCCTACAACCCGCCTACGAAGTTCGTAGCGAACCCCTTATGAAATCAGTACGAAATCCCTACGAAGAGGTATGAACCCCTATGAACCGACCCCACACGTTACGCAGCATTGCAGATGAAATTGGACGCGATAAGCGCACTGTGCAGGCGTGGTATTCAGCAGAAAAGGCAGAGAGAGGTGAATTTGGCGAGTTGATCGACGGCACCCGTCGCTTTAACGATGAAGAGCGCGAATGGCTGGTCAGTCACTACTGCGAAACTGCAACCAGCAGCAAAACTCTAATCACTCCGGTATCTGTTGAAACTGGCAATCACTCTCTGGTTCTCGCCTCTCCCCAATTGCCTCAAACCTATAGCCTTGAAAGCTGGCGCCAGTCTGAAGCCATCAGCTTTGAAGCCTCTTTGGCAGTGGCAGAGCATTTCTTGCAAGTTGCTGACCAAGTTACAAGCGCGATGTAACTTGACATCCAGACTCGTCAGCAGAAATTGCAACAGACCCGGCAAGCCAAAGACAAGATCGCCAGCAAGAAACAAAAACTGGAACTTGAAGCGCGGCTTTACCAACTCCAAACTTCGCAACTTGACAGCGCTCAAACCCAAGAAACGCAGGGCTTACAGGCTGCTCTGTCTGCATTGCAAAAACTGGGAAAGCCCGAATGATTCTCCTAATCCTCGCCCTGGCGCTCTTTGTCGGGGTGGGGATTTGGGCGATCGCCCTGGCAACAACGAACCACTGCTTACCCAACAACACCCAACACCCATGACCGAGTTATTGAAAACTGCTGGCAAGGGTTCACTGGATGCAGACTGTTGGACGATCGATGAATTCTACCAGGCATCTCAGTCGATGGACTTGAACCCCTTGATTGGTCAAATTCTGGCAAAAGGCGCAAAGACAAAAGGCAAAGTCAGCATCATCTCGCAGTTGGACACACTCGAAGCCCACGGGCTTAAGGGAACTCGACACGCGATCGACTTGCCCGCGTTCTGATTGCGCCAGTTAGGGCAGAAGATGAGATGGGTGAGCCGCATCCGACCGGGCAATATTTGGTTACCTTCCCCGGTGAGCCAACTCAAAAGTGGACAGTACCGCAATGGATGCTTTCCGACTTGAATCAGTTTGGTCAACCTGACCCGGTTCTGTGGGTGCTGAATCGCATTCCTGAACTTAAATCGGGATATGAACCGCCAAAGACAGCGCAAGCCCATCCAGCACCCACACAACAACAACGGAATCAACAAGCATTGGTGAGGAATTCGCACTCGATCGCGCAGAGTTGGAACGGCTTTACTCGATCGGGCAAAGTCAGTCTCAATCCGCTTCGACTCCACAGCACTGATATCAGCCCTCCATCAGTGGTCAATCAGAGATCGGATCAGTGGTCAATCAGCAAATTATCAGTGGTTATGAAATGGTGAATTTCTGTAGAAAATAGCTAAAATAAAGCCCTATGATCATTGGACTGTGAGCTTCAACATATTCAATCACAAGCAATATTTTTAGAGATAATCTCGAATCTCTTTGGGTAATTTTTGATCATCGCGAGCATATACATTCCCTGGCTTCCACCCTTCAACTGTCTTGATAGCTTCAGCAAAGACACTCAGTTGTTCATCAGCCATTGTATCTACAAAGGTATCCACTCTAACTCCCATACGTTTAGCAACAGCTTGGGCATATTTAATCGGGTCATTGTTCCCATCTCCTTTTGGGGCGTATTTGCCCATGGCTTGGGCGACCGTTATATGTCCATAACCTTGTAAAACCTTGATAATTGCCATGAACCCTGTCATCTCATCGGGAAAAATGGCAAAGTCTCCTACCTTTTGAGTATGGTACTTCTTCCCAGGATAAGCACCATACGCCTCTCCGCTCCGAATATTGCCTGGATTTCGGGCAACCCAAGAAACCGTTCCGCCTTGACGCACTTCATCGTCGTAGATCACATACTTTTTGCCACCGCTAACCTTGACATCACCTGGTACAAAAAAGTTTTCCCTCATGGGGCGCAGGAACATATTGGGGTCAGGTTCATAGGGATGTTCAATGCTATCAGAATCCATCTGGACACTTGGTGTTACAGAATCAAGCCGACTTATCACATTATTAGCAGTCTGATGTTTTTTCGGTTCTTCCGGCGAGGGTGATTTGCAAGTGTTCAACTTGGTTTGAATAGCACCCCGCACAGGCGCATGAGAAAACAAGTCCACATGAGAAAAATCAGCAGTAGCAGCTTTTACGTCCTCTGTGCCAACCTGCTCAGATAGATAGTCACTCCACGGGCGCGTCTGAATCCTGGTTGCTAGGTGAGTTGAAGGCTGATTTTGACCTTGAAAGTGGGCGTGGGACATTAATTCACCAAATTCGACAGGACAGCATTTTTTAGACAATCAAGAATTAACTTGATTTTCTACCCCGGGACAGCTTTTGCCAACTAAAGTTTAAGAACTGCAAAAACAAAATCCCCAGCAGTGGGGACGCTGGGGAATGTTGACATGTCGATGAAGGAGAGAGGAGAGCTAGAAGCCGCTCATGCCGCCTGAAGAGACTCAACCAAGGAAACCACTTTAGCTTCATATAAAGCAGAGATCGGTTGAATGAGGGCTTGAACGATTTCATCACTGGAATGCAACATGCCGTCCGATCTAACTTGACAAGTGCTGAGCCAGTCCCGATTGTGTTCGAAGAGAGCGTTCATCAACTGCGAGTAACTGATAGAACCTGGATTCGAGTTTGAGCAAGCCACGCGCAGGTAATAGGAAACTCGTAATTGAAAAGGGACATCGCTCATTTGAAGCTTTTGACGGGCAACTTGTAATTTCTTTGCAGTAGACATGATGGAACTCCAAAAATAAAGAGGGGAGCAGGCTTAGATGCGGTCAAAGATCAACGATGAAGATTTTAGTTACTGATAGCGCCAGTTGATGGCTTGAGGTTTGCGATAGGCAGCGATCGGCGTAGGGGTTTCGCTGTAGATTTCCCCAGGAGCCTGAAAACGCCAATTCAGAGCTTGGGGTTTGCGGTAGAGGCTCGGTTCAGCGGGAGTGTAGGGAAGTGTTTGACCGCGATAAATGAGTTGCATGACGTTTTCCTTTGGCGTATTAGCTCTGTGGCTTACATAATTAATAATCCCGTGTTTTCCAATTTGGCGAAGTGATAGGAACCGAGGAACTATGTGAGCTTTGACAGCACGATCGTTGAGCTATGCCAAAGCTCATAGTGATTGAAATAGGGTCTATCGAAAGACTTAGATCACTGAAAGCAGTCGTCACGCCCTCCCCATTGTTTTACCGCAGCAGCAGTCCTACGAGCCGTGCCGCGCAGGCAACATGCCATCAACAAGACGGAGCGCGCTGAGAGACTCCTCCAGGCAGCTTGCCAAGCCCTCATGCGTCTTGTCGCAAATTTTGTGTAAACACAAATAAGCGAGAGTCTTCAAAAGCACAGCTAGAAAGAAGCTTCAGCAGATTCTCGGAATCCGTTTAGTCCAAATTTAATTCAATAGTCTTGGTATAAAATTTACAAACGCATGAGCAGAAGCTTGTTTGAGTGTTATTTAGCCGTCTGCACCGTTGCAGAGAGCAGCAGAAGCGCTTGGCGACTAATCTGCATCGTGCTGCTATCGCCAGAGTCCAGCTGCTTGAGCTGAAGATGTTTGCGCCCCAGGACCAACTCAAAGGTATCACCCGACTGGAGCCCCATTTGCTGGGTATACACGGTCCCGATCAACAATTGCCCATTCGCTTGCACCGCGATCCGGTAACTCGCACGGCGTCCAGCCCGACTCCCCTCAACCGCTAGTTTATTGAGGGCAATGCCTTCCGCTTCAATAAGAGCCTGCATGAACTGCAACAGGTTGACGCGCTCGACACCACCCTTCGTGACCGTGTAATAACCGCAGGCTTTCGCCTTCTGGGATTTGCTCAGAGTCGCTAACGTCTTTACCTTCTGGAGTAACGCTGCGCCTGTTAAGGGTTCGCTCGCCTTCTGTTCGCCATACCGTTGCTTTACTGCCAAGAACTTGCTATCTTGTCATGCTGGATTGTGGATCACCATGATGGACTGAGCGCTGAACGCGATCGCCGGTCAAAGCAGTGCAATTAGTGGTCGCACCACCAGCGGTTTTGCGGGGTGTACTAGTGGTCTGAACGCGTTTTGGACTAATTTTGATCGAAAGTGGGTAGTACAGAGGCATTTTTACCCGTTTGCAGCGGCTGAAAGCCCCATTCTACATGGCACTTCTGCTCCCTTTGCAATGAACCAAGGCGATCGCTCGCTGAACTTTGATTGCTGTACACAACGAGGAGCAAGTCAGTCTCCTTGCCTTTACCGTAAGATGCTTTGACAAGCTTTGAATGAGGAAATAAAGTTGAGTGAAGCAACTGCTTTGTACTGCATGAGCTATTCCACATGAGTCGATCCCCCGAAGCACCGCAACCATCTTATTTTTGGCCGCAAATCCGGATGGATTGAGACGGGTAGGGTAGGAGCTACGCGAAATCAAAGAAGGATTGCGGCGATCTCAAGAATGAAATTGCTTCAGACTCACTCCTTGTTTGCATGTACGTCCCCGCGATATTCAACGGGCGTTAGGGGACGAGCCGCCTCACATTGTCCATTTCGCCGGTCGGGGAGTGAAGTGCAGAGGGACTAATCTTTGAGGACGAGACAGGTATGCCTAAGGTTGTGGATGGGGCGGCGCTGGCAGAGTTATTTGCCCTCTTTGCCAATCAGATTCAGTGTGTGGTGCTGAACGGGTGTTACTCGGAGGTGCAGGCCTAGGCGATCGCTCAGCGCATTGAGTACGTGATTGGCATTCGAGACGAGATCAGCAATGAGGCGCCGCTGGCGTTTGAGATCGGCTTTAATGATGCCCTGGGAGCCGGACGCGATATTGAATTTGCCCACAAGTTGGGGTATGACACCGTTCCTGGCAATTAAGTACCACATCGCCTGAAACTTTGACTAGGAAGTGATTACAGGCAGTGATGAGGGGTTGAGTTTAACTCAACCCCTCATCACTGCCTGTCGCTTGTCATTTTGAGACTGTTCCTGCGGTCACTGCTCAGACAACTGATCGGGTGTGATGCCGTCAGCTTGGCTCCTCGCTGCTCACAGCTGTAACGGATTCTGGCAGGTAGATTCGATCTTCGCTGGCATCGTATTCAAACAATTCAGCATAGCGTCCCCAGTCTACGGCGGTGGCAAACTGCCGTTCGGCTTCTTCATGGGGAAAATGTTCATCCAAAAGATCCAGGAAGAAGTCGGCTCGCATCGACCCGTTGCGTTTCTCTCGCAGCGTTTGCACCATACTAACTAGCATCGGCACATGCTCTAAGATCTGCTGCCGGAACAAGTCTTTACTGCGCAGAATGGTTGTTGTCGCAAAGTCTCGTCCGCTGGCGGTCAGTTTTATATCGCCCTGGGTGACTTCGGCAAAATTCAGCAGGTCAGCCGCCTCCAGCAACGGCAGCAAATCGTCGACGGTTAAGCGCAAGCGATCGGCCACTTGATAGACATCTGCTTCTCCCTGAGTACTTTCAACAATCAGCTCTAGCAACCCGCTGATGCCCCCCACACGCACATGGGGCAAGTGTTGGGCATAGGGCGAAACGGGAGCCACGGGCGGTGTTGAAACAGGAAGTTTGGCTGAAACGGCTCCGGTGACTTTTAGTTCTGGATTTGTCATCGCGGTGTAGATGTAATCGACCAATTCTTTGAAGTGAGGGTGCGCACGATCGTGCGATCGGGGCAGATCAATCACGACTTCACCGCGAATGCGTCCGGGATTCGACCCTAAAATGATGACTCGATCAGCTAGAAAGACCGCTTCTTCAATGTTGTGGGTGACAATCAAAATGCTTTGAGAGGGAAAGGTGCCCGCATTCCACAAATCGTCAATCTCACCCCGCAGGTTCTCAGCGGTCAGCACATCTAAAGCGCTGAAGGGTTCATCCATGAACAACACCTGGGGTTGCAGCACAAAGGCACGGGCAAAGCCGACTCGCTGCTTCATGCCGCCCGATAGTTCTTTGGGGTAAGCGCTTTCAAAGCCGTCTAACCCCACCAAGTCGATCGCCTTCAGTGCACGTTGTCGCCGTTCCTCTCGATGCACTCCTCGCGCATCCAATCCCAGTTCCACGTTCTCCTGCACCGTCAGCCAGGGCAACAGGGCAAAGCTCTGGAACACCATCGCAACGTCATGATTCGCGCCCCGCAGCGGTTTGCCATTGCTAAACACCTGACCCTGACTGGGTGGAATTAACCCTGCCATGATTCGGAGGAGGGTACTTTTACCACTGCCACTGCGCCCTAGCAGGGAAACGACTTCTCCGGATCGCACCGTTAAGCTGACTTCACGCAGCACCAGATGCTCTCCTTTCCCCTCTGGCAGCGGAAAACTCTTAGAGACATGTTGAGCAGCGATTAAGCTTTCGTTTGCAAGCATTGGTTTCATCTGGCAATCTCCTTCACAGATGGTACTTGGTTTCAGCCAGGTGATATAGTTGCCGCCAAAACAGCCGATTCAGTCCGACCACAAACAGGCTCATCATCGCGATACCCAGAGTAATGCGGGGCCAGTCTCCCACTTCGGTCGCCTGAGCAATGTAAGAACCTAAGCCAGTGGCGGTGAGGGTGCTCTGTCCCCACGAAACAATTTCTGAGATAATGCTGGCGTTCCATGCGCCTCCACTGGCCGTGATGCCGCCCGTCACCCAGGAGGAGAAAATCCCTGGAATAATGAGCTTTTGCCAGCGTTTCCAGCCCTTCAGTCCCACATCCGCTGCCATCTCCCGCAGGTCCGTCGGGATGTTTTGGGCACCCGCGATCGAGTTAAACAGAATGTACCACTGTGCTCCCAACGCCATCAGCACAATACTGCCCCAATTCAGACTAATGTGGGTCTGGATAAAAAACAGGGTGGCAAACGGGAAAATAAAGTTGGCTGGAAACGAGGCAAGAAACAGCACAACGGGCTGTAAGAGTCGTGCCAGTTTGGGATTAAAGCCAATCGCGACCCCAACTGGAGTCCAGATGACGGTTGCAACAATCAACAGCACGGTCACGCGCAGAAACGTCAGCAGTCCCAGTCCAAAGGTTTTCGCGACTTCCGCTAACCCCACCGTCGTCAAGATGAAGTGCAGCGTCCAGACAGCCAACGCCCCAATGACCAGCAGCAGGAGCAGGGTATAGACGCGATCGTCTTTGGTTTGTCGGCTTGTATCCATCGTCAGAGTCGATCGCGGTCGGGTCAGCGCTGAAAGAAAGCGATTGGTGGTTTCACTGATGGGAGTTAGCGCGTTTCCCATCAAGCGGGGGATGCGTGCCGCTTTTAACAGGTCATACACCCACGACTCTGGCGCTTCGGCTGAGGCGCTCTGCTCCATGCGGAACTTATCCGACCAGGCAATCAACGGTCGCCAAAAAAGCTGATCAACCAGAATGATGACGATGGCAATGGTAAGCGCTGCCCAACCCAACGCAGCAGGCTTTTCAGCAACGATCGCTGCGGCTAGATACGATCCAATGCCCGGCAAGGTGTATTTCTGGTTCAGCACACTAATCGCTTCACTCGCCGCGACAAAAAACCAGCCGCCACCAAAACTCATCATGGCGTTCCACAACAGCCCGATTGTGGCAGAAGGCACTTCTAGCTTGGTAAAGCGCTGCCACCCGGAAAGTTGGTAGAGGGTGGCTGCTTCACTCAGTTCATTTGGCACTGTTCGTAATGACTGGTAAAACGAAAAGGTCATATTCCAGACCTGACTGGTGAAAATCGCAAAGACCGATGCGGCTTCCAGCCCTAGTAAGCTGCCCGGAAACAGGGCAATAAAGCCAGTCACAGTAATCGACAAAAAGCCCAGCACCGGCACCGATTGCAGAATGTCTAACAACGGAATCATGACTCGCGCGGCGCGGCGGCTATGAGCTGCTATGTAGCCATAGACCAGCGTAAAAACAGTAGAGCAAAACAGGGCGATGAACATGCGCAGCGTTGAGCGCCCGGCGTAATAGGGTAGATGGTGCGGGTTCAGATCAATGCTCGGCACAATGTCTGGCGGATGGAAACTGATCAGCGTACCTGCTCCAAGACGGGCAACAAGTGCCAGCAAAACCAGGGTGCCCAGAATAACCGACACATCGGCTAGACCGAAGGGGAGCCGCCGCAGGGCTTCAGGAGAGGGAAACGTTCGCTTGAGCATTGAAGTAACGTTAGAGAATTTTCCATGGCGCTTGTATCACCCATGACGTGGATGACTGACTCTCTGCTTACAATTGCGATCGCAGCCAGTTCCAAGCCACTGATCAAGCGCTGCGCTAGGCGATCTTTCTGCTCCAATCAGTTTATGAGCGAAAGCCAACCAGGGAGTGTGCCCCGACAACCCTCACACTTACTGCTCGGAAGCCAGAGCACAAATTGCAGTCGAATCAGGAGTTCAATAAGTAGTCGATGCTCCTTAGCCTCTCTAATCGGCATTTGAGGTATATCCCTGAGCGATCGCGAGCCAGGTTTCTTGTCCAACAATACCATCGGGTTGTAAGCCCATGGCTTGCTGGAAGTTGATCACGGCGGCGTTCGTTTCATCTAGAAAGTTGCCTGTTGTGGGTAAGGTGCTGCCATCGGGTAAGGTGCCGTAGCCTTCAAGAATCAGCAACCGTTGCAAGATTGCAACCGTCAGACTGCCAGACATGGGTTCGGAAAGGGTAAGTACATCATCCGTCAGTGTGGAAAGGTCATTTTGTTTGGTGGTTGCCGCTTTAGATGCAATGTTCATGTGTTGTTTCCTCTAGTATTCAATGAACGGTTTGTGGTGGTGGTGATTGCGTTCGGTTGCATCACCAATTTGAGTTTCGACGTTGCCAATTGATTTGGGGGTGAAGAAGGATAACTCAGATCTTGCACCTTTCCCAATAAGCTGGGTCAGGCAATGATTTGAGGATAATTTCAAACCCGTGTTGTGCAGCAATCTCTGAACTCATTCGGAGTTGTTTGAGTACTTGAAACCAGATAATTGATGGCAATAAAGTTTGCAGCGCTAAACGACTGGCGATTTTCCAGTCCAGCACAGGGGGTAGTGACCATTGGTCAATCCAGTGCGCCAATAGATAAGCAATCAGCGACAAAATCAGCCAGCGGTACACTCCTAACTTGGTGCCTTGACCAAAGCAATGTAAACCAAACTGATGTTTAGCGGTTTTGAAGAAACCCTCAATCGCCCATCGCTTGCTCCCTAACTGAACGAGATATGCTCCAGAATAAGGATAGGTGGAAGCGACAAATCGCAACTCTCGTTTGCCATCCGCTCGTTTGAGCCAAAACCAGGACACAGTCAGCGGGGAGTCGATGTCTTTGAGATACACTTGCAGACCCCGCTTGGCATGGCGGTAAAGCTCCTTGAGACAACGCCCATCTTGTAAGGTGCGATTGCTCCTGAGTCCGACGACAGGTCGCCAAGAGCGACTGCGAACAGCCTTGAGAAACTCGACAGTGCCAAACTCGGTATCAGCTTGCACAATCACGACTCGAGCGTTGAGCAAAGACTTGGGCACTGTTGCCAACAACTTGCACCCCAACTGGGCAGGATAGGCATTGCCCTTGCCCCGCCAAACCCGAAAGCTCCGAGGCACTCGCCATTCCCCAACGACCAAGTAGAGGACAACCAGGTGCAGACCCCGTTTGCCGTTCAAAAACCGTATCCAAGGGTCTGGTGCCTGGGGGGCCGAGGTCGGTGTACTCAAATGCCAAAACTTGCCACTTTTCTCCAAGGTCGTTAGGTCAATCAAAATGCGGATTGGAATTTTGGCATGCGGCAGATGCGTGGCAATCTGCTGCAAAATCGCTTGACGAGTCGTGCGAATCACACTGAGAGTGGGCCAACGATAGCGGTTGAGAAACCGACTTAACGAACTGGCGGATTTGACGGAGGTATGGGCAGGTAAGGCATGACCTTGAGCGTCTAGGAACAACCCCAATAAAGCCTTGAGACTGGCTTTTTGATAGGCACTAGGCATCAAGCAGAGGAGGCTATACACTAGCCCTTGGGCGTGTTGAAGGATGGTTTCCATGACCGTCTTCTGATTTTTTGCTACGCCCTTGCTTTCAGATTTTGGCTCCTTTGGCAACCTCACTGAGAATGGTGCAAGATCTCAGCTATCCTACGTGGTTTAATATTGAATTGTGCTTTTCTACCAATTGGGGACGAGATCGCAGTATCACTGACACCCAGATTTAGACAATTGAACCAACCAATGGAATGGGGCAGGGGATTGATTCCTGAGACATAGAAATCAACCCGTTCGTTGGGTTGACAAGATGAAAGCTCAGCAAATCAACGGTTTTCGTGTAAAATACTGCATACGGAAATCATTTAATTCAGGGAATTTAAGATTCAGTTTCCGATCCAAACTCATACCGATTCATTTCCTAAGCATCAGGGGGTGAGAATGGTATAGGTATGTCAGCTTACCCTGTTAAAGCCATTGCTGCGGTTGGGGCTGCTGAGTCAATCACTTGAGCATCGGTTCTCGAAAAATGAGGATAATGGCATGCTGCGAAAACTGAAACTCGGAATTAAATTTACTCTGATCCTAAGTTTAGTCTTTATCGGTGGACTGTTGGCGAGTGGCTTGGTTTTGTCCCATACGGCGCAGCAGCAAGCAGAAAAGGTAGTTGCAGACCAGGCTCAACTCATCATCGAAACCATTAATTCGGTACGTTCCTATACTAGTAGCCATGTGCAACCCTACTTAGCCCCGCTCCAAAAGTCGCACTCAGAGTTTATTGCCGAGACGGTGCCTGCTTTCTCAGCTCGAATCGTGTTTGAAAATATGCGAAAGCGAGGAGACTATGAAGATTTCCTCTATAAAGAAGCAACACTCAACCCTACCAACCTGCACGATAAGGCAGACGAGTTTGAAGAGAAGGTTGTAAAAAAGTTTCGCCAGAACCCTAATTTAAAGGAGCTTCAGGGCTTTCGCCAGCGGATTAGCGGAGCCAATTTGTTTTATTTGGCTCGTCCGTTGACGGTGACCGACAAGAGTTGTTTGGTCTGTCACAGTGTTCCCAGTGCAGCACCCCCCAGCCTAATCAAGACCTATGGGTCTGAGCATGGCTATGGTTGGAAGGTAGGGGATGTCGTTTCGGCTCAGATGATTTATGTCCCGGTCAACATTGTGATGGCGATTTATAAGAAACAATTACTGTTGGGGCTGGGTATTTTTAGCGGGGTCTTCGCGTTGATTTTGGTGATACTCAATCGCTTATTGCAACAAACGGTGACCCAACCGATTCGTCCTATGGCGCAGATTGCTCAACAGATTACCCTGAATGAACTGACGCCGGAAGAAGCGGAAACAGAAGCCGTGAAACGCTTAGATAAGGTGGCGAAGGGAGCAGATGAGTTGAGTCAATTGGCGCGGGTATTTCAGATGATGGTGAGAACCGTCGTTTCTCGCGAACAAGCGCTAACGAACCGCATTGAATCTCTTTCCAATTTGCTGGAGCGATCGAAACGGCTCCGGCAAGGGGATCAGGAATAAGTGCCTGAGTCACTTCATGTTATCTGTCCTAGGCTGGAGATGGAGTGGCACAGGAGAGTGGTTGATACGCCCTAACGCCCCAAAACTTCCATTCTGACTGAAGAAGTTTCTGTCAAACCGATAGCCTTGGCGGCTCCCATTGAAAGGTCGATCATGATTCCAGGATCACCTAAGCGATCGTTGATGCGGACAACCACTGAGTGTCCATTCTTTACATTCGTCACCCGCACTTGAGTACCAAAGGGAAGGGAGTGGTGGGCTGCTGTTAATCCATTGGGATTGAAAACTTCTCCATTGGCGGTTCGGCTGCCAATAAACCCAGGACCATACCAGGTCGCAAGTCCATGGATTGCTGCTAGCTGGGCTTTGACTCGAATTGGCGCATTGAAGAGCGCAACCAGCAAGAACAGACTACTCAGACGTGGTTTCCTCATAAAAGACGCGTGATTGAACTGCAAGAACAATTAGCACCCCATCAATCGATTGGAGGCAACAAAATTCTTGCTCAGTATATTATGTTTACCGAAAGGTTTCCTACAATTCTGGGAGCCCCTAATGGTTATTTCATGTGTTGGCTGCTTGATCGCTTCCCAACCTGTGTCTTACAGCAATTTTCGGACGAGTAAGCTGCAGTTCGGTAGATGAGTGGATGGGTCTGAATGGGGCTCATGTAAATGAAAATCTCGTTCAGTCACAAAGATGGCGATCGCTATCCGCAACATTGGGATTACTTTTCAAATAACCACCCACCCAAATCGCACAAATCTCCTAGCGATTGCTGCTGGTTGGCTGATTGTTCTTTTAAATGACTCTCGTTTATGGCAGACCTATCCAGGCTTTTGCCACCAGAGTTGCCACTGTCGTGACAGGGTCTGCCAGGGCGATCACGCCATCTAATGCCTTCTTCAGGGTTGAGATCGCCTTGTCCACAAGACTGCGATCGGGTTGGGGTTTCTGCAACTCAGCTTCCAGTTTTTGAATTGGAATCGCTACCATTGCTTTTTCTGTTTCATCAATGGCATTGGTGGTAGCGATCGCCTGCTTCAATTGACTTAATGCACCTAACGCTGCCTGTAAATCAGGATTCGTGACGGTTGTCTGAGTACTGGTTTGGTTTAAATTGACATTGCCCTCTGCCTGAATGGTGTTGAAGGGATTGTTACTACCGCTAATCGTGACGTTACCGAAAGATTGAGATGGGGCTGGTCGCAACGGTTCTGCGATCGCTGCCGCAGTACTCTCTGGTGGTAACACCTGACCTGCCGTTTGATCCGCAGGTGCATTACTACTGCGACGCTTTCGGTTTTTCAGCACCGGCGTTGAGTACTCCGAACTACCTTCTAAGGCGATCGCGCTACAGCCAATCCTGTACGCCTCATCGTAGGGACTACCTGCACCTAGCGCATCATAAAAGCCTTCCGCAAACTGAACTGCTGACTTGTCCCCGATCGGCTGATTCATGCCAATTACACAATCCACAAACTGGTGAATTGCGGTCGCCTGGATCTCTGAATAGCAGGCATTCAGCAAGACACACTCAATCTCCCCTGTCTCAAAGATGCCAAATAGCCCTGCTAATGCTTCTGTGCTGACGAGTTGCACTTTCCCAGCATCATTTTCCAGTACGAGTCCCTTTTCTCCGGTGCCATGTCCAGAAAAGTGAACAATCTGTGGTCGATGATCCAGCAATGCCCGTCGCAAATCCATTGTTCGTGCTGCCAGTTTGGTGATGATTTGAAAGCGATCTCGGTAGCGCGATCGTTGCAACGCCTCCTCAATTCGCCTTACTTCTGCATCTAAGCCCAATGGATTTGAACCTGTATTGCTTGGATTTGCAGTCAGAATGAGAATTTTGATCATGTTCATAAAGTGCTCACTCTTGGGTTGACTGAATAGCAGCAGCGCAATGAGAATTATCACTGTCTCAAGAATTGATTGCTACCGCCACGTTAAATTCTTTACATTCGGTTAAATAGCTTTCTCAGAAAACCATTAACACAGCAATTTTCATTTGTACAAATTTGGTAAGGACAACCTGTTGCGTAGGTGTGTTAGGCAACGCGTAACGCAGGTTTTTCCGAGGTCTGAAATCGCTTTTCTAAAAGCATTCCAGAGAATCGCTAAGATTCTCTGGAATGTCTTGTCGATCGCCATTAAGACTTTTGCTCACCGTTCTTGTCAAAATCCTTGGATGTCAACCCAAGTGCCGCAAATCCTCCGGTCATCGTGTACTGACACACTTTAACAAGCAGAGTGTCCCGACCAAAGGTATCCGGTGTAAAGACAACAAAACCGCTGAATGCAAGTACGAGACCGATCGCGGTTGTTTTCCAGTTTTTGACAACTGCACGATGACACGTGGAAGACAATGAACTTTTGTTGGCGTTTGATGATGTTTCCATCGAGAAAGATCTCCTTAATTTGTCAGTTCTGAAGCAACACTCAAGCCTTTTGGGAATTGCCAAAACTAGATAGTTTAGACAATTTAGAAAACACTAATAAGGTGTTAACTGAGACAATTTTTGAATCGTTGAGCATAATCAGCGATCGTGTCCGCTTTATCCATGCCGTTGATGATTTTTCGAGCATGTACCCAATCGGTCGTTGTAGCGTTAAAAAAGTCGGCAAGGCTACGTCCAGTGAACAAACCATCGATCATGCCCTTAAACAAGATCTTGACGGACGTGTTTAGGTCGAGTGCGAGGGAGGGGTTATCATACAACTGATTTCCAATCCCTAGGGCTTGTCCCATCTTTTTGTAGTTGTCAGCAAACGTGAGTTGCACCAGTCCTCTGCCGAAATAGCTGTTGCCATTAGACTCTGGTGCAGCATAGTTTTCTGCAATGATGCCTCGGTTGTACAAGTCGGTGACTGCCCCAATGGAACCTGCATCGGTTTTACAAAAGCCTTCTCGGACGGGTTCAATTAGTTCGCCTGTTTCATGGTAGGCAGTTGCTAAGGCGTAAGCTAACCAACGTAGATCTTGGAGAGACGCTGTTTCCCAGTAGTTAAGCATGGCGTTGTAGCCATTAACCTGTTTTTGAGTCAGAGTGGGGTGAAATTGCACTCTGTAGTTATCGAAGAATTTCTTTCTATCAATCGTCATCGCTTGGAACTCCGGTTGAAGACTGCCGTGGAATTGGTTTCCTTTGGCGTTACTTCTCTATCAAAAGCAGTAGCTGCCTGAGTTCAAACCTGAGAATGCCTGTTTTGTTCTGACTTTTGAATGATGCGTGTGCTGAGTTACGATCGCCCCACTCAATCTAACCATTACACCCATTAGAGGAACGATCGCCTTCATCAAGCGATCTCCTCTCCACACTTGCGATCGCCCACCCCTTTAACGATTCGTACCTCCTGCACCTATAATTGGCCTTTTTCTGTCGCAGGTTATCGAATGGGTGATCGGATCGCACCTGATTTGGGAGGAACCCTCCAATTCTCTAAATCAGGGTAAGCTGGTGTCAGGTCATTGATAGGCTAAGAGCTAGCGATGAGCTTACGCAGTGGAGGATTGGAGCACGTATGCCAGCTATTGACATTCCTCAACAAAAGGTGGCAGATTTGTGCCAACGATGGAAGATTACGGAGTTTGCGCTGTTTGGTTCGGTATTGCGAGAGGATTTTCACCCAGAGAGTGATATCGATGTATTAGTAACATTTGCTCCTGAAGCTGCTTGGACTCTGTTTGATCATGTAGAGATGCAAGATGAGCTAGGAGTTTTGTTTGGGCGAAAGGTGGATTTGGTTAGCCGTCGGGGTATTGAGCGCAGTCGAAATGATCGTCGTCGCCAAGCAATTTTAGAATCTGTCAGACCGTTTTATGTCGCCTCGTGACCTGGATTATGTTGCTGATATTTTGGCGGCTGCCCGTTTGATTCAAACATTTTTAGTGGGCAGAGATTGGAGTGGGTTTGAAACCGATTTGATGTGTCAGTCGATTCGGCAATTAGAAATCATTGGAGAGGCAACAAAGCGCCTCTCAGTAGCCTTTAGAGACCATCATCCTGATCTTCCCTGGCAAAAGATGGCGGGTATGCGAGATATTTTGATTCATGCCTATGATGCGGTGGATTTAGACGAAGTTTGGAATGCAGCCAATCAATCGATTCCACGATTGATTGAGCAGCTTGAACCGCCAGGTTCACTGTGATTCAAGAATTTGATGGGCGATCGTGCTACCCCTCAGCGATCTCACGCATCAACCAGGAGATTGTCATTCCTACACCCGCGATCGTTCTCGTAGTCGAGGCAGAGCTTACTCCTACTCAAGCTGTCGTTACATTCACAGAAGCGGTAGTTATGTCTGCACAAGTTGTCGTTCCGTCCAAACAAGCTGTTCTAATTTCCGCGTGGGTTGTCGTTACTTCCGTAGAAGTTGTCGTTAGGAATGATGAAGCTGTCGTTATTTCCGCTTCACCGGACGTTACTAACGGTGAAGCGATCGTGGAGTTTATCGACTCAATTGTTATCGATGTCTGAGTAAATGCAAGATCGCTCTTTTTAATCAATGCGATTTCAAGATAATTTATACATTGGTTTTTCCCTCAAATTTTCATGCGCTTGCCTTGGGGCATCTCTCAAAAGAACTGCTTACAAACATCTATCATTTTCTACAGAATGATGGATTTTAAATTCCTGTCGCACTATGCTCGATTGGCAAACTCTTACTTATCAACACTGGCTTGCTCTGGACTGCTAAAGAGGGATAAATCTTAAGTTATCTGTCTCCAAACAGTTCTAACCAATAAAATATAAAAATTATTTGTTTAAAGAACAATTTCAGCCAATATTATTTAATAGACTTGTCGAGTAAAACAACAAAAATAAACTAAGATCTCTGCTAAGAGAGCTACAGCATTTTTTGGAAATTGATTAAAATGTCTTCTGGGCAGGGCTTTCAAAGACCTTTCTTTATATTGCTAGACAACTCTAATTCATTTAGCAATTACGGAGATATATTTCCCTTAGAAGGCTTGATATTTCTCGCTTAAGACTAGATAAAACCTCGTCAGAAATTCCAGTTTTCTTAGAAGTAACATCTAACAAATTCACGGAAATTTCTTGGAGGACAGTTCCTATTTTAAGAATGTACTCGTAGTAATCTTCATCATACTGCTCACCTTCCTCTTTTAGAAGAAGCCAGTTTAATAATGCATCACTGGAAGCCTCTATCGAATTGTTAAAACGAGCATCCGCTGATCGATGAAGCTCATTTCCAATTTCTTCACGAACGTTTTCCAGCCTTGGTATAATTTCTTGCAAATTGTGTATATCATCAGCCGCAATTTGAAGAGCTGACATTAATAATTCAAATTCATTTTTCTTTTTACACTTTTCAGGTCTTTTCGTAGACATAAAACCTCAAAAAATACTGCAGAGTCTACTATTGAGAAACAAGATATTAAGACTTAATATTTCCTATATACCTTTTACATATCTTAAATAGATTTCTATGAGATTGTACATCTCTTGTCAAATAGTTCTTTAGGATTGCACATCCTTCTGTCAGGAGAATATCACTATCCTTAGGATGAGTCAAGATATTTTCTTTATACTGGTTGATTTTCCAGATCCTAATCATGCCACCTTCCTCGGCAGAGGCCAAAAACATCTCTAAAATAGATCCAGAAATATCATTTGATGGACGTCTAAAAGAAATTCGCGTTACTGCTCCACTATTACCATCTAGCAACTCCTTAGGCTTTTTTAAAGAAGCTTTGCTTCTGCGCCATTCTTTCAATAGCTCATCTATCTCCCAAATTTTAATATTTGTACTTGACTCAACCGTAGCTATCAACTTTCCATCCGTACTGAAAGTTACATAATAGAAGCTATGATCTCGATCTACAGCTCTTCCAATCAATTCGCCTTTTGAGTTTCTTAAATAAATATTGCCATTATCATCACAGGATACAACCATGTCTCCTTGGGGACTAAAGTCTACTGAAAAAGTAGTGCCTAGATGGGATTGGACAATATCTTGAGATGTATCAATAAAAGTTGGCTTTGGTACTTTCTCTTTAATATCCCAAAAAGCAATATTAAATTTACGCTCGGTGCCAGTTGTAACTAAAAGTGATTCATTGTTTGGGCTAAAGGCTATACCTAATACTTGATCTGTGTGTCCTGAGTCCTTGAGGATACGAAAAATCCTTCGAGTCTTTAAATCCCAAATAATAACTCCACGATTCAGACCAGAAGCTGCAAGCTTTTGATTGCTTTTGCTAAATCTTACGTCATAGACGTAATCTCCATAGTTAAAACTATGAATTAGGTTTCCTTTTATATCCCAAACCTTCACAGTTTTATCAATACTGGCAGATGCAAATAATTGACCATCAGAGCTGAATCTGATTGACCTAATAATATCATTATGCTTTTTGATGGGAGCGGATACCTTATTCTTCGCTAGATCCCAAATTCTAATACTTCCATCTTCTCCACCTGAAACGATTGTTTTTCCATCTGGGCTAAAACTCAAGCCATAA
Organism: Scytolyngbya sp. HA4215-MV1; assembly: GCA_019359045.1. Taxonomy (GTDB): domain Bacteria; phylum Cyanobacteriota; class Cyanobacteriia; order Leptolyngbyales; family Leptolyngbyaceae; genus Scytolyngbya. Next base: position 20,102 of record JAHHIA010000007.1, read on the forward strand.
GCCCCTCCTGCATGTGCTTGAATTCTATCTCGCTCTTTTACATTTAAAAAAACAGTCTGAATTCTTTGCAAATCAGAAGAATCTTCACGTCCAATTTCTCTAAGTTCACTCAAAGTCTCTATGCTGGCTTCTAAGGCTTCGAGCTGTTTGTGAACGCTGAGTAATGTTTCAGCTTTTCCGATCAATACTCCTGATATTAGAGCTTTTTGTTGTGATTCTTGAGCTAATCGTGCCTGAGAAAATAATCCTAATCCAAGCGAGGTTACTGCCAATACCCCTGCGACGATTGCAAATCTTGTTCGTTGCTGTTCAGATTTCAGCCTCTTCTGCTCCTCTGTCAATGCTTTTTCTGTAGCTTTACGAGTTTCAGATTCCGCGATCACTGCTTCATCGGCTTTTTGACGAGCTTCTTCTTCTGCGTTTGCCCTTGCTTCTGCTATCTCCCTTAATTTTCGTTCTTGTTCTAGCTTTTCATTGGCTTCGAGATCGTGATTCTCTCGACTGTATTGTAAATATTCTGTTTCCACCTTAGGTAGTCTAGGCTGATCGCGTTTGATCCATTCCTCAAAAACTGCTAATCGCCCTAGAGATAGTAGATAGTCTTTTGATTGCTGCTGGTCTTGCCATTCCTGACAATCATTGGTGAGTTGATTACGCAAACGAATCGCTTGACGGTTCTCTTGAATCAGTTGCTTGAGTAACGGCCATTGAGTCAAGAGTGCTTCGTGGGCAACCTCCACGGCTTTTTCATTGGTTACAATCAACCGCTGCTTGACCAGTTTTCCAACCACCCGATCCACCTGTTCCGGGGCGTCAGAGATCGCTCTTAATTGCTCCCAGCCAGCTCTTTTTCGTGTCACTTCCTGATCCTGACCAAGCTGAACCAGTTCCATCATCAATTGACGCAACAAAGCTTGCTCTGTGGGAGTGAGTTGACAGTAACTTGCATCCGCATGGCGTGCCAGCGCTCCTTGCACTTCTCCAATCGCTGTATAAGCTTCATGGGTGAGCTGCTTTCCAGTTCGTCGCTGCCACAGTTCTGTGAGGGCAAATTCTAAAAGTGGTAAATTTCCTGGTTCAGATTCCACATCCTGTAAAATCCGTTGCACCAAGCCTGCCTCAAACGTCACTCCTAACTTTGCTGCTGGTTGCTCAATGACCGCTTGCAATTCGTCCCGGTTCATGGCTCCCAGCTTTATATCCCCTGTCTGTAAAATATCAGCGAAAGGACGGTAGGACAGGGCATTGCCCAAAAAATCTGCTCGCATGGTAGCTACCAGCACCAATAGGGGTGGCGTAGCCTGGACAGCAGAGAGGTTAGCCAGTAAGCAATCCAGAAACTGATTGCGAGTTGAATCTTCCGTGCAAAGGGTGTACAACTCCTCAAACTGATCCGCAATCAGTAAGATGCGATGCTGGGGATGGTGTTGCTGAATCTGGGCAACCACATCCTTTAGCGATACTTCCCCATTGCGCAAAAAGTTCGCTAACTTGCGGGCTTGGGCAATCTGATCCGTGGCATCTTGCTCCGGCTGGTACAGTGGCACCAGTGCCAGGGAAAGTGCATGAAACGGGTCTTCCCCTGGTCGAAAATGGGTAAATAACCAGTGCCCTGCTCGTTGCAACTCGGGCACCAATCCGGCAAAGACTACCGACGACTTGCCACTGCCCGATGCTCCCAAGACTGGAATAAAAGCAAGGGTCTGAACGGCTTGCACCAGTTCAGTCACAACGGTTTGTCGCCCAAACTGGACAGCTTGCACCAATTCAGTCACAAACACGTCTCGCCCAAAGAAGAACTCCGCATTGTCGGGACCGAAGTGAAATAAGCCGCGATAAGGGCAGGGTAGAGTGTCAGCCTGTGCCGCAGACTCTACCGGGGCAAGACTGGATTCTTCCCGGTAGTAGTAATAGTTGTAGATGATGTGACGGGACTGGTCGATCGCCGCATTCCCCGCTGCACTCACCACGGCAACGGGATTCTCATCGCCCGAAACCGTCACATCTCTGACAGACTGTTGTTGATGTACTGGCAGATTGTCAGAATCTGGCTGATTCATGGGTCAGTTGGGGCATCTATGACAATGGGTTTTCTGATGGCTGGCTGGCTGATGGCTTCAGATTCATCCACCTTCTCCACCAAATTGATCACACCCGGATCTCGGTCATTTCGAGGAGAGCGAGGTCCATCTGCGGTTTCTGTTTCAACCTCCGGAACAATGGGCTGACGAATCACTTCAGGCTCTTTTGCATCGGGCACTTTCGGCTCTTCACTCATGGTATGTCTCCCTGCAATTGCAATTATTTTAGTCATTCAGTGAGCGACTGACAAAACATTGAACATTCTGACGCGCGCTCCTATCCTAGTGCATGTGCCAGCCTATTCAATCCTCATCTCCCGACCCCTACTCCTAAACCTATCCATTACACAAGCGTCAGTGAAACCTTTGTCTGGCTTGGCTTGCCCTCATCCCCCAGCCCTTTCTCCCAGAAAGTGAGAAGGGGAGCCTGAAATCCTCAGGGGAGAGGGCGATTTTACACTAAACATTGATCGCCCCCAGGGCAGTTAACGTCGATCTCTGGGCGGGGGTTAACCCGATCGCCCCGGTAATAGTCATCCCTTCGTAAGGACGATCGACGCTCAAGATTTTCAGGCAGGCTCCAGTCTTACTATCCCAGATCCGGATGCTTCCATCTTCACTACAACTGGTAATTATTCCTCCTTTGTGATTAAACGTAACCATCCATACAATCTGTTGGTGTCCGGTCAACGTTTGCAAACAGGCTCCGGTCAACCCATCCCACAACTTCACCTGGCAATCCTCACTGCCACTAGCTAACGTGGCTCCATCCGGACTAAACGCGATCGATCTCACTCGATGGGTATGTGCCTGCCAAGTACGGACACATGCTCCGGTTTGCAGATTCCAGAGTTTGATGGTGCGATCGCCACTGCCACTTGCCAACCACTTGCCATCGGGACTGTAGGCGACCGACAGCACCCAATCTGTATGCCCTTGCAAAGTTTGTAAACAGTCGCCCGTGTTCACATCCCAAATTTTCACACTGTGGTCATCACTACCACTGGCAATTGTCCTGCCCTGTGGACTCATCGCCACAGACTTAACCCGCTGACGATGTCCGACTAAGGTTTTCAAACATTCGCCTGAACGCACATCCCATAGTTTGATCGTTTTATCACCACTACCACTGGCTAATAGGTGACCCATGCCCGATGGCAGACTCAGGTCAATGGGACTAAACGCGATCGTCTGTACCCAATCCCTGTGACCCCAAAATGTTTTCAACCACTCAGATGTATGAGCATTCCATAACTGAATCGTGTGGTCATCACTGCCACTGGCGAACCACTTGCCGTCCGGACTAAACGCCACCGATGTCACCACATCACTGTGACCTGCTTGAATTTTGATACACTGACCTGTTTCGATATCCCACAGTCGAATGCGTTGATCTTTACTGCCACTGGCTAATCTGCGATCGTCGGGACTAAAGGCAATGGAAGTGATCCAGTTACTATACGATTCAATCGTGGTTAAACATTGACTCGATTGAATCTCCCAAATCCTGACTGTCTGGTCGTCGCCACTGCTGACGAGTGTTCTCCCATCGGGGCTAAAGTTCACTAACCAAACTCGATAAGTATGCCCCTGAAAGATTTTGAGACATTGGCGAGTTGTGACATCCCAGACTCTGATCGTTTTATCTTCACTGCCTGTTGCCAGAAATTGACCATCGGCGCTAAATGCAACTGCCCAAATTTTAGTCTTCTCATCCAGGAGTGTGCCCACGCATTCCCCCGTCTGCACATTCCAAAATTTCACCCTTTGCTCATCACTCCCGGTGACCAACGTGGTGCCATCTGGACTTAACGCCGTAGACAGCATCCAGTTAACGTGGGTGGTAATAGTTTGCGTACACTCGCCGGATGGAAGCTGCCAGAATCGAATGGTTTGATCATCGCTCGTGCTAATTAAGGTCTGCTGATCGGGACAAAAGATCACGGTTAGTATGCGATCGCGATGTCCCTGCAACGTCTGAATGCACTGCCAGGTTGACAGATCCCACAACCGAATCACAGGATCATTGCTGCCGCTGGCTAACTGTTGACCATTCGGGCTAAAAGCGATCGTTTGGATGCTACTCGTATGTCCCTGCAAGGTTTTGAGACATTGCCCACTTTGCCCATCCCAGAGTCGAATGGTTTGATCTATACTGCCACTCGCCAAAATTTTCCCATCGGGACTAAACGCCACACATCTTACCCAGGCAGAATGCCCTTCCAAAATTGCTATCTGCCGCTGATCGGCAATGTGCCACAGCAAAAGATTACGGTCAATCCCGATCGCCAAGAGGGTGCCATCAGGGCTAAAAGCAACCGCCAAAATATCTCCCAGGGTTTGTGTAAAAACTGATTTCGTCAAATCTGCATGGGCAAAATTCACCCCATGCAAGTTCACACCCTGTAAGTAAACCTGCCATACGGTCAAATGGGAGAAATCATACCCACTCAAGTTCACATCGAGTTGACTGAACAAATTTAATAAGTTTCCGGCTGCATAGCCGGGAAGTTGGGAAGGTCGAGCTTTGAGAATAGACAACGTCTGATCAAGTTGCTGTTTTACCGCTACCTGGTTGCCTAAATGCATCTGCAATTGCGCCAAAACTGGCTTTAGAATCAATCGAGCTTGAGTATTGCGCAAATAGTCTTTGGTTTGTGCCTTGCTGAGGGCGTGGCTGTCGAATAATGCAAAGTTTCCTTGCATCAATTCACGACTAATGTGTTCGATCAAGCGTTCTGTGACATATTCCATCACCACAGGTTGCTGGGTAAACATCGCGATTTTGCCGGTCAGGGGAGAGATCATCTTTTCGATCAAAGATCGCTGTTGCAAGGATTCCAATGATTCCAGTAGTGCTCGTGGCGCAGCAGGCGACACCAGATCTTCGCGCAACGTTGACAGGGATGCCCATTCCCGTTCGATCGCCAACCAGTACATCATCTGCTGCTCAAGAACTGTCAGCCGATTGAACTGCTGCTCCAGTAAATCCGAAATATCCCCAAAAACAACGCTGCCCTGTTCTAAAAACTGAGCGACATCCCCATCAAATAATTCTTGAATTGTGGTTGAGGCAATTTTCAGTGCCAGTGGATTGCCAGAATAATAATCAATTAAGGTGCGAGTGTGGGTTTCTAACGATGAAAAGCCTTTCTCTTTTAGAATTGCCTGGGCGTTTTCTGGGTCTAAGCCTGCCAATCGCAGCGATCGAATCGGTAAGGTTTTACCCTCTTTCGCATTCAGACCGCCCGGTTTTTCTCGGCTTGTCAGTACCAAGCAACTCTGATGTCGGCTTTCGCCCACACTTTGAAAAAACTGGGCATAGTCTTCATAGCCTTCTCGATAGGAGCCGGCTCGGTCTCCGGTACACAAAATCGATTCCACATTGTCTAACACCAGCAAACAACGGGAATGCTGCAAATGTTCAACTAAGCGCGTCATTCGGCGACCGATCGCCTCAGGGAGTTCACCCTCGCCTTGAGAGGAAAGGACACCTAACCAATCTGCCAACAACTCTGGCAGGGGAGGCGCATTTCGGAGCGATCGCCAGATCACAAACGCAAACGCAGCCTTAACCCGTTCTGCCAGCTTGATAGATAAGGCTGTTTTACCGATCCCACCCATACCAATCAAAGTGATTAGACGGCAACGATCGTCCCCAATCCAGCGTTCCAGGATTTCCAGTTCCTTCGAGCGTCCGTAGAACACAGAAACATCCATCGCTTCGCCCCAATCTTGCTTACCGTTGTTTGATGAAAGCGTTGGCGTGTCTGGCTGTGGATTCAGGGGAAGAACAGGCGCGGATTGGGGGGAAGCCGGGGGAGCGATATGATAAAGCGGCAGGGGGTCTTGCAGTCCCTTGAGTTGCCGCTCACCGAGGTAGTCGGCTGACACTGGAAGATGAGCTTTGACCACATCGTATACAGACTGAGACAAGCAAATGCCACCGGGGGAAGCCTGGGTCTGTAAGCGAGCAGCCAGATTAACACGGCTGCCCATCACGTCATTATCGTTGTACACCACATCCCCCAGGTCGATGCCAATGCGATGCTGCAAAATCTCTGTAGCAGGCAGAGCTGCAGCGGTTTCTGCTAGAGTCTGTTGGATTGAGATCGCACAAAGTACTGCTTGCTCGGCACTATTGAAATAGAGCAGCAAGCCATCCCCCAGACTTTTTAGCACGCGTCCGGCGAACTGCTGGCAAAGGGTTTGCATCTGTTGCAAGTCTCGCTGCACTAGTGTCAGAGTATGATGCTCATTCGCTGCCATTTGCGGGGTGAATGAGACGACATCCGTAAAAACGATCGCTGCCAGGGTACGTTGACTTAGGGGATCGTTGAGTTCTGCATTGAGGTCTGCGATCGCGTCACAGTCTAACGACAGCTTTTCGCACAGTTCCAGGAAGGTGGCGCGATCGACGGGTTTGCCCGTCAGGAAGTTGCTGATGGTTGCCAGGGACAGCCCACTCTCTTCCGCTAGGGCGCGCTGGCTAGAAAAGCCACTGCGACGGACTGCAAGTTTGACGGTATTGATGCACGCCGGACGCACCCTGAGTGACCTGGACATGGTTGACCTCAAAGCTGCTTTCATCCTATACGTACCTGTCAAATAAAAAATGAGTCCAAGCCATGATTCTTGGTTTCAAGGATCAAAGCAATTAGGGCTCCTGGCTGATTCCAGTCAGATCACGTAGGTAGTGAAAGGGATCTCTGACTGCAAAATGAGTGAATGCTTGGGGGATAGTCCATCCCTCAAACCGTGATACGGTTGAACACGCACAGGACTTTATCGGGACAACTGGGCACCGGGATGGGTTTGCTCCAGGCACCCGCTTCAGTTACGCCCAGGGTGTGTTGGCGTAAGATGTACGCTTTGACATTGTCCTCGGTGCCAATGACGAGAAGGGTGAGGATACGCGGATCGGGGTTGATTTGGATGGGGGAAGAAAGGTCAGTCATTTTTGTGGTTTCACTCCATTGGGGTAAACCAAAGCCACCCTGCTGCTTTCTTGCCATGGCAAAGTCAGGGTGGCTAGTGGAGTGTTAAACTGCCCTCTAGCCCTCCGAACTGGTCACGCAGTTTTGAGGGTCAGTCGCCTGTTGCTGTTGGTAGCAGCGGCAGGTGACGCTTTGGTTGCGGATATTGTTGGTAATGAGAAACAACCGTACTGGAGAACGAGACTTTTTGCAAGTGTTTTTTGACACAGATTTACACGGTGGAGTGTAAATCTGCAACGGGTTGCATCGCCAAGTCGAAGGTTCCGATTCCAGGCTCGGCTGTTCGAGTTCTGAGGTCAAAGTTTCAAGCTCTGAGGTCAAAGTTTCGAGTTCCGAGGTCGAAGTTTCAAGCTCTGAGGTCAAAGTTTCGAGTTCTGAGGTCGAAATTCCAGGCTTTGCAGGCGAAGTTTCAGGTTCTGAAGTCGGAATTCCAGGCTTTGAGGTCGAAGTTTCAGGTTCTGAGGTTGGAATTCTGGGTTCTGAGGTTGAAAAATCAGGAGTAGAGGACGATCTCTGATTGTTCTTTTGCGATCGTCTCACCACTTTGATGGCACATCTGGATGCAATTGGTCTTCCTGCCACGACAGAGGGTTATTTTGGATATATTGCCGTAGACGGTGTAGAGATTCCTCATTGCGAATCATGTGTTCGTAATAATTGCGCTGCCACATGATGATTCCTGACGATCGCTGGATGCGATTCCTGGCTCGACTGGTCACCGATTTAAAATTCAAAACGATCGCCCCCACCGACCCCGCAACTAACCGTGGCTGTAGGGGCGTGGCATTCGGCAAATGATTTTTGGTTTTGTCCACCATTCCCCGCCCGAATGCCACGCCCGGTTCGGATGGTTCGCCATCAGGCACCCCCATCACCAAATGTGCCCGTAGGGGCGCGGCATTCGGCAAATAATTTTTGGTTTTGTCCACCATTCCCCGCCCGAATGCCACGCCCGGTTCGGATGGGTTGGGATTGGGCGTGGCATTGGAATCACCGTTAAATCCTCATCCAATGCCGCGCCCCTACCGGGATTGGTCAAAACCAAAATGCCGTGGATGTGGTTGGGCATGACCACAAAGGCATCGAGGGTGAGATGAGGGAAATGGGACGGCAGGCGTTGCCAATAGGCGTTGACCATTTGCCCCAAGGCATTCAATTGCATTTCACCGTTGACGATGGCACCGAAGAGGCATTGTCGTTGACGGGTGCAGAGGGTGATGAAATAGGCACCGGGAGCGGTGTAATTGTATTCCTGCAACCGAATTGAACGTCTGTGATGTTTGTCTGGGTCGTATTTCACGAGATTCTACCAATGCACCTGATTGATAGAATTCCCGTTTATGGGATGGAGATATGAGAACTTCGGGCAGGGGAGATCGCTGGCTGGGATTTCTGCTGTGAAGCGGTATGCTGCGGGCTGGAGAACGTACAGCTAGTATTCGGAGGTTGAAGGGTGAGAGTTGAAGGACGATCGCTTCTAAGACAAAGCATCTGCTCCAAAGCAGCATTGCCGAGTTTTGGGGTTTAATGGGAAGAGTAAGCTAGATATGTTTGAACCTAAGTACTTTTACCCAGCACCTAGAAGGCAATCGCCCCTATATCATTTTTTCTTAAAAGAGGTATTTCTAGTTTATGGATGTCAATCAGCAGCAAGCGGAAAATCTTGATGAAACCTCTTTAGGCGATCTGAGCCAAAACAAAAATTTTGAGGACAATGATACAGGTATTGAAATCGAAGAGGAAGAAATTGTAGAACCCTTCGATCCCACTAAAATTAAGATTGACGCTAGACAAATAACTATTGATTTAGTTCTTAACAGGATTAGATTTGGCGAAATCGAGCTTTCACCTGATTTTCAACGTGAATCTAATATTTGGAATGATACAGCTAAAAGTAGATTGATTGAGTCTATGCTCATTCGTATACCACTGCCAGCATTTTACATTGATGCAACTGATGAAGATAAGTGGGTGGTAATTGATGGGCAGCAACGCTTAACAACTGTTAAGCAGTTTGTGATTGGTGGCCTTAATGGTGAAAAAGATCAAGTTAATGAAGATAAAGAAAAATTTAGACTGTCCAAATTAGAGTTCTTAACTCAGTTTAATGGTAAAAGCTATGACGAGCTTCCTAGAAACTATCAGCGACGAATAAATGAGACTCAAATAACAATTTATTTAATTGAAAAGGGCACTCCAGAGGAGCTAAAGTTTAATATTTTTAGACGCATTAATACTGGTGGCTTACCTTTATCATCTCAGGAAATTCGTCATGCTCTTAATCAGGGGAAAGTAACTAAATTCTTGGAAAAACTGGCTGTGTCGAAAGAATTTAAGAAGGCAACTGCAAATGGCGTTCCAGATAAACGTATGGCAGCCCGTGAAGTTGTTTTACGTTTCCTGGCATTTAAGATTACTCCTTTTCCTCAATACAATGCTACAGAGCTTGACACATTCTTAAACGGTGCAATGAAAACGATGAATTACATGTCTGATGAAGATCTTGAAAGACTTGAGAGAGATTTTTTAAGGACAATGTTGATCGCGGCAGACATATTTGGTAATGATGCTTTTCGCAAACGTTTTGATAGGAAGGCTACAAGATCGCAGGTTAATAAAGCTCTTTTTGAATCCTGGTCAGTGAATTTAAGCTCACTTAATGACCGCCGAGTTCAAAAGCTAAAGTCTAGAAAAAACCTTCTTCTGAATGAATTTATTAAGCTAATGAATGAGGATCTTTACTTCGTTAATTCTATTTCGCAGGGAACAGGAGATATTAGAAAAGTTAAATACCGATTTAGTAAAATTCAAGAATTAATTAGCGAAGTCTTAGAGGCTGAAATAGAAGTGGCAATGAGTTTGTTTGATGTCAAGTATGATTAATTCGGTGGAATTGTTAAACTTTAAATGTTTTGAAAACCAGAGCTTTGAACTTAGAAAAATCACTCTACTGACAGGACTTAATAGCTCTGGGAAATCATCTTTCATTCAATCATTACTGTTACTGCGGCAATCATATTACCAGGACCTATTGCCAGATGTAGGTTTAGCATTGAATGGCGATCTTATTACGATTGGTACAGCCCAAGATGCACTATTTGAAGGCGCAGCGCTGCTTGAGGATGCAGTGGAAGATCAAATTGGCTTTAGAATTACTTGGCAAGATGGGCAAAGAGGGGAATGGTTATTTAACTATGACCGAGTAGCTGATGTACTGAGTTTAGCCTCACAACCTACCACATCTGAAATTTACAACACTAGCCTTTTTAGTAACACTTTTCACTATCTCACAGCTGAGCGTATTGGACCTCGCCCGTTTTTTGAAACATCTGAATTTCAAGTGCGTCAACGTAAGCAAATCGGTACTAGAGGCGAGTATGCCGCTCATTTTTTGTCGGTTTACAGAGATGAACATATTCCGAATTCTATCTTGAGTCATCCGAAAGCCGAATCTTCTAGTTTGATTGAGCAAGTAAGAGCTTGGATGGGAGAGGTAAGTCCGGGTACAAAGATCGAAAGAAAACTTAGTCCAGATATGGGTTTAGTGAGTTTGCAGTTTTCTTACGGACTTAGTAACCCTTACCGAGCAACTAACGTTGGATTTGGTATTACTTACACGCTCCCAATCCTCTTAGCAATTCTCGCCTCTCCTCCCGGTACGCTTATCTTGCTTGAAAACCCCGAAGCTCATCTTCATCCTAAAGGACAGTCAATGATGGGACATTTGCTAGCACTTGCAGCAAGTTGTGGTGTTCAGGTTGTTGTAGAAACACATAGCGATCATGTTCTAAATGGCATTCGCCTTGCTGTTCACGGAGGCAAAATTAACCCAGAGGATGTCTGCTTACACTTTTTCCGGCGCATTGAAGAGAATGATCAGGCTCTTACCCAGGTTGTCACGCCTCAAATTGATCGAAATGGTCGGATCAACCAGTGGCCCGATGGATTCTTTGATGAATGGGATAAAAGCCTAGATGCCTTACTAGAACCAGCACAGGAGTAAAGCATGGCTCTAGACATTGTTTTAAATGAATTGTCTTTGCAATCTCCTGCTTCTGACACCTTAACTGCTCGAATGTGGTTGTCTGATTTTATTCAAACCATAAGAGCTATAAAAGCTCAAGCTGGTAGGCAAGCAATTCTCCGAACGCAATATGATTTTCACAACATCTTACTGGCACCTGATTATCCTTTACGACGTTGGTTGAACGATAGCGAAGTCGATCGTGAAGAACAGAGATTCATCAGAACCCTCGCAACAAAAGCTCCTTTCTCCCAAGATGTTCTAGATGCTGAAGTTCAAGCAATTGAAGGTAATATTGGCTCTTGTGAGTTTCGCTATCAAGGGCAGCAAGCGATCGGTTTGGGTGTCGCTTGCATACTCGACATAATTCCAGTGAGCTTAACTTCAAAACCTTGCTGGGATTGTAGCTATTTAGATTTAGATGTAATACGTATTGATGGAGACGATGAAAAAATAACAACCGTCCATGCAAGCCGTAAAGAACATTTGCAGGATCACATTGAGTGGATCAAGTCTCGACTGCTTAGAGGAATTCACGATGGTTTAACACTTTGGAACAATAGAAATGAGCTGTTTCCCAATTTACAGTTTTGTGATTCTGTTGGTGAGCAGCTAAAGGCTCTTCGTGTTGGGAATGTAATGTTAAATCCTATTGAAAAGAGATTGTTTGATTTGCAAGAGTACGCTGTATCCTGGGTAACAGGTGCTTTTGATTCAGACAACATTGCTTGTAAAGCTACTCTTGAAAGTGAAGCAACATTGAACCAATACTCACAGGAGCGAACTTTTGCCTGTCCCGATGGTCAAGACCGTGTTTTTAGCTGGCACGTTCGACTTACACCTTTGGCTTGGCGAATCCATTTTTATCCAAGTCAATCAGGAAAAATAATTATTGGATACATTGGTCATCATTTACGTACAGCTAGATTCAAATAATGTAATCATTTTTGTCTTAAGTAAGGGAAATATGACCTGGCGTGGAGGAGGTGATGACTACTCAAATGCAAACGATGCTTACCGATCGCTGCCACATCACACAATTGCAAATCATCGACTTCTGTCAACGATGGCATATCACCGAATTTACCGTGTTTGGCTCCATCCTGCGAGATGACTTTCGCGATGACAGCGACATCGATGTTTTAGTCACCCTGACTCCCAATCATGGCTTAAATCTCTTTGATTGGATCGATATGCAGCAAGAGCTGGAGACGCTCTTCAACCGTCGGGTTGATTTAGTAGACAAACGCGGACTAAAAAATCCCTACCGCCGCGCAGAAATTATGAACACTTGTCAAATCGTCTATGCAAGCCAACAACCGTGATGCTGCCTCTGCCTGGGACATGCTGCAAGCCATTTGTCACATTCAAGAATTTACCGCTGGTTTGCCCTTTGATGGCTACCAGGCAAGCCTCCTGGTTCAAAGTGCAGTAGAAAGACAACTCGAAATCCTTGGAGAAACTGCCAGTCGAGTTTCTGATGGATTGCGACAAAGCCATCCCCAGATATTGATTGGCATAGAACTGTTGGCTTGCGGAACATCATCATTCATCGCTACGACGAAATCCAGCAAGACATTATCTGGAATATTATCACAACAGAACTGGCAGCCCTTCTGATTCAGCTAGAACCCCTCCTACCACCTTTACCAGACGAGCCAGCATAGAGAGAGCGACAGAAAAAGCAATTTAAGTCTTGGCATGGACTCTGATAGCTGAGCGATCGCCCCTTAACCCTCACCGTTCAACTTCCGAGTTGGATCAGAACTGGTATCGTTACTTTGTACAAGCGATCGCCACTTCCATTGCAGCAGTCTTTACTCTTGCACAAGCTGTCCTTACTTCCGTTGAAACGGTCGTTACTTCCGCACAAGCTGTCCTTACTTCTGCACAAGCTGTCCTTACTTCCGCTTCAATTTTCGTTACAAACAAGCTATTTTTTGTAGAACCTGCGATCGCTCCACTCATCCAGCTTGTGGGAGCGATCGCACCATTTCTTTAACCGCAATCACACACTCTGGAAACACCAGTGGCGAGATCGTCAACCCCTCGGACAAACCAGGGAGCGATCGATCGCCAGCTTATCTGTCCCATCAGTGTCAAACAGTCATCTAAAACTGATCCGATTCATCCTTCAGCATCTGTTCAATTAATGGTTTGGGTATCTTTAAATCTTGCTGAACTGTATCCCATAAGACTTCAAGATTCACTCCAAAATAGGAATGAATCAGCTTATCCCGCATTCCTGCAATGCTTTTCTAGGGAATAGTAGAATGTTGATCGCGCAATGGCTGAGGAATATATTTGCGGCTTCTCCAATGATCTCGATCGCCTGTATAACTCAAAGATCGTCTTCTGGTCATTCTGAAACTCAGTAAATGCCATCCCTGCAGCAAATTGTTCTGCGATCGCAATTGTGTTCAAGATGTCCTGGAGATAGTCTTGAACATTACGCTGAGTCAAAGGTAAATAACCTCTTTCAAAATCCGTTCACCAATGCGAGGTTTTAGCCCATCTTTCATCACCAAATCTACTTTCAGCTCTAAAACCTCACTCAAATAATTTTCCAGTTCACAAAACGTCAGTAAACCAAATCGAAACCCGGATGAATTCATAAAATAAACTTCTATACTAAAGGTCTCCGAAAGTACTGTCGAAAGGTTAGCTTTCTCATGTGACAAGAAATTAAAGTTCTATACTGAAAGACGAACGATAAAATCTGAAATATAGCAATCCCAAGTCAGTTGTGAGAATCTAGAGAGGATTCAAATACGGTTGCGAACGGTTCTATGTTAGAAGACTTGACTGATTTCATTGACTCCAACCCCGATGCACGTGAACTCAAACGAGCAGTAGCTGTCCAAATGTTTCTCAAAGGGTATAAGCATCGAGAGATTGGGGAGAGTATCGGTGTGAGTTCAGGCTTCATTAGCAAATGGACGGGAGTCTACGAACAGTTGGGGGTATCTGGGTTGAAACTGGGATATCCCGGATCTGTCGGATACCTAGAACCGGAACAGCGGCAAGCAGTGATCGCTTGGTTGAAGCGCAAGAATTACTGGAATCTGGCGGAACTGCAAGCCTATATTGAAGCGGAGTATGAGGTGGTGTTTGACTCCAAGCAAAGTTACTACACTTTGTTTGAGCAAGCTGGCATTCGCTGGAAGAAGACTCAGAAGCGTAATCCTAAAGCTGACCCCGAATTGGTAGAGAAAAAAACAGGAAATTATGTCGTGGTTGGACAGGCATCGGCAGGAAATTGTGACCAGAGGTCTTCTTTGAGGACGAATGCCACCTGCTCTGGGGTGATCTGTGCGGCTATGTGTGGGGCAAAACTAGCGAACGCATTGAACTGCCCATCACCAACGAACGTCTCAAGCAAACCTATTATGGAGCCGTTGATTTTTACACCCAACGCTGCCTGATTCAACCGACTGAGAAGGGCAATTCCGAGGGTACGATTGCTTTTCTCAAGTACTTGCTGGCTCAATGTCCCAACTCTCGCATTGCCCTGATTTGGGATGGGGCCACCTACCATCGCTCTCAAGCCGTCAAAGACTACTTAGAATCGGTCAATCAGGGACTTGATGAGTCCAATTGGAAAATCACCTGCATTCGCTTTGCTCCCAAGGACCCAAAGCAGAATCCGATTGAAGATATTTGGTTGCAGGCAAAGCGATTTATTCGAGAGTACTACCATTTGTGCCAATCGTTTAATGCTGTTAAATTCCTCTTTGAGTTTGTGACTCACCGTCAAGTCTTTAACTTTGCAAAGCTTTTTACCTACGGTTGCTTCTCACAACTCATTTAGGATTGCTATAGTTCAATATAGAAAATAATAGATGAATTAAATTCATTGTCTGATAAGCAACTGAATAACATTGACTCACTTATAGACCTGCTCAACAAATCCCATAGAAGAAATATTGCTTTTTTGCATTCGATAGACAGTTATGAAGAGTTAACAAAAATGAATTTAATACGCGAAATCAGAGATAAAAACCACGCATAACAATCCGGTTGGAGCGGACTGAGAAGGGCAATGGGTGTTGCAGCAAAGGTTACTGGCAGCCGCTCAACCGGAACGTTATCTGGCTCCGCACAAACCCCTTGCACTTGTAGATAGACTCCTCTACAAGTATCCAGGATCTTCCGCAAGTAGTTCGATTACCTCAGTCAAGTGTTGATATTTATCAAATTCTTTTGAACGACAGCTGAGTGTCAGGCAAAGTTGGTATTGATTGACGCAGAGGAAATTTTTCCATGGCAAATAATCTGAATGGTGTGCAGCGTCATCCATTTAGGGCAGCGGATCACAGACAAGGACCCCAGTCAGGGGATGCCATGCTCGCTTCTGGTGGTTCATTGCCATTTCTGATGGGCGTGACTATTCCAGGTGGACAGGAACTGGTGTTGCTGAGTGGGCACACGCCTCCTGTCATCGACCACACGGCTCCGCTCGACAGCATCCAAGCGTTTGGGGATACTTACAAGCAAACCATTGGTGTCTTGCAGGAATTGCAACAATCGCTGGCTCAACTCGGACTGGCGATGAGCGATCTGGTCAAACTCCAGGTGTTTCTGGTTGGCGACCCTGCTCTCGGTGGGCGTATGGATAGCGAAGGTTTCTCACGGGCATATGCCAAATTTTTCGGGACCCTAGAGCAACCCCATCTGGTCGCCAGAACCAGGGTACAGGTCGTA
Organism: Scytolyngbya sp. HA4215-MV1; assembly: GCA_019359045.1. Classification (GTDB taxonomy): domain Bacteria; phylum Cyanobacteriota; class Cyanobacteriia; order Leptolyngbyales; family Leptolyngbyaceae; genus Scytolyngbya. The sequence goes on from JAHHIA010000007.1 coordinate 35,908, forward strand.
GGCTTGGTCAATCCTGGATGGTTGGTTGAAATCGAGGCGATCGCTGTGCGCTAACCCCTCCAGATGAAATAACACCCACGTTTAGTGAATCTGACTAGCAATGGCAAGCCATTCCCGCGATCGCGGTTGAAATCCTAATTCTCGTTTGGCTTTGGCATTCGATGCTCCTCGTAATTGAGTTGCATAGTAAACCAGGTCTGCTCCTTGCACTTGTAGAGTATTTTCTACGGAAACGTGCAGTGGTGGTTTTGCACCTAACCATTGAGCATAGGCAGGCAACCAGACCTGCTGTTGGAGCGGAGTATCATCCACAATATTGAAAGCACCAGGAGTACCTTTTTCAACTGCTGCGACGGTTGCGGCTGCGGCATCTTCAACATGCACCCATGACCATATTCCCTGACCATTCCCTACAAGCGGAAACTGCTGTTGTCGCACTTGGCTGGCTATGGCTCCATCAGGGGCGTACCAGGTTCCTGCTCCATAGAGAAAGCCATAGCGCAACGCAATTCCTTCTAAGTCATGGGCAGAAAAAACACGCTGTTCCAGATCAGCATACATTTTTATGCTGTCTGAGATCGCCGATGGAACCTCAGAAGCAAAAGGGGTACTCTCATCGGCTAAACCAACCCCTGGTGCATACCAGAAGGCGCTGGATTGCAAGATGTAGCGACGAACGCCAACCTTCTGGGCGGCACTTTGCAGATTACTGCCTCCAATTCGGCGAGTACGCTCGTCCAGAGCGGCAGCGGCGGCAATCGATTCCGGTGTAAGTTGTTTGGGCAGCGCTGTCAGTAGATCGATCACCACATCCGGTTGAATGCGTTGTAAGGCAGACTGGACGGCATCCGCATCAAAAATATCGAGCAGTTCTGCGATCGCGCCCTGTTGAGTTAAGAGATGGGCTCTATAGACCGAGCGAGTCATGCCAAAGGCATCATAGCCAGCATCCAGCAATTGACAAATAAGCGGACGACCGATCGCACCCGTTGCTCCAGCAATAAAAACTTTCATCCTGATTACCGTCCTCGTGAACGCCAGACTATATTCCCAACACCAGATTGCACAACCAGCAACAGCCCACCTATCATCGCCAAATTTTTCATGAACATAATCTGTTCTGTTGGGTCACTAAAGTTGCTGTGGAAGATCAACCCCGCAATGAAGGTAAAGAATGCCAATGCAGAGGCTCCTAAGCGAGGATAAATTCCCAAAAGTACAGACAAGCTACCAAGCAATTCTAAAGCGATGGCAGCAGGTAAAAAGAACCAGGTGAGGGGCATTCCGAACGCTGCCATATACGTTTGAGTTTCTGCTGGATGAAGGATCTTGTTGACTCCAGACCACAAAAAGATGGCAACCAGAAGAATCCGGGCAATTAAAGGCAAGATGTTCCGAGTTGCATAAAGTCCAGTCGTGGAAACTCGTTGCTCAGTGTGTGCGTCAAAGGACGATGGACGAACAGAATGTTTGGTCATGATAAAAACTCCGATTGGATAATGTAAACAGCTTGTGAGCAGCATCTGGCTGAGATGATTCAACTTATCAGGTCTTGGCTAATTCCATTAAACGGGCGATCGCAGTCTCAGTAGCTTGTTGCTGCATCTCGCCCCCCATACCTTGATAGGGAACTTCAACATACTCCACATCCTGAATCCCCAGAAAGTTCAAAATAAACTGGAGATAAGGCACACAAAAATCCATTGCACCGGCGGTTGTTCCGGGAGCATAGCTGCCAGCACGAGAACTGATAATTAAAGCTTTCTTTTCGGTGAGCAAGCCGCTAAAGCTTGCGGTATCACGGTTGTAGTCTACGGTACGACCCACGCGAATCACGTTGTCAAAGTAGGCTTTGAGATGGGCAGGAATTCCAAAGTTATACATGGGAACCCCCAGCACAATCCGATCTGCCTCCAACAGTTCAGCAATCAACATCTCCGATTCCGCCAGAATTGCCTTCTGATCATCTGTCTTTTGTTCATCGGGGGTAACATTTGCAGCCACCCAGTCAGCCGTGATCAGTGTAGGAACATTCTGCCCAACATCTCGCAAATGATAGTGAGTCTCAGGATGATGGGATTGCCAGTGATAAATGAACTTAGATGCAAGGGTGCGAGAAACAGACCCCTCTTGACGGACACTGGATTGAATTTCTAAGAGATTCATGGTTACCTCCAATTAATTGATTTACAGAAAATAGAACAGGTTTACTTGGCATGTTGACGATCTAATTGAGTCAGCGCGATCGCGGCAATCAATAAAGCGATCGCAAACACTCTAGAGGCATTGAGCGGATGCAAAGGCACTCCAAACCAGCCCCATTGGTCAATCACCAACGACATGATCATCTGACTACAAACCACTGCCAACGTTGTTGTTGTTAGACCCAGCTTCGGCACGATCAATGTATTGAGGCTGACAAAAATTGCCCCTAACAATCCACCTGAAAATGCCCACCAGGGAACATCCCTAACCTTCTCGGCTAAATCGGGCGTTTTGAAAATGCCCAACCCAATCAGCAGGGCTAAAACACTAAACCCAACCAAAAAATTCATGGTGGCTGCCGCAATGGGAGAGTGAAGTGTTTGCTTTAACCGGGCATTGGCAGCGGCTCCGATCGCCAAAAAACTGCCTGCTAACCCTGCTCCAACGATTGCTAATACAATATCCATAGCATCTGATGACTCCTGAGATTAGCGATAGAGAAAATGTTTGTCCTAACCGGCGTTGGTCAATGACGGGATGAACTAGCCGATGGAATAAGTTTCTGAGGCTAAATTCATCCCTAAACCTGTCAACGCCCTCTAACCTGCTTACCGTCCGCTGGGAGCATGAAAGGTCAGACGGCCGTAACCTAAAAACAAACCAGGACTGTTTTCTCCACTGGGGTAAGCCGTAATCCCCAATAGGTAAGCTCCATCCTGAGAGGGATTCTGTTGTGGTTTCAGGTAAAATGTCACGGTTTGCCCTGGCTGAACAGGATGATGCAGGACAATGAGCAAGTCATTGGTATTTTCAGTTCCGCCTACACTCACCTGGGGAATCTCAGTTGCCGGATTATTTGCAAAAATGCGAGTTTGATTCGGTTTAAACACAATTGCTTCTTGATTGTTTGGTTGTGAGATCCGAATGGCTTGTAAGGGTGCTCCTGCATTTTCAGGAACGGTAATGACTAATCGATAAGTGTCTCCAGGTTGATTAGTTTGAATGATATTGGAGGTCAGGCGGACGACACGAGGCGCACGATCAAAGGCGTATTGCCCATTTCCAATTGGTGTTGCAATTGCAGGAACAGCAAGCAAGAAAAGTGAACCTGAAACGAAAGTATTAAGTAGACGTGAGAATGTATGGCGAATCATTGTCAATTCTCCTTGAAATAGGGTTGTAGATGTTTGTAAGGATGCTTCCCAGCTCCGACAACCAATTGCAGATTTGTCGAACTACTGGACGAGAAAGAAGATCGCGACCATTAACAGACCGATCGCAATGCGGCGATAACGGGTTAGCCGATTTTGAGGCAGTCCTAGCCAACCACAATGATCGGAAATCATGCCTGCGATCGCTTGTCCAAACACGACTAACCCCAGTGTTAGGGTCGCTCCCAAAATCGAAATGAAGTAAGCACTGGACGCAACATACCAGGCTCCAAAGAGTCCTCCGCTCAAACTCCAACGGGGTGCTTTGGGTAATGCAAACCAGGCAGGCGGGTCGAAGTGCTGACTCAGCAACAACGCCACTAATACGAGAAACCCAATGAAGTAAGAAACATTGGCTGCCAGCAATGCTGAGGTCAGGGAACGTGCCAATTGAGCATTGATGCTGGCTTGAATGGGTAGCAATGCTCCACACAAGAGTGATAGCAGCAGATAGAAACAAGTTTGACAGCCATGCAGGAGGCTCCGCGACCGCCATAGGGATGCTAATGACATAGTTTTCCTGGCGAGGTGAATGAATTGAAGTAACGGAAATCTGGTTGCCGAGCGTTGAATCGACGAAAGCTGGAAGCAATCAATTTATCTTGATGTCAAGATACTTAAGATAAAGGTAAATGTCAAGAATCTCGATATCAAGATATAATGACCCCATGACACACGATCGCATCGACAAAATCTTGCAGCAGTGGGAGGAGGAGTCCCCCCATCTGGATGTTTCGGCGTTAGCCGTAACGGGGCGAATTCTACGGATTGCCCGTCTACTAGAAAAGCATCGTGAAACCGTGTTGGCGGAGTACGGGCTAAATGTTTGGTCGTTTGATATGTTGGCGACCCTGAGACGGCAGGGACCACCCTATCAACTCAAACCGACCGATCTCTATGAACTGTTAATGCTCTCATCAGGGGCAATGACTAACCGCATCGATCGCCTAGAGCAGGAAGGAATTGTGGTTCGGGTTCGTGATCCGGACGATCGACGCAGTGTGAGTGTGCAGTTAACTCCGAAGGGAATCGAGTTGACGAATACCGTTATGCCGATCCTGTTTGAGCGAGAACAGCAATTCCTGCAGCAATTTACCAAAGCTGAGACCCAGACCTTGATTAAATTACTCCGTCGATTTCTATTGATCTTTGAAGAGCGTGACGTGAAGTGACTTGTGTAAATGAGCCGGTTCTGATTGGGCGATCGCTGGCATAAAACTAGCGCTGCTTTTTTGAGACTTGAGATCTTGGGGATTAACGAAGGAGAAAATCAGGCTTGCCCCCATGAGAACCATCATGGCGTTTTCAGCAAAGCTCACAATCCCTAGAGGGGCTTTAGAATTGCCCCCGACACAGGCGCAATTTAAAGCCAATTTGTCCACATAGACCGCTTTGAAGACCGATGTAGCTCCCCCTAGCCCAACGAGCAGAGAACCAACCCCCGTCGCTAAAGGAGCCAGCCCAGACAGAAAGCCCAATCCAATGAGCAATTCGAGAAAAGGGTAGGTTTTCCCATAGGGCTTGAAGCGTTTTGTCAGCAGGTCATACTTTGCAAAGCTGGTGGCAAAGGCATTCAGATCCATTAACTTGAGCGAGGCTAGCATCGATAGGGAAATCCCCATGAATCCTGTCATGCCTAATGAGGTAGCAAGCGTCACTAATCCAGCCGTGGAAAACAAAGCAATCACAGGTGTGTACGAGTAATCAGCTTTTTCTGGGGAGACTTGCAACCGTTCAGCCAGGTCAGAATATCCGCCAATTCGCTTTGTGCCAAAGAAGATTTGGGGAGTCGTCGCCACCCCGTACTGGGCTTTGAAGGCGTCAACTTCTGCCCGCGATCGCAGGGGAATGTCCTCAAACTCAATCCCTTTTTCAGTCAATAGATTGATTGCTCTCAGACCCCAGGGGCACTCGTGTTCGGGCATCGACATGCGGTAAACACGGACTGCTTCTGTTTCTGTAATGGTCAGTTGAGTCATGAAAGTGGTCATTGTTTTGCTCCTCGAAATTCATCGGCTTTAAGCTGAACAATCTCACGCTAGAGCCTGGAGTCGGCTATAGAGTCAAGGGGGCAGTGGACTCAATTTTTCAACCCTTTTTTTGAGCAAAAGACTTGACCCTCTAGCCAACTAGAGGGTTTAAGGTAGAGCTAGAAATCATCTGAGGGTGATGTATGACAACAACCGCACGTTTAAAAATCGGTGATGTTGCCCAACAAACTGGTGTTTCCGTGGGCACATTGCGCTATTACGAAACCTTGAAGCTGCTATATCCTATCGAGCGCGGGGATAATGGCTATCGCTACTACAGCATGGAGACGGTGCAGCAAGTGCAATTTATCAAGAAAGCACAATCCCTGGGGTTTTCTTTAGATGAGATTCGGCAGATCCTCGATGTGCGCGATCGTGGCGGTACACCCTGTGACCTCGTGCAAGATTTGCTGGTGAGCAAGATCGAGCAATTAAACTCACAAATTTTTCAAATGACCATGTTTAGAGCTGAACTCAAACAGTATCGCGATCGCTGGGCGGGAATTCCTGCCTCCCAACAGAATGATTCTGCCATTTGTCCCTTGATTGCTACTGTCTCTGCAAAAACTAACTCGAATCCCAAAAAACTGCGATCATCCTCCTGATTCATAACTTAAAAATGATGTTAGTAGAGGGTAACGGCAGGTAATTGGCAATGACGTAGTTCCGGGCGATGAATAGGGATAGCCAGATAACAAGTCGTTGCAGCGGCAGATTGGAGGGCATTGCGAGGAGTTACAAATTATCTACCGCCGCTGAACTTTGTCGTTATGCCGCTTAGCCCTTGGTGGGGGCGCAGTCGAAAGCTTATCTGCCAATATTCAAAATTAGGTGGGAAGTGCTTTCCAAGTTGGTAGAAACAGCAGCAATCTAGAATAGATAAAACAGAGCTGCTGAGAAAAGACTGATGACCTTACAAGACTACAAAATCGGGCATTGCAGTTACCTACTGGCGATCGCTGGCCATTGGTACAGGTTCTTGCGAGTTTTGATTGATACCAATATTGTTGCATGATCGTATATTGAAGAAGTTGAGATGCTTAAAATCCCATGGTTAAAGTAAAGTTAAAGTTTTCAAAGTTTCTAGCATTGTTGCTAGTCCTCTGCTTTACCTTCTTCACAGTACAGGTAGCGAGTTCTCAACAACTCCCTTTACATAAAAACCAATTCAAAACATCTGCCCCAGAGACCGCCAAGTATAAATTAGCAAGCGATCTGCTGCCAGAGATCGGAATTGCAGCAAGATACGATATGCATTTCGACCACTTGATGGGTATGTTAGTCGGTAATGGTGACGATTTTCAGCTTTATGCAAGGTTTAGGAAGATGTTTGTTCGAGAAATTGGGTGGAAACACTTCAAAGATGCCTATGCAGCAAGACTAGAAGTCGATTTTTCGGAAGATGAATTAAAGGAACTGTTAAATTTATCAAAGCGACCTGTGATGAAAAAGTTGTTGCAGTCTGAATTTAAGGCGTATAGCGATACATCTAAACAACGCTTCAAAATGGGATTTGACTTGTGGGAAAAATATCAGGAGGGAAAAATAGATTTGCCTTCAGACTAGACTTCCAGGCACTTCAGAAAGGGTGTAACACATCATTGGAGCGCGGACAATATTGAGCTATTTTTGGATTGATTTGGAAGCGATCTATTGCCGCTCAATTCAGCCGTTATACGGTTTGTATGAAACTCATGGTTAGCGAAATTTCCCGAATGTTGTTAATGCTGACTATCGAGTTCATGCTGATTTGAATAGAAGGATACCTGAGCGGTATCAAAGCATCCAGATGCGAGTGTAATCGCTACATCATGAACGGCGGTTGAGATCTGTTCAGAGATCGCTTCATCCCATACTGCACGAGCTAGTGTCAGACCTCCAACAAGCACCGATAGGATCACCCAAGCTGTGCTTTGCTTTTCTACCGCCGTTCCAGGGATTAATCCAGATGCGATCGCGTTATTGAGCTTAAGCAACCCAGTTTGATAAGCAGAGCGGACTCGACGATCGGCGCGAATGACTTCCGGTGAAAGTGTGGGCAAGGCACACCCACAAGCCAAATCGAGTCGATGCTTGCGACCCATATAGTAGTCTGCTAAAGCTACTACCCAATCCGCCCCATAATCCGCTTGGAATGCTTTGATATTTGCCCGGTATTCTGCAAGTCCATCTACAACTGTTGCTAGGAAAGCATCTTCCTTAGAACGAAAGTAACCGTAGAAGGCTCCTGAAGTTACCCCAGCATCTTTAGCTAAGGTATTCACCCCAATACCATTGTAGCCGAGTGATCGAAAGCCTCGACTTGCCGCTTGGAGAATCCGGTCTTTGGTATCTTCCTTCTCTAGCGCCGAATTTGTGTCGCCGTTCGATTCTGCGAGATCGTTTGTCTCCTCAACACTGTCATTAGCTATATTGTACTGCTCTAAGAACTGATGAAGCTGTTGGGCAACGGCATCCCGGACGCGATCGATAAGCCGATTCTCCATATCTGCAAGTTCCACCTTCAATGGTTGATTTTGAAGAGAACTGACACTATCAGATAGCTTTCCTGCATTAGAATCTGACTGCTCCAAAGCCTGTTTTAATAAATCGGATACTGCTGCACTCAAGTTGGGCTGTCCACGTTTATCCAACCGTCCCGACTGATTGATCAAACCTTGGGATTCTGCATAGTCCGCAACCGCATCCAGCAATTCATTTGGAATTCTGATACTGATGGCAGTGGTCAGCGAAGAGGTGGGCTTACCCATGGCTATAAGACACTATAAGATCTATGAGACAAGTGTAGCATGACTATACGATAGCGCCATCTTGTTTTTTTCGAGTGTTTAGATTGATCTTATTTGCCTATAAAGTTCATAATTGGCTGTAGATCCCAGACTGCAAGTGTTTTGCAGGAAATCCTAGAAAGAGCTTGACAACATTTTAACCGCAATATTATACTTAATATATTACGATCAATATGAGATGGATGTGATAAGTCTGAGAGCGACTCTCAGACTTGATCTGGCACAAATCTGTTAACTAGACTAGAGAGGAAACACTCATGCCTTTGCTTCGAGTTACTCACCAAACGGATGCCTTTACCGAAACTCAAAAAGCGCAACTTGCTGAAGAATTCACCCATGCCATTTTGGTGGCTGAAATTGGCAATGACAATCCGACAGCGCGATCGCTAGCTCACGTCATCTTTCAAGAAATCGATCTAAAGACTTCCTGGTTTGTCGGAGGCAAGTTGCAGGAAACAGCACCGCAAGGCGGCTATTTCATTTTCGATGTCGTTTATCCCTTTGGTGCGGCTGATCAAGCAGCAAAAACCCAGTTGCATCAAGACATCAATGACATCGTTGCTCGGGTTCTGAATGTCGATGGCACTTTCCCAAATCGGGCTGGAGATTGGGTATTGATTCACGAAATCACCGAGGGAAATTGGGGTGTGAGCGGTCAAACCATGCGCATTAAGGACATTCACGCTGCAACTAAGGGTTCTCCTGAGCGGATGGATTACTTTATGCCGCTACTGGCTGCTCAACAGCGGATGCAAGAAGCTCACGGTTATCCTGTGGGTGCCCCTGGATCGAGCAAATAATGGTTCTTGTGAACTGGGCGAGTGAGGAACTCGCCCCACGACTCACTCAATTTGCAACAAGGAGCGATTATGACTCACGTTCATTGGATGGTTGAGCTTGAAATCAAGCCAGGACAAGAGAAAGCCTTAAAGACACTAGTGGCGGAAATGGTCAAAGATGTGCAGACGAACGAAAGTGGTGCACTCGACTATGAATACCACATCAGTCAAGAGGGTAAGTGCCATTTGTTTGAACGATATGTAGATGGAGCAGCAGCGATTGCTCACCTCAATACCTTTCAGCGAGTTTTCGCAGCGCAGTTTGTCGAAGTTTTTCAGCCGCTCCGCTTTGTGGTCTATGGCTCACCGGGCGCAGAAGTTAGGGAAGCCCTAGCTGGGTTTAATCCAATCTATCTGCAAACAGTCGGCGGTTTTCGACGATAGACAGTACGATCATGAGCAAGTGGTTTGATGTCGCACGCGAACCACTTGTCAGTGAGCTTGAATTTTAGAGAGGATAAATATGAAATATCGACGGCTTGGGTGTTCCGGATTGCACGTAAGCGAATTGTCCCTGGGTTCTTAGGTGACTTACGGCAATCAGATCGATGAAAGTGCTGCAAAAGAAACCATGTCTGCTGCCAGAGATGCTGGCGTGAACTTTTTTGACAATGCTGAAGTGTATGCGAACGGAAAGTCTGAAATCCTGATGGGAAATGCTCTCAAGCAATTGGGTTGGGAACGGGAATCCTACATTATTTCTACCAAGTTCTACTGGGGAATTGCCGACGGGATCAACCGCAAGAACACGCTCAATCGTAAGTATCTACACCATGCGATCGACGGTTCATTGAAACGATTACAACTGGATTATATCGATCTAGTATTTTGCCATCGTCCCGATCCTCATACGCCGATCGAAGAAACCGTTTGGGCAATGCACGACATGATTCAGCAAGGCAAAGCTCTGTATTGGGGCACCTCAGAATGGTCAGCAGCCGAGATTGTCAGTGCTTGGCAGATTGCTGATCGCCAAAGTAACGCATTGGAGTAGTTTATTGGCTTCGGTTTGAGGGCGATCGCCGTATAACAATCTGCTTGCACGCCGACCGTATCAAGATGGTTGGTTGAGTCCGAAAAATCACTAGCGGCAGGTGAAGCGGAACATTGTACAGCTTCGTTTCTGGTTTGGGGTGGTAGTTTGAATCGTATCTGTTTTGCCAAAAGTTAAGTTGTTTCAAGATTGTTGACAAGACGATTTATCATCGGGTGGGAAACCAAATTCCTTCAAAGTCGGTATGACAATCACAACTGTCTTGGCATACATTTTGATTACTTGCTACTTTGTGGTGGAGCGATCGCTGAGAAAAAGCAAGCAAGCACTCAACCTTAAACCAGGGGTGGCTGATGCTGGTAGTTCTCAAGTATTGTGGGCCAGTGGCGTGATTAGTATCCTGCTTATCATTGCTGCTCCGATCTTAAATGTCTACGGGGTTGGGTATTGGAGCTACGGCAATGTTGGCTGGTTGGGATTGATATTGATGATTGGTGGATTAGCCATGCGATATTGGGCGGCTAAAACACTGGGTGAGTTCTATACAAGGACATTACAGATTATTGAAGGGCAGAGGGTTGTAAATCAAGCTCCGTACAACGTTATTCGCCATCCTGGATACCTTGGAACATTATTAATGGAGATAGGTGCAGGATTAGCTGTTACGAATTGGGTCGTGTTGTTAGTTGCTGTAGTTATCGGCATTACATCACGAACTTATCGAATTGGTGTAGAAGAGCAAATGCTGGAAGCAAGTTTTGGAGAAGAATACAAGATGTATGCAGACAATACTTGGAAGTTGGTTCCGTTTCTGTATTAAAGCCGTAACCAGCGGTACAACAACGCTGTTGCAGCGGATTAATAGGGTTAGTCGTGGAAACGAAGGTATTGGCAGCCTCCGAACAGCAACGTTATGCCGCTTCGTTTAGTCGGTGGGGTGCAATTGACGAGTTATTTGCGAGCGACTAAGCTCGGTAAGCATGAAGAGATTTAAAGCTGCTGCTAATTGCTGAACCCATTACTTTCATAAAGGTGTTGCGGAGTCCAACCGCGAAGGGATTGCTCAATTTGCCCATCTTGCTAGACTGCAAGGATTGTTCAACGATCGACTTTGTTCGAGGAAATCGTAGCGATTCATATTGTTGAAACGCGGCAATCGGATCGGCTTGTTCTTTCAGGCATTTCGCAACCACATACGCATCTTCTAGAGCAGTACAGGCTCCTTGTCCCATTGTGGGTAACATTGGATGAGCAGCATCGCCCAACAGCGTAATATTCTGCTGGCTCCAAGATTGGGTTGGAGGGCGATCGTAGAGATCCATCGTCAAAATATTGGCTTCATCCGTTGCCGTAATCAATTCAGGAATCGATAGAAACCAGTCTTTATACATCATCTCAAGCTCCTTTTTACGTCCTATTGCGGCATCAGGTTGGGCTTCGATCGCGGTTGCTGCGGCATACCAATACATTTTCCCTTCACCCAGCATCATGAAGCCGAAACCTTTGCCACCACCTAAAAATTCTTGAATGTAGCCAGGACGATACCCACTCGGAATATAATCTGTCAAACCTCTCCAAGTCTTGAAATTGCGATAAGTCGGTGATTCATCGCCTAAAATTGCGGCTCGTACCCGCGATCGCAATCCATCAGCACCAATCAATGCCTTCCCCTCTACGCCTAGACCTGAAGCAAAATAGGCATGAACCTGATTATTTTTGTGCTCAAATCGCTCAAAGGTTTCTCCCAAAATAAATCTTTCACTCGGAACATTACGCCACAATAGCTGATGTAACTCAGCCCGATGAATTCCGATAACAGGCAACTCAAATTCATTGATCGCCACGTTCACTAACTCTTTGCCGCGTTGAGAATTGAATTGATAATTGGTCGTGAGATAGCCAACCTGCTTCGCTGCTTTCAATAAACCTAACTGGTTCAGGATGTGGGTTGCGTTTGCCCAAAGTGCAATCCCTGCGCCAACTTCTCGCAATTCTTTAGTTCGCTCATAAACAACAGGCTCAAAACTAGCACGACTCAAAGCCAATGCAGTCGCAGCACCGCCAATTCCACCACCGATGATAATTATTCTGTTCATGGCCATACTTTATCGACAGACTTGTCAGTTGATTAATGTCGATCAAACAAGATTTTTCCTGCTTTGTCAACTGACTGTTCAGTTGGTAAGGAGTATACTGACCTATAGATTCTCTAGGCCCTCAAGCACTGTGATGCGCCCAAGAAGCAAAAAAGCAGAGAATATTAAGCCAGTTCGAGATGCTGAAGCAACTCAAGCTGTTATTCTGACAGCAGCAGAGGAAGAGTTCGCCCAGCACGGCTTTACGGCGGCGAGAACAGAAGCGATCGCCGCGAAAACAGGGGTGGCGAAGTCGATGATTTACTACTACTTCAAAGATAAGGAAGGCTTGTATCGAGCAGTTTTGCAGCGATCTCATGCTGATCTTGTCCAAACGCTTCAGAAGTTAGAGTTAGAACATTTGGCTCCTGATATCGCGTTGGAAAATTTTTTGAGGGCATTACTTGACTGTGTATCTCGTAATCCGAAACTTCCAACCATTATGTTCCACGAAGCTGTGCAAAATCAGGGCAAATACTACAAACACAGCGACTCGGTCAGCATTGATGCTACGTTGGTCGCTCTGCTCGAAAAAGGTGTGAATTCAGGGGTGTTTCGTCAACTCGATCCGTTTCAGTCTGCAATTAATATCATGGGAGCTTGCCTGTTCTATTTCGTTGGTGCGGGCAATATTCAACAGTTTCCGCAAGGCAAGAGACTTTTGAGCAAAGCCATGTTAGAACAGCACACCCAGGAAGCGATTGCGCTGATTTTAGCAGGCGTGCAACAATCCTGACAGCGGCAGAACAACCCCATTGCAGCAGACGAGCAGAGTCTTTGTGCTTCGTTTGGGGCATATCTGTCACCGCTGAATGGGAACGTTATGCCGCTTGAGTACGATCGCCAATCTTGTAGAGTGCGTTCCATAGTGCAACACTTGCGACTCCACTGATAAATTTTGGGGAACGCACCGTTCTCATGTTTGAAGCAAGCGATTACAGTCTAGCAACGCCCATACAGGCCGATCGCCGAGAGGCTATCTATTGGGATCAAGAGGAAAAGCGTTAGACCAGGCGTTGGTTTTGTGAGAAGCGATCACCCTCATGCATTGCAGGATAAGAAGTTAACAACTGAGTGAAGAAAAACTGCAATTTCCGCTTTTGCTTTGAATAAAAATAGTACTGTACTGGCAGAGTACTTTTTTTAGGCTGGGGCAATGCAAGCGTTTCAAGACATTTTCATTTCCTATGGTCGTAGGGATAGTTTAGAGTTTGCATCTCGGCTCAATCGTCGTTTGGTCGATCGCGGCTTTACCGTTTGGTTTGACTACGACGACATTCCTCTGGGGGTAGATTATCAAAAACAGATTGATGACGGGATTGAACGGGCAGATAACGTGCTGTTCATCATCTCACCCCATTCCATCAACTCTCCTTACTGTGGTTTAGAGCTTGAGCTAGCGCTCAAACACCAAAAGCGCATCATTCCCCTGCTTCATGTTGAGAGAATTAGCTACGAAACCTGGCAGCAGCGCAACCCCAATGGCACGGCAGAAGAATGGGCAGATTATCAGAGCAAGGGATTGCATGACCACTTTCAAAATATGCATCCTATTCTGCGAAAGATTAATTGGATCTATGCGCGAGAAGGACAAGATGATTTTGAAGCTGCTTTTGATGGATTACTCAATCTTTTCGATCGTCATCATGAGTATGTTCACCAGCACACCCTTCTGCTCGGAAAAGCTCTGGAATGGGAACGCAACCAAAAGCGATCGCCTTACCTCTTGATTGGCGAAGAACGGCTCCAGGCAGAAGATTGGCTCAAAGTACGCTTCAAGGATTCACAACCCCCCTGCCTCCCCACTGATTTGCATTGCGAATTTATTACCGAGAGTCGTAAGAATGCTGATAATTTGTTGACCGATGTGTTTCTCGCCTATGCGGAAGAGGAGCGAACCGTTGCAGAGCAGATTCGCAATAGTTTGCGGCGAGAAGGCTTTACTGTCTGGACCAATACCACTGACATTCAAGTGGGGGCAGACTTTCAACAGGTAATCAACCGGGGCATTGAGGAAGCCGACAATGTGGTGTATTTGCTCTCAAGCGCAGCGGTGAATTCGCCCTGGTGTCAACATGAACTGGACTATGCTCTGTCGTTGCACAAGCGCATTATTCCGGTGCGAGTTGAGGCAATGGCACCCGACGAGATACCCGCTCAGGTGAGAGAGTTGCAATACATCGACCTGACCGACAATGTGCAAGAGATTGACTACCAGCAGGATGAAAGTCAGCTTTTGCGGATTTTGCGGCAGGATGCAGCCTATCACGAAACCTACAAGTTGTTGTTGACCAAGGCCTTGAAGTGGGAACGCCAACAACAGAACCCCACTCTGTTGCTCAGAGGCTATAACCTGCGGCAAGCCGAGGTGTGGCTCAAGGTGGCAAATCAGAACCCAATCTATCCGCCGCTGCCGTTGCAGGAAACCTTCATTACCGAGAGTTTACGTCAACCCCCCGGGCTCTCGCTGGATGTCTTCATTTCTTACTCTCGGGCTGACTCTGGCTTTGCCCGCAAGCTCAACGATGCGTTGCAAGTGCATGGCAAGCGCACCTGGTTTGACCAGGAGAGCATTGCCTCCGGAACCGACTTTCAACAAGAGATATACAGAGGCATTGAGAGTGCTGACACGTTTGTGTTTATCTTGTCGCCTCGTTCCGTGACCTCGCCCTATTGTGCGGATGAGGTGGAGTACGCTGCCAGCCTCAACAAACGCTTCGTCACCCTGCTGCATCAGTCTATTGACCCCTCCACCCTGCATCCTGAATTGGCGAAGGTGCAATGGCTCGACTTTAACCAGCGTGAAGGCGATTTCTCCGCCAACCTTACCGAACTGCTGCGCCTCCTAGATACCGATGCGGAACATCTTCATGCTCATACGCGGTTACTGATGAGGGCGATCGAGTGGGATAGCAAGGGACGCAAGGAAAGCTTGCTGTTGCGGGGGGATGACCTGGAGCAGGCGGAACAATGGTTAGGGCAGAGTGTGGGCAAGGAACCGCAACCAACGGAACTCCAATCCGCCTATGTGAGTAATAGCCGCTCTATTGAAGAGGCCAATCAACAGGCAAACCAAATTCTGCAAGCAGCGGCAGCCAAGGGCAACCGACTGGTGCGCGTGGGGGTCATTGTGGGGGTCATTGGTCTGCTGGTTGCTGGAGGGGCAGGCGTGGCAGCCTATCGATATCAGGCAGAAGCCAAACAAGAAGCAACACAAGCCAAACAAGAGGCAGCCAATGCTACAGCCCAGGCAACCGAGGCTGAACAAAAGGCAGCCGCTGCCAGACAAGCCCAGGAGATCGCCAAACGTGCGCTAGAAGCTGCTCAAGCACAACGGCGGGCTGCCCAGCAACGGCTTAATTTAGCGAATGCCCAGGTCAAGGTAGCAACTCAAAGCCTCCAGCAGGCGAATCGGAGTAGAGCCGACGCATTAGCACAGGCGATCGCAGCCCAGGATCAGAAACGGCAAGCTGAAAGTGCTGCAACGCAAGCGGAGATTGCCAAGCGGCAAGCCGATCTCCAAGTTCGGGCGGCAGGAGTGGGACTAGGAGTAGCAACTGCCAAGGAACGCTTACTATTGGGGCGACCCTTTCAGGCGTTACTGGCGGCTCTGGAGACAGGAAAGGCACTCCGCACGCAGTTTCAGGAGAATAGTTCGGAGTGGCAAGCCTTGCAGCCACGTGTTATCGCAGTGGTACAGCAGGCAATCAATGAGACTTATGAGAAAAATACCCTGAAAGGGCATCAAGCTGAGATTAGTAGCATCAGTTTCAGCCCTGATGGCAAGACTCTGGCATCTGGGAGTTATGACAACAGTATCAAGCTCTGGAGTGTGGAAACCGGTAAGGTACTTCGTACGCTCCAAACGAATCAAGCTGGGTTTAATAGCATTAGTTTTAGCCCAGATGGCCAGACTCTTGCCTCTGTAAGTTATGACAGGAATTTTCGCAACACCATCAAGCTCTGGAGTGTGAAAACCGGTAAGGAAATTCGCACGCTTCAAACGAATCAAGTTGGGAGTAGGAGCCTCATCAGTTTCAGCCCCGATGGCAAGACCCTTGCCTCTGGGAGTTATACCGAAACCATCAAGCTCTGGAGTGTGGAAACCGGTAAAGAAATTCGCACGCTTCAAACGAATCAAGCTGGAGTTAATAGCATCAGTTTCAGCCCCAATGGCAAGACCCTTGCCTCTGGGAATGATGACAAAACCATCAAGCTCTGGAGTGTGGAAACCGGCAAGGAAATTCGCAAGCTCCAGGGGCATCAAGATAGTGTTAATAGCATCAGTTTCAGCCCCAATGGCAAGACCCTTGCCTCTGGGAGTTATGACAAAACCATCAAGCTCTGGAGTATGGAAACCGGTAAGGAAATTCGCACCCTGAACGGACATCAATCTTGGGTTATCAGCGTCAGTTTCAGCCCCGATGGCAAGACTCTTGCCTCTGGGAGTAATGACGACACCATCAGGCTTTGGAGCATGGAAACCGGTAAGGAAATTCGTACGCTTCAAACGAATCAAGATGGGTTTAGGAGCATCAGTTTCAGCCCCGATGGCAAGACCCTTGCTTCTGGGAGTGATGACCAAACCATCAAGCTCTGGAGTGTAGAAAACGGTGAGGAAATTCGCAAGCTCCAGGGGCATCAAGCTGTGGTTAGGAGCTTTAGTTTCAGCCCCAATGGCAAGACCCTTGCCTCTGGGAGTGATGACAAAACCATCAAGCTCTGGAGTATGGAAACCGATAAAGAAATTCGCACGCTCCAGGGCCATCAAGATGGGGTTAATAGCATCAGTTTCAGCCCCGATGGCAAGACTCTTGCCTCTGGAAGTGATGACAAAACCATCAAGCTCTGGCGTGTGGAAACCGGTAAGGAAATTCGCACGCTCCAAGGGCATCAAGATAGGGTTAGGAGCATCAGTTTCAGCCCCGATGGCAAGACCCTTGCCTCTGGGGGTGGGAGCACAATCAAGCTCTGGAGTGTGGAAACCGGTAAGGAAATTCACACGCTCCAAACGAATCAAATTGGGGTTACTAGCATCAGTTTCAGCCCCGATGGCAAGACCTTTGCCTCTGGGAGTGATGACCGAACCATCAAGCTCTGGAGTGTAGAAACCGGTAAGGAAATTCATACGCTCCAGGGGCATCAATTTGGGGTTAGTAGCATCAGTTTCAGCCCCGATGGCAAGACCCTTGCTTCTGGGAGTGATGACCAAACCATCAAGCTCTGGAGTGTGGAAATCGGTAAGGAAATTCGCACGCTCCAGGGGCATCAATTTGGAGTTACTAGCATCAGTTTTAGCCCCGATGGCAAGACGATCGCCTCCGGGAGTGGTGACAGCACCATCATGCTCTGGAGTGTGGAAACTGGTGAAGCAATTCGCACGCTCCAAAGGCATCAAGCTGGGGTTACTAGCATCAGTTTCAGCCCCGATGGCAAGACGATCGCCTCTGGGAGTGATGACGGTATCATCAAACTCTGGGTCTGGGACTTCGATCGCCTCATGGCTACAGGCTGTGATTGGATCAAGGGGTATTTAGTTACCCATCCAAACGATCGCCCCCTCTGCGAAGGCTATTTGCCTCAATCCAAGTAATGGGTAGAGCGGTCTTGTGCAAAAGCTCTCTCACCTGGTGCGGCGATCGTCTACCTTACGCATTGGCGTGAAGATAGCCCAAAGCGTAATTTTTTAACATGTCCCGATATCCGTGCGATCGCCGATCTTGTAGGGTGCCTGCCTTAATGCAACACTTGCGACTCCTCCACTGATAAATTGGGGGGAACGCGCCGTGCTTATGCTTGAAGCAAGCGACTACAGTCTAGCAATGCCCATACCTGCCGATCGCCAAGAAGTGATCTGTATAAAATTCAAAGATTAAATGTGGCGAAGTTCTATTTGAAGCACGCGAAGTTGATTGGATTTAGGAAACGTTAGTTGGTTTAGATCGAGAGACTGCAACGTTCGTGGGTTAGTTATCGCAGTAGATGGACGTCGATCGAAGTTGAGTCACTTCCACCCCCTCAATCTGACCAAAGAATGTGCTAGGGTGCAGAATCGTCACCTAATATTTCTGTAGAACATTTTGACGATCGACTCCCTGCTTCAACCCTTTGAGCACTTTGGCGTTTGCCTGGGCTTGGACAATATCCGGCGACTGCTCTCCCATCTAGGTAACCCCCAAGAGCAAGTCCCGATCGTCCATGTGGCAGGCAGCAATGGCAAAGGTTCAGTCTGTGCCTACCTGTCGTCGGTGCTGACCCAGGCAGGCTATCGCGTGGGGCGCTACACCTCCCCCCATCTGGTGAATTGGAACGAACGCATTTGCCTGAATGACCATCCCATTTCTACCCTCGACCTGGAACAAACCCTCCAGCAGGTGATTGCCGCCATTCGCGCCGATGAACCCTCCCCCACGCAGTTTGAAGTGATTACAGCGGCAGCATGGCTCTACTTTGCCCAACAAAAAGTAGACATTGCCGTGATTGAAGTAGGGCTGGGGGGACGATTGGATGCCACGAATGTCTGCGATCGTCCCCTGGTTAGCATCATCACCTCCCTCAGTCGAGAACACTGGCAACGCCTGGGACCCACGCTGGCAGACATCGCCGGCGAAAAAGCGGGAATTCTGAAACCCCAGTGTCCCGCTGTGGTAGGACCGCTTCCCCCAGATGCCGCGATCGTGGTGAAAAATCGCATCGCAGAGTTGCAGTGTCCCATCGTTTGGGCAGAGCCTGCCAAATGGGTCGATCCGCCCGCTTCGCCCCTTACGCCTGATTCCCTGCCCTGGGCAGAATTTCGCGGCGTACGCTATCCGTTGGCGCTGCAAGGCGAGATTCAACTCACCAATTCAGCTATGGCGATCGCTGCTCTGCAAATCTTGCAACAACAGGGTTGGCAGATACCTTACGACGCGATCGTGCAGGGTATGGCAAAGACTCGCTGGCAGGGGCGACTGCAATGGATCACCTGGCAAGGGCACAAGCTGTTGATTGATGGCGCTCACAATCCTGCTAGTGCAGAGGTTTTGCGTCAATTTGTCGATCGTCAAATAGAACCCCTCAGCCAAAAGCCAAAATCCATCCACTGGATCATGGGGATGCTTTCCACCAAAGACCATGCCGATGTATTTAAAGCACTGCTGCGATCAGGCGATTCCCTTTCCCTTGTCCCTGTCCCCGACCATAGTTCTGCCGATCCGATCGCCCTAGCCAAGCTTGCCAGGGAACTCTGTCCCGGACTAATTCAATGTCAGACTTACCCAGCGTTATTGCCTGCATTAGATACGGCAATTGTCAAACAGACGTCTGATTCATCTTTCCTAGTGCTCTGCGGCTCTCTTTACCTGCTCGGACATTTCTTCAGAACAGCAGCGGTCTGACCGAGGCACTTGTTCCCAGCATTTGAAGAGAGTCCCTATTACACAGAGAAAAGGCTTTTTCAGAGGCTTTTGAAACTTTTTCCAGCTTTTCTGGATGTCTCGATATGATTGCTTCTCCCCGCTTTGCCTACATTTCTTTTGATACGGTGCCCATGCCCAAAGGGGCTGCCGTGCACATTGAGGCATTTGCCCGATCACTGGCAGCGGGACTGGGTCCAGTGCATCTGGTGACGGTGTCGCCCACTGCCGAAGTGCGATCGGGATGGCTGGCACCAGGGGTGATGCAAACCGAGTTGCCAGCGTTGGGAGATACGTTGCTGAATCGGGTGCTTTATTTTCGGCAACAGTTAGGGCAATGGTTTCAGGGGCAACGGTTTGAAGGGGTGCAATTTCGTTCGATCTACGAAGGCTTTCCGATCGCCCAGCAAAAGTCTATCTTGTGCGATCGTCTGATCTTTGAAGTGAATGGGATGCCCTCGATCGAACTGAAATATCGCTATCCAGCGGTGGCAGACGATCGCGAACTGTTGCACAAGCTGACGAGGCAAGAACAGATTTGCCTAGAGGCAGCCGATCGGGTGATTACGCCCAGTCCCGTGACGGGCACCTATCTGCAATCCCGTGGAGTACCTGTTCACAAGTTGCGTTTGATTCCCAATGGCGTGGATCTAACGGTGTTTTCTTACCAAGCACCCCGAATGGCACCCGAATTTTCTCCCTTACGCTTGCTCTACTTTGGTACGCTAGCTGGTTGGCAAGGGGTAGGGTTGGCGGTGGAAGCGCTGGGGTTGTATTGTCGCGATTTTGAGGCAACTTTGACGGTGATCGCACCGGGTCGTCCGGCACAGGTGGCAAGTTTGCAAAAGCAGGCAGCACGGTTGGGGGTGAGCGATCGCCTGACGTTGTTGCCCCCGCTGAGCCAGGCGACACTGGTCGAGCAAATGCATCAGGCAGACGCGATCGTGGCTCCGTTGACCGCAAACGATCGCAATTTGGTACAGGGCTGTTGTCCACTCAAGGTGCTGGAGGGCATGGCTTCAGGGACTCCGGTGATTGCCAGCGATTTGCCAGTGGTGCAGGCATTGGCGACGAATGGGGAGCACGCATTGCTGGTAGCTCCCGGCTCGGCGAAGGCAATGAAGGATGCGATGTTGCAGTTGCGGACAGATTCGAAGCTGAGGTTTGCCTTGTCGGGGGCAGCGCGGCAGCGGGTAGAGGAAGAGTATACCTGGGAGCGGGCGGGGCGATCGTTGGTGCAGGTGTATGAGGAGTTGGGATGGGGGGAGGCTAGAGGGGGATTGGTCTAGGATTAACCATGCCCTCGAACTCTGCAGTGACCCACTTTCAGGAAAAATTGCAGCAGTAGAAGCGTGGCAGTCTCAACATTCAAACCAGATTCGGGCGGCACCTCAATCAGCTCTCCATTGAACAACTCATACAAATGCTCTGTGCCATCGTCGTAGGACAGATACTCCTCAAAGCTTTGAAATCGTGGTTCGAGTTGAATCATTGGTGTGACGAATGAAGAATCATTCGCTAGAAGCAGGGGAGGATCCAGTTTAGGACAGGTGGACAAGTCCCTGATCGTCGCTTGCCCACTGGCATTGCCCCAAAATACTCTCTCGAAAGAAGTGACCAAACCTTAGAATAAAGGACGTTCTCACTTGCCACCGTTCTATGAGCAACCTGACTAAACCAGCTTGGGCTGGGGAGAATCTCCTTTCCCAATTCGTCAACTTACTGATTCATACGCCTCCCATCTATGCGGTCATGAAGCATCAGGCAAGGCAAGTACTCATCAAAACGGCTGAGAAAAACGGCGTTCCCTGGCGTCAACGCTCTGAAGATTTGGCAAATTCTGGGATTCAATCGCACTTATCCCAAATCACCAACCCCACCGTCACCTACCCCGACTATTATCAGGTTCCCTTCCATGCCTACAGTCAGGGGAACCTCTGTTGGCAAGCCGCTTTTGAAGCAGAATCCGCCACTTACTCTATGGGCTTGCGAGTTTGGCCCCAAGAACATTTGACTTGGCAAGAAGCACAAGCCCGATTGCGAGGAAGTTTCCATCAGGTTTTGGCAAATCACCTGACCCAACCCATCCGAGATATTTTAGACATCGGTTGCTCCGTTGGTATTTCTACACTGACCCTGCATCAGTATTACCAGCAAACGCAAGGCACATCAATTCGCACAGTCGGTCTGGATTTATCGCCCTATATGCTGACGATCGCCCAGTTGCGCGACACACATCGCGAAATTGAATGGCTCCATGCTCAGGCAGAGGCAACCGGATTACCCGATCGCTCCTTTGACCTGGTGACGCTCCAATTCGTGACGCACGAACTTCCCCGAACCGCCACCCAAGCCATTTTTCAAGAAGCTTGGCGGTTGTTGCGTACAGGAGGTGTTCTGGCGATCGTAGACAACAATCCTAAATCTCCGGTGATCCAAAATTTGCCCCCTGTGTTGTTTACCCTCATGAAGAGCACCGAACCCTGGTCAGACGACTACTACACCTTTGATCTGGAAGCTGCAATGGAAACGATCGGGTTTGAACAGGTCACAACCCTTGCTAGCGATCCTCGCCATCGCACCATTCTCGGTCACAAACTACAATAGCCAACAAGGCGTTGCTGATTCTAGGTATGAATTTGGAGTTATCTGAATTGAAACTTCGTTCCAATTCAGACGGCTATTCAGCACCACCACCAACAAAAAATAATAAGGTCGTCCAATCAATCCAAAAAACAATCGGCTGCCTTGAACGCCTGCCCCGCCTGATCTTTAGCAGAAAGAATCGGAGCCTCTGAAAAGCCCCAATCGATCGCGAGATCGGCATCATTCCAGAGAATACAGCGTTCATGTTGGGGGGCATAATAATCCGTTGCCTTATACAACACCTCAGCAGTTTCTGAAAGCACCAGAAACCCATGGGCAAAACCCGGCGGTATCCACAACTGCAACTGATTTTCTGCACTCAGAACTTGCTTGACCGATTGACCAAAAGAGGGGGAATTTCGCCGTAAATCAACTGCGACATCCAGAATGCTACCCACCACAGCGCGCACTAATTTTCCTTGAGGCTGCTGAATTTGGTAGTGCAGTCCTCTCAAAATATTGTATTTGGAGCAAGAGTGGTTATCTTGGACAAATTGGGCTGTAATCCCAGTCTCCTTCATGAAGGTTTTCTGGTTATAGCTCTCATAAAAAAATCCTCGCGCATCCTGAAAAATTTTGGGTTTCAGCAATAGCACATCAGTAATCTCTGTTGGCTCAATATCCATTGCTCACGTTGTTACGAAGTAGTAGACTGTTAAAGGTATTTAGCATCTTTCCAAGGATTCGCGAATTTTCTTCAGTCAGTAGTTTCCAAGACGCACTCGATTCTAGGTAATCATCATCAAAGCATGAGCATTTTACCTGTAAAGTTCAATTTCTGGCAAAGACATCCAATGAACACCCAAGCGAAAGTGACCATTGATCTTGATTTCTTACAAAAAACTGCCAGAAAACTTGCTGAGCATTGTGGACATGACGAATATCATCAACTTCAATTAACTTGGACTGAAGATGTTTGGAAAATTGCTGCCAAATACCTGCCTGAGCAAATCGATCGCTGTATGGATTTAGGGGCTTTTACAGGCATTAATTCGATCGCACTGTCTACTTTCTCTAAAGAAGTGATTGCAGTGGATCACCAATCTTATTTGCCAGACTGGATACCGCCCAATGTGCATTTCTGTGAGGCAAATGTTGACTCAGCTGAATGGGAAAAGCAACTGATTCCCGGTCCCTATCAGGTTTGCTTCATGATTGAGATTTTGGAACATTTGAGATGGTCTCCCATTCCTTTACTGAAGTGGTTGAATAAACATGTTCATCTTCTGGTGATCACCACACCCGACGATGAAGAATGGCCTGCTTTAGAAGTGCACCCCTGGTCCCAATATACACACTATCGTTATCTGCCCACTGCCTTTCCAGGTTGCGTGGGCAACCCCAACCCCATGTTTCATGTCAAGCAATATAAGCAACATGAATTTGTAGAATTGCTCTCGGAATGTAATTTTCGCGTTTTAGAACTCAACCGAGTTGGCAATGGGCGGCATCAGTTGCTCGCAGTTTGTGTGCCCCGATAGATTTATGAGATTTCACTAAACTGTACCTTCATGTCCGTGGTTCAGAAAAATTCTCTCCGCTTTTTACCCCCCCATCAGCGCCAACCTGAATTGCCGCTATTTGTCTTTCTACCAGGCATGGATGGAACGGGGGAATTGTTAAGAACTCAAATTGCGCGCTTAGAAACCGCGTTTGATGTCCGCTGTCTGCATATTCCAACCGATAATTTAACGGGTTGGGCTGAGTTGTCAGAAAATGTGATCGCCTTGGTGCAGGCTGAAGTGGGAGGTCAGGTTCACCGATCGATTTATCTGTGTGGGGAATCCTTCGGAGGCTGTCTGGCAATTCAGGTTGCCTTGCGAGATCCTCAGCTTTTTCATCGAATTGTTTTGATTAATCCGGCGTCCTCATTTTCTCGCCGTCCCTGGATGGGTTGGGGTCCTCAGCTAACCCGCTGGTTGCCAGAACCCACTTATCAACTGTCTTCTGTTCTGCTACTGCCTTTATTGGCGTCTTTTCGGCGGATGAAGCAGGACGATCGCCAGTTTTTTCTGAAAACGGTCAGTGCAGTACCTCAAATCACTTCGCTCTGGCGTATTTCTTTATTGAGCCAGTTTAATGTGACGGATACCGAACTGCGTCGGCTGACCCAACCCGTGCTGATTCTGGCCAGTCTGGCAGATTTGTTGTTGCCCTCGCTAGCAGAAGCTCGGCGCTTAGAAACCCTCTTGCCCGATGCCAGCGTGACCATATTGCCCGAAAGTGGACATGTTTGTTTGCTAGAGGCTGAGATTAATCTTTATGAGATTTTGCGGAACGCAGATTTCCTAGAGATGCCGAGCATCCCCCCAAAAAAAAGCATCCCAATGGGATGCCGAAGTGTAGACCAGGAGATCAAACTCTATTCATGATGTTTCGCCACAGGGTTGCAATCGGTCAATCATCACTTCATCTGATTAGGCATGAGATTGCAACGTATTCGTAATCAGATCGATGTAAGGACGGATCAAATTACTGCATGCCCCAGGGAGTGTCTTATTAATCGCGTCTTGCAAAAAGCGATAAGCACTCACGCATTGAGACGTGCGATGATATGCCAGCAGAATAGTATCTAGCCAAGCCATCATCTGTTCTTTGAAAAAGGTTTCGTCATCTCGCAGGATGGAAAGTGCTGCATAACGCAACACTTCGGTCATGTCATATTTGCAGCGTGCACCATGCTTTTGGAACAAATCTGGATAAGCCTGTGCCAGTTCACGCAGGGCTAGCAGGATCAACTTATCGTTGTGTTCGCTAATTTGTCGATAGGTTTCTACGCGAGTCGCATAACTTTGTACGTACTGCTCTAGTGGGTAAAGCTCCTGGAATGTGAGGTAACGACCGTCAGCCTGAAGAAAATTTTGCTCCAGGGTGTGATTAAAAGTGTGCATAGTATCGTCAGTCAAGTGGATGAAGTAAGCGAGTCGTTGGAATATGATTTGCTGGTAGCAGCATCTAGCTTCTAGTTTTCCGCATTGATGCCGGAATCCAACTGATGAAGAGTACCCTATCATGTCCAGACTGCCCGAGGAGAATGCTGAAAACAACATCCTGAAGCAATTTGCAATAGTCCAAAACAATTCTTAATATAAACTTATTTTGGGATACCCCTGATCCGCTCCAGATTGTATCGCTATCTTTCGTCTGAAACCTTCATGTTGCAAGCAAATCATCGGGTCGCAATTTTACTACACGAAGGAATTCGAGGCACCCAGGGCAAAACCGGGCTGGCACTTTTACGTTATAGCGAGGCGCCGATCGTAGCAGTGGTCGATCGCGACTGTGCAGGCGCCTCGCTGAGCGAACTCACAGGGATACCCTGTACTGTCCCGATCGTCGCTTCGGTTGCCGAAACGTTGCCCTATCAGCCAGATGTACTGGCGATCGGGATTGCGCCCTCGGGTGGCATCTTGCCCGACGCCTGGAAACAAGAGATTCAACAAGCCGTGGCTGCTGGCATGTCGATCGCCAATGGGCTACATACGCCTCTCGCGCATGACCCCGATTTGCGCCCCTTGCTGCACCCCCACCAGTGGATCTGGGATGTGCGACAGGAACCCAGTGGACTGACCGTAGGCAGTGGGGCAGCGCGTCTGCTTCCATGTCGGCGAGTTCTGGCGGTTGGCACCGACATGGGAGTGGGCAAAATGGCAACCAGCCTGGAACTCCACCGGGCTTCACGCCAGCAAGGGTTGCATACTAAATTTTTGGGTACAGGACAAGCAGGATTAATGATTGCTGGGGACGGCATTCCCCTGGATGCCATTCGGGTGGATTTTGCTGCCGGAGCGGTCGAACAAATGGTGCTGCGTTTTGGGCAAGACTATGACATCCTGTACATTGAGGGACAGGGATCGCTGTTCAACCCTGCGTCCACTGCGACTTTACCCTTGATGCGAGGCAGCCAACCCACCCATCTGGTGTTGGTACATCGGGCAGGGCAAACCCACATTCGCACCTTCTCCCATGTCAAAATCCCCCCTTTGCCAGATGTGATTCAGGTGTATGAAGCCATTGCTACCGCAGGTGGGGCTTTTGCTCCTGCTAAAGTAGTGGCGATCGCACTCAACACCGCCCATCTCGACCCCGACAAGGCACAGCAGGCGATCGCGCAAACCCAACTGGAAACTGGGCTGCCCTGTACCGATCCGGTTCGATCCGGAGTAGCGCCAATCCTAGCTCAGATTTTAGCTAAAACCTGACCGCTGCTGCTTAACGCCTGATGCCAAAAAAACTGGGCAGAATTGTAGCCTACCAGTATGCTAGGCAAAGAATGACGGGGAAAAGTTCAGGCGTGATTGACATCGTCTTCTACAAATCGATCGGTCATTTAGTACTCCCTCGACCTGAGCCAAGTTTTACAGGATGGGGCTATGAATGATGCAGACACGCACCGCCCAATTCACGATCGTCCCCTCAACCTCGTGTTGGTTGAGGATGATCCAATCTTTCGCACGGGGTTACGGACATGCTTGCAAAACTTTGCTGATTTGCAAATCATTGCCGAAGTGGAAACTCCAGAGGCTTTGCTAGATCTGTTGAAGTTGGCAAGTTCTCAACTAGAAGGGGCGATCGATCTGGTAGTGTTGGATTTGGACTTGGGGCGTGCTGCCTTTGGGAGATCTGTCGGGTTGTCACTCTGCCAACAATTAAAAGCACAATATCGGCAGATGCCTGTGCTTCTATTGAGCACAACACCCGATCCCCCACTACTAGTCGCGGCTTGGCAAACCGAGGCAGAGGGATATTGCACCAAAGGGGGGGGAATTACCAAACTAGTTGAAGCGATGCGCCAGGTTGCCAGCGGGCAACGTTATTGGGATCAGGAAATGCCGTTGATTGCCCGATCTCTCACTTCACCCCGGTTCGGGCGGGAGATTGCCTCTGGGCCTCAAGGGGAACTGTCAGATTGGCGCGGACGATTACGGTCGTCAGGAATTCAACAAATTGAGACAGCCCTGGTAGAAGTGACAACACAACTGAGTCGTCCGGGGTTGTCCTTGCTCGATCGTGCCGTATTAGCAGGACGGCGGCGAGAATTGCGAACAGCTCGCTGGTTGGTCAATCGTTTACTTACACCAACTTCAAGTCTGCCCCCCCTGAGCCAATCCACTTCCACTCCTATGCCCCCTATTGCTGAGTCCTTCAGCCAAAGCGCTGTCCCTGAGCACATACTCGCAACTCGTTCAGCACCTTCCAATCTAGCCCCTGCTGCCGCTCCTGAAGCTGACCGCTTGATCCGATCGGTTCTCTTCGATCTCACATTCGAGAAACTGCAATCTGGCTTGCAAAATTTGACTGATACCCCCCTGGAAATTGATATTTTGCGAGAAAACAAAAAACGAGAATTGCTGTCTGTGATTTTGCGTCAGGTAGAAAATGTGCTGGAAGAGTTACGTTTTTCGCAGGTGCACCCTGAACAATTAGCGGAAAAACGAGCGCGTATTTTGCGCGATCTCTGGCGGATGGCAATCACAGAGTTTTTGGGCAAATACTACACCTTGCAAGTGGGGCAAAATGAGATCGCAGTGGTCAGCGTCTTAGAGCAAGATGAGGCGATCGTGCAGACAGCCATCTTGGACAAAATTCCTCAACTCTCTCAGTTGTTTGCCAGTTTGTTATTTCAAGCGCCCTTGGTCATTGATAATGTGACTTACCCGATCGGGACGACAGAAGCCTTAAACCGTGCCGAAGACCTATTACAACACCTGATCATTCAAGTGGCAAATGCAGTCATGCAACCGTTGCTCAATCACTTTGCGGATGTGGAAGCTGTGAAACAGGGATTTTACGATCGGCGGTTATTGTCTACACGAGACATTGAGCGGTTTCGCAATAACCTTTCCTGGAAATATCGGGTAGAACGCTGGGTGAGCGAACCCAAAGCGATTTTTGAAAGTCAGTTTCGGTTATTCGTTTTGAACGATCGCGGTATCAAAACGACCCATATCTATGCCCCTCGCCATGACGAGTTAATGCAGCTTTCAGGCATTCAATATACGGTGACGCTGGCGCTCGAAGCCAGAGATGCGATCTCCCCTCGCTTGCGTGCTGCGATCGCCTTCTTGGGCAGTGGCATGGTCTACTTACTGACTGATGTGGTGGGACGCGGCATTGGCTTGGTTGGACGCGGCATTCTCAAAGGAATTGGTAACGCCTTACAGGACAATCGCTTTGGACGCAATAGCGAACGATAAATTAATATTTTTTGAAGGGTTGGAAAAACCCTTCAAAAAATGCCTAATAGAACCCTAGCTGGCGATCGCTGGTATCGCTGTTTCCGCCATCTGTTTGGCTTGCAGCTTTTCTTTTTCTGCTAAGTAGCTGAGTAGTTGGGCTTCGATCTGGGTTTTTACAATTTGACGATACTCCAGAAAATGCTCACCCAGCGCGCAAATGCCCAAATAATGCTCCCAAACTTTAGGATTGTGACGCAAAATACCCAGCAGATAGATCCAAAACTTCCAGCGGGTTTTGCGAACTACCCCTTGTCGCCAGCACAGGGTTGCCAGTGCCCGCAAGTTCACCCAATCCACTTTCCGGATACGACTGGGGCATTTAGGCGCACCCAATTCTAGAAAGTGTTGATAGGTGCGTTCTAAGTAACAAAGGGGGTCATACAACCGCCAAAAGGCATCGATGTACTCGCGAGCGATGTCCTCCAGAGGACGAGTGGGCACAAAATTCATCAAGGTTGTCTGGTTCATTCCCGAAACCATGGCATCTGGGTCAATCAAACGCCCTTCCTTTTTGAGCCGATGCCACAGTGCAGTGTCGGGTAAAGCCTGCAACATACTGAACATGGCAGTGGGGACGTTGGTCTGTTCAACAAACCGCACAATGCGATCGCCTGCCCCTGGCTTCTCCCCATCAAACCCAATGATGAAACCCGCCATCACTCGTAAACCCGTGCGCGTAATCAGACTAACTGAATCAGACAATGAATCGCGAGTATTTTGAAACTTCTGAGTGAGAGAGAGACTGGCTTCATCGGGAGTTTCAATCCCCAAAAACACGGCACTAAAGTTACATTCCACCATCAAATCCATTAATTCCTGGTCTTGCGCCAGATCTACCGAAGCCTCAGTATTGAAGCGGAAAGGATAGTTGTGTACTGCCATCCAGGGTTTTAACTCGCGTAACATCAGTTTGACATTGCGCTTGTTACCGATGAAGTTGTCATCCACCATGAAAATGCTGCGTCGCCAGCCCAGTTCATACAACCGCTCCAACTCTGCCAAAAGTTGTTGAGGGTTTTTGGTACGAGGTTTTCGCCCATACAACACAATAATGTCGCAAAATTCACACTGAAAAGGGCATCCTCGTGAAAATTGAACCGACATGGAATCATAAGCATCGAACTCTAGCAGATCAAATCGGGGAATTGGGGTATGGGTAACATCTGGTTTCTCACCGTCGGAACGAAAAACACCACTAGTTTCGCCTCGCTGGATGGCTTCCACAAACATGGGCAACGTAATTTCGCCTTCATCCAAGATCATGTAATCTGCACCCGCAGTTCCGGCTTCCTTGGGCAGCGCAGTAGCATAGGGGCCCCCCACGGCAACTTGCTTACCCCGTCGCTTGGCTTCTTGGATCAACGCTAGAAAGTCTTCTTTTTGGACGATCATGGCAGAAAGAATCACGACTTCTGCCCAGCACCATTCTTCTTCAGTGACCTCCCGCACGTTATGATCAACTAGCTTAAATTCCCATGCTTGGGGCAAAATTGCGGCAACTGTGATCAGTCCCAGGGGTGGAAGCATCGCTTTGCGATCTACCAGTGCCAGAGCTTTCTCAAACGACCAAAAACTCTTGGGAAAGCACGGATATAACAGCAGAACTCGCATGTGACAGACACCTCACACTAAATAGGTTTGTCGGTTTAGTCTTGAGACAATACCAGAGCTTAAATGTAAATGACTCAAGCTTACCGCGTCTGCTGCTTCCGTGCTTGTAGCGATGAGTAATCGATGATTTGCAATTTAACCAACACTCCAGGGGAACTGAAGTGTAAAGATTGTCCATCCTTGATCACCAGTGACGGTAATGGTTCCTTGTAATCGTTCAACAAGCTTTTTGACCAATGCCAGTCCTAATCCGGTGCCCCCATGTCGGTACGGGTCGCTGTTGGGAATGCGATAGAAGGGAGCGAAAATCCGATCGCATTCTTCAGCAGGAATTTCAATTCCGGAGTTGGCAATTTGGATTTGCAAACACGGAGAAAAAGGAAAGGAGGGCTGGCTTGACTGGCCGATTGGCGATTGGATGATTTGTACAGAAATCCGAATTGTTTGATTCGGAGGAGTGTATTTGCAGGCGTTATTGAGCAGTTCTAATAAAATACGGGTCAGGCTCTGACGATCGATGGAATAGGTTGGCAAGTCGGCAGGGATATAAGTTTGTAGGGATTGATTCTGGTTATGCAGACGTTCTTCAAACGCTTCTAAAATTTGGGGGAACCACTGCTGTATCTGAATCAGAGTAGGTTCGATCGGGTAGGATTCGGAATCGATCGCACGGATATCCAGCAAGTCATTGATCAGGCTCAGTTCTCGATCGCATTGATCTCGCATAATTTTGAGATAACGACCGATCAACTGGGAGTCCGACACGCTGGCTTCTGATACCAGCCAGCTCTGTCGATTCAGCACAATTTCTAGCATATGGATTGCCATGCTGATGTTGGACAGTGGCGTTCTTAACTCATGCGAAACGGTTGCTAGAAAATCATCCTTGAGTTGATCTAGGCGTTGCAGCTCAGTGATCTGATTGGACAGTTTGTGGGCACGCTCCAGAGATAAATTGTGTTCAATTGCCAACCGACGCTGGGTATCATCCCGAAAGACCAGCACCGCACCTGTGATCATCCCCCGATTATTTTTGATGGGGGCAGCACTATCGGCAATTGGAATTTCACGACCATTTGGGGTAATTAAAATTGCTTGATCTTCCAAATGGATAATGCAATCTTGCTGAATAGCTAAGAGGGTTGGGCTAGTGATCGGTTGTCGAGTTTGCTCATGAAGAATAGTAGAGATTTCGGTGAACTGACGATTTTGGGCTTCCAAGTTTTGCCAACCTGTTAGGGATTCCGCCACCCGGTTGAGATACTTGACCCGCTCCTGGGTATCTACCACAATCACCCCATCTCCCATGCTCCGCAAAACTGTGCTCAAAAGTTGTTCCCGCTCATAGCGTTGCAGCGCAGTTTCGATCGCGATATACAGCTCTTTTTCTTTAACCGGTTTGAGGACATAGCCAAAGGGGGCAGTTAATTTGGCACGCTCCAGCGTTGCCTGATCCGAATGCCCCGTCACATAAATGACTGGGATTTGCAATTGATGCCAAATTTGGCTAGTTGCCTGAATTCCATCCACTGTCCCTTTTAAGCGAATGTCCATTAGCACCAGATCTGGATGAAGTTCCACGGCTTTGGCAATTGCCTGCTCTCCCGACGCAGCAACGGCAACGACTCCATATCCCAAGTCTTCTAGACTTTCTTGGAGATTCATGGCGATGATTTTTTCATCCTCTACAATCAGAATCTGAATCTTTGTGGCAGCGGGATTGGGTGGCAAATTCATCATCAAATGCATGATTTATCGAAATGGAAAAGTAATCTTAAATTCTGTCCCCTCAGTACTGGTCAGTTCGAGCGTTCCGTTGAGTTGGTCTACCAAACCCTGAACTAGGGTTAATCCAAGCGATGGTGTGCTTTCCAGATGAAAGCCTGCTGGTAAACCCCGACCGTTATCACGAACCACCAATTTAAGGATGTTATCGGGTTCGGCGTGTAATTCCACAGCGACTTCTCCCGATTGATTGGGTAAAAAAGCGTATTTTAATGCATTGGAAACCAATTCGTTGATAATCAATCCGCACGAAATGACAGTGCTCACTTCTAGTGAGATTGAATCGACTTTGGTTTTCAAACGAATTTGGCTAGAGTAAATTTTGTAAGAACTGAATAAATGGAATGCAAGATCTGGAATGTATTGAGCTAAGTCAATATTTGCCAGATCCTCTGAACCATAGAGCTTTTCATGGACCAGAGCGATCGAGGCAACCCGGTTTTGGCTGTCCTTCAAGATGGCTGAAATTTGGGGTTCTTGAATCCGCCGGACTTGCATCTGGAGCAAACTATCGATAATCTGCAAGTTGTTTTTGACTCGATGATGAATCTCTTTGAGAAGTACCTCCTTTTCTTTCAGGGACGCTTGAATCCGCTCCTCAGCTTGTTTGCGCTCAGTAATGTCTTGCTGTACCGCGACTAAAACGGTGCCGTATTCGGCATGTTCAAATACGGAGGTGGTGGCTTCACACCAGAAAGGGGTGCCATCTTTTTTGACATTGTGTACCTGATAAGTGGCTTCTCCTCTCTGAAGAACTGCGCTGCGAATACTCTGGTTGACTACTTCTGGATCGATCGTGGTGTCTCCATAGTTGACGATCGAGACGTGTTGGTTGGTTAGTTCACCCAGCTCATAGCCAAACATCTGCTCAAATTTGGGGTTTGCATACACAATCATTCCATCATCAACTCTGACTAGACAAATCCCTTCCGCCATATTGCGGGTAACCAC
Organism: Scytolyngbya sp. HA4215-MV1; assembly: GCA_019359045.1. Taxonomy (GTDB): domain Bacteria; phylum Cyanobacteriota; class Cyanobacteriia; order Leptolyngbyales; family Leptolyngbyaceae; genus Scytolyngbya. The sequence continues at coordinate 68,737 of JAHHIA010000007.1, forward strand.
TGCTTGAAGTTCCAGCTCTTTCTGTACCTGTTTGCGATCGGTAATATCACTATGCGTGCCAATGACCCGCAGTGGCTGTCCCTCTGAGCTACGCTTGACCACCAGTCCGCGATCGAGAATCCAGATATACCTGCCATCGCGACACTGAAATCGATACTCTGAGAAAAAACAAGGGGTTTGTCCATTCAGATGCTTAGCGGTTTCAGCCAACACCCGATCCTTATCCTCTGGATGGATGCGCTCTTCCCATTCATTCAAACTGTCGCTAATTTCAGCTTCTGTATACCCCAACATTTCCTTCCAACGGCGAGAGTAGAAGATTTGGTTAGTCTGAATATCCCAATCCCACACGCCATCGCCGCATCCCTCTAGAGCAAACTGCCAGCGTTCTTCACTCACGCGCAGGGCGGCTTCGGTGCGTTTGCGATCGGTAATATCTGCAATCATGCCAATGCTGCCGATGATGCTGCCCTCCGCATCAAAAAGCGGGGCAACAGACAAACTGATCGTAACGAGGGAACCATCTTTTTTCTGCCGTAACGTTTCTAGATTGGAAAAACGCTGTCCTTGCTTCACCTGGTGTAATTCGCGGTTAAATTGGGTGATTTCCTGGGTCGGCAAGGTAGGTAAGGGTTTACCTTTGACTTCTGCTTCCTTCCAACCAAACAAATTTTCGGCTGCTGAGTTCCACAGTTTGACGTGACCACCAATGTCTAACACCACGATCGCCAAAGGAGAAAAGTGAATAATCGATTCCAGTGTCGCTGTGGTTTCGCGCAGTTTTTCTTCTGCCTGTTGGCGCTCTGACACATCTCTGAGAAAGATCGTGAAGATTTGCCCACTGGCTAGCTGCAATTGAGAAATGGATGCCTCTGCTGGAAACTCGGTACCATCCTTGCGCCGACCCAGAATTTTGCCTCGTTCGCCCATTTTGCGGGCTTGACTGCTTGATGCAGCAAATTGGTTGATATGTTGCCGATGGGTCTGGATGAAGCGATCGGGTAATAACCAATCCAGCGGTTGACCTAAGATTTCTGGGGCGGAGTAACCAAAGATAGTTTCGGCACCTTGATTAAATAAAATAATCCGCTGGTTGGCATCGACAGAAATAATGGCATCGCTGGCAATTGCTAAAATCCCAGCAAAGTGTGCCTGAGATTCTTGAAGAGCAGTTTCAGCTTGCTGACGATGACTCAAGGCAACCTGCGTTAGTCCAAGTGCAAGACCTGCCAGCAAAAAACATAAAGCGGTATCAACCTTCATGCAAGCAAGACTTTCCAGAAATCTGCTCTCCCAAAGAGACAAATTGAATTGACAGCCCAATAAAAATAATCCTCCCATCAAAATGACGAAGGCGATCGCAACCTGAGAGATCTGTCGGCTCATCGGTATATGTATCCTCCAATAGCGTCGTTTAGGAGAAGGAGCAATCCAATCAAAATATGAGAGCGAATGAGTCTATAGTGACCAAAAAATTCTATAAAGCGATAAGGTCTAGAATATTTTTTTAGCCATACCATAAACAATCGACCCCAAATTCTCTAGAAAAACTTGGGGTCGGTGCCGTGTCCTGGAATATGAACAGACTGATTTCATAACAATTCTCTCTATTTCATCATTTGCAGATCCTCGTAGGGACGTACAGCCGTACGCCCCTACAGACAATCATCTGTAGTGCCATCTCTTAGATTGGTATAAATTGTGAGCATAGATAAATTCTTGCCATGTTCAGCCGTTGGGCTTTCACAGCCAAAATGCCAAATCCTAAACGGTGCAATTCCGTGAGTGGTCAGCAGTAGAAAGGAAAAATTTCCTGGCAAAAATTAAGCAACTATCCCTGATTTAGCTGGCAAGCGTTGAAGCTTTGGCTTGAAAGCCTGCCTGCACGAGTGCTTGGACGGTTGCCTGGTAGTTTTGTACACGAAATTGGGCACCAAAGCGGACGAAGTGTCGCCGTCCTGCGCTCTGAACGATCGCGACGACGGGCACTTTTGCCTGGTTTTCTTCCCCTTTATGCTCTAAAATCACTGTTCGCAGGCGGTGTTGTTCGGTAATGTCAGCCGCTTTGTGGGGTTCCAGCTCCACCAACACCATACGAACTAATTCGATCGGTTCAACGTCTTCGATGATCAACTGTACCTGGTCATCGCGACGATCGACTTTGCCCCAAATCATCAAGCGGGCATCGTCCACAATATGAGCACTAATTCGTTCGTAGGTTTTGGGAAAAACCACCGCTTCCGTATGTCCACTTAGATCTTCCAGTTGAATGATTGCCATCGGATCGCCTTTTTTGGTGATCACTCGTTTGATACTGGTCAACATGGCGATCGCGCTAATGCTGACATTCTCTCCCACATCTCCCAAGTCACTTAAGTTGATCGGGGCAAGCATCCGTGCCGATTCATGTACCGTTTTTAAGGGATGGTCGGAGATATAGAAACCCAGCAACTCTTTTTCGAGCCGGAGCCGTTCTTGGGAGGGGTAGTCTTCCACAGGTGAGGCTTTGGGTGCCGATTCATAGCCACCGCTAACAGCAGCAGTGTCACTCCCCCCCAATAGGTCAAACAGGCTACCCTGTCCACTGGCTCGATCCTTAGCACGGGATTGTGCCCAGTCCAACACCAGTTCCAGGTCTTGAATCAACTGTTTGCGATTCTGATTGGGTTCCATTTTGTCGAATGCACCAGAATGGATCAAGGCTTCCAGCGCACGGCGGTTCATGGCGCGGATATCGACTTTGGGATCGTCAGAGCAAGCCACACGATCGCACAAATCTGCTAGGGACTTAAACGCCCCCCCCGCTTCTCGCACAATCAAAATACATTCCACTGCGCCTGTACCGACGTTACGAACTGCCGATAACCCGAACAAAATGCTCTTTTCCAGGGGGGTGAAGTTGACACTGGAACGGTTAATATCAGGCGGCTCTACCTCAATGCCCATACTCAAACAGGTGGCAATATATTTCTGTACCTTATCCTGGTCGTCACTGTTGGCGGTCAGCAATGCCGCCATGTACTCAACTGGATAGTTCGCCTTGAGATAAGCGGTCTGGTAAGTGACGTAGCCGTAAGCAGTGGAGTGGGACTTGTTAAAGCAATATTCAGCAAACAACACCATCTGCTCAAACAGTTCGGCGGCAACTTTTTTCTCAACGCCGCGATCGATCGCTCCCTTGACAAACATCTCTTGGTGTTTTTCCATCTCAGACTTTTTCTTTTTTCCCATGGCTCGCCGCAGCAAGTCTGCCTGACCCAGGGAATAGCCCGCCATGTCCTGAGCAATTTTCATGATTTGCTCTTGATAGACCATAATGCCGTAGGTCTCTTTCAGAATGGGGGTGAGAATTTCGTGGGCGTATTCAATCTTTTCTCGCCCATGTTTGCGGTTGATAAACTTAGGGATCAGCCCAGCATCCAGCGGTCCCGGACGGTAGAGGGCAAGCACAGAGGAAATATCTTCTAGACCAGACGGTTTCAAATCCCGCACAATCTGCCGCATTCCGGAAGACTCTAATTGAAATACCCCTTCCAGTTCTCCTTTGGCAAGTAACTGATAAGCCTTGGGATCATCCAGGGGCAAATTGTCCAGGTCTACGATCGGCTTGCCTCCCTCCTGCATGAGATCTAAAGTCTTCTGGATCATGGTCAGGTTTTTCAGCCCTAGGAAGTCCATTTTCAGTAGCCCCATGGCTTCAATGTCTTCCATAAAATACTGAGTGAAGACGGCACCATCCGCGTTGCGCTGGAGCGGAACGATTTCGTCCAGCGGTTGGGCAGAGATCACCACACCTGCCGCATGGATGCCGACACTCTTGTTGGTGCCCTCGATCCGAATCGCCAGATCAAGCCAGTGGCGCACTTTAGGATCTTTGTCATATTTTTCTTTGAATTCTGGTGCAGGGGTTTCGTCGGAGATCATCACCTTCAACTTAGTGGGCTTGCCCCGCACGACTGGGATCATTTTTGCCATCTTGTCAGCTTCGCCATAGGGGATGTCCAGCACCCGCGCTACATCCTTGAGCACCGCTTTAGAGGTCATGCGGTTATAAGTAATGATCTGGGCAACCCGTTCGGTGCCATATTTTTCGGTAACATATTGAATCACCTCGTCACGCCGTTCAATACAAAAGTCGGTGTCAATATCAGGCATCGACTTGCGCTCTGGATTGAGGAATCGCTCGAACAGCAACCCATGGTGCACCGGATCAATGTTGGTGATCCCCATGGCATAGGCAACTAGCGAACCTGCTGCCGATCCCCGTCCTGGACCCACTGGAATATTGTGGTCTCTGGCGTATTTGATATAGTCCCACACGACCAGAAAATAGGTGGCAAACCCCATCCGCTGCATCATCGCGAGTTCGTATTCCATGCGATCGCGATACTCCAATTCGACTGCTTCACGGGACTGGCAGTTGCGTCGCTTTAGCAGCCCCGCCCAGGCAACCTCTTCCATGTAGGTATCTGCGGTGAAGCCGTCAGGGATAGGGTAATCGGGAATCCGAGGTTCACCCAGAATGTTGTAGGGTTCAATTTTTTCGGCGACTGCCATGGTAGTCACGATCGCCTCTTCAATCACATCGTCAGCTAAGTGATCGCGAAACAATTGCCGCATCTCATCGGCAGATTTCAGGTACTCCGTGCCGCTATAGCGCAACCGCTTATCTTCGGTAATCAGCTTGCCGGTTTGAATACAGAGCAGCGCATCATGTGCCTCCACGTCGTAGCAAGAAATGTAGTGAGAATCGTTGGTGGCAATGATCTGAATGTCCAATTCACGGGCGATTTTAACGATCTCCACATTCACGATGCGGTCTTCTTGAGAGCCGTGATCTTGAATTTCCAAATAATAGTCTTCACCAAATAAATCCTTGTACCATTGGGCAACTCGACGGGCGATCTCTGGCTTGCCTTGCAGAATCGCCTGAGGTACCTCGCCCCCTAAGCAAGCCGAAGTAACAATTAACCCTTCGTGATACTCTTCCAGCAATTCTTTATTAATACAAGGGCGAGAAAAAATCCCTTTGCCCTGAATTCCCTTCAAGTTAGAAGCAGTGGTGAGCTTGACCAGATTGCGATAGCCCAGCTTATTTTTTGCGAGAACAATTTGGTGGTAGCGAGGACGGCGTTCCTGCTTAGTGATGTCGCCGTTAATGACATACATCTCATTGCCAATGATGGGCTTGACCCCTTTGCTGGTACACACCTTCAGCAGCTCAACCGCGCCATACATGACACCATGATCGGTCAAGGCGATCGCAGGCATTCCCAACTCAATGGCGCGATCGACCAACTGGGGTAGCTGGCTGGCTCCGTCGAGCAGGCTGTAGTCACTATGGATATGCAGACCAACAAAGGACATAGATTCTCAAACCCAAAAGTCTGAGTTCAAGCCTACACTACATCTGGCAAAACAATTGAAGAATATCTCGTATTCAGCGCCATATGTAGAAGCAAATAGGGGAAGCAGCAGGGGATAGGGTGGGAACAGCAGGGGGAGAAGTTGGAGTTTTTGCCTCGTCTCCATGCTCTGCGTGAGCATGCCCTCAGACGCTCTGCCGCTTACAATTCCCAAAGAGCAGAGCTTCTTTTCAGATTGTCAGGTCAGATCACAAGGCAAAAACTGTCAACAAAGGCGTTGAGAGCCTGACCGCGCCTCTTGGACAATACAAGTGTATCGTCTCACCGCTCCACATCCGATAGGTTCAGAGAGGATTTTGTAGACTGAGTCTCTAGCTCAGCAGAGACTTTGGGTTTCAGCTTTTCAAACTCTGCCTGCAACATATTCTTGCTCATGGTGGGTTCCCCGATCGAATGCCAGTTGCGGCTGGTGATTACCCATTCTTGCATAAGGTTACATTGCGCCATGGGTAGTTTGACGGTAATCACATGAGCGCAATTTTGTGGTTTCTCTAGCGCGAAAAATAAAACTTGATACTCCCCTTGGGTGCTCAATAACCGAAGCATTTCGTGCCCCAGAGGATCTTTGAGGTCGAGATAGCATCGTAACCAGCGGGGACCCTTTTCAATGTGGTGGAAGCGGTTATAGACAGCGGTGAGCCACAACACCATGGGATGAGGTGCCATAGAGCAGAGAAAATTTTTATAAACCTTGTTATAAAGCCGATATGCCTTCAGAGTTTCAATTTCTTCTTCTTGAAGCATGACCCACAAAGTAGCCAATTTCCCCTGACTACTGGTCAGAATCTGAGGAAAGACAATCTGGGCAATGGGTTTGTTTTTGGGCCAAGAACTGAGGCGGCAAACATCTTCACTGGAGCTGCTAGAGTCATTACTTTTGGGCGTGGGTTTCACAGTTCTAACGCCACTGCTAACCTCTTTCGCCAACCGTTCGCCAATATCTTTACTAAGCTGTCGGTTGCCGCTGTAATATTGCTCTAACGGAGTCAGTGCTTTGAGCACATCGTGAATACTTTGGGGACGATCGTGGGGGGACTTTTCTAAACATCTCATCACCAACTCTTCTAGCCCATTGGGGAGTTTCTGGGTGAGATTGAATACGCCAAAAGCACGCGGCGGTTGAAAGTGGTGAGCTTTGTACCAACTGCCAAAAGAATGCGTTTCCGCCTGTAGCGGCATTTTGCCAGTGAGCATTTCGTACATCATGACGCCCAAGCTATAGATGTCCGATCGGGCATCTAGCTCTTTACCTTCCATTTGCTCAGGAGAAGAATAAGCTAGCGTTCCCATATAGGAGGTTGTACCAGCACCATCCGCCTGAAGCATCTTGGAGATGCCAAAGTCCAAAATCTTCACCAATTCCCCTAAACTGGCATCTTGACTTACCAGAATATTGCTGGGTTTGATGTCACGATGAATCACCGGGCAAACCTGGTTATCAATGCGGATACCTTCATGGGCACATTGGAGCCCCAGGCAAATTTGTCGTGCCAGACTCAAAAAGCGCAAAACCGCCATTGGCTGGTTATTTATGATATCGCTCAGGCTTTCTCCCTGCAAATATTCCATGACATAAAAAGGAACCTCTTCCTCATTGACGCCATAGTCCATGACTCGAACAATGTGAATGCTTTTTTGCCCCAATTGGGCACAGGTGGTTGCTTCTGTTTTGAAGCGATCGCGCATTTTACGATTGAGTAAAGTTTGCGCCAAGAACTTGACAGCCACCACCCCGCCTAGTAGGGTATCCTCGGCACGATAGACTCGCCCCATCGCCCCTCTACCGATTAACTCCACCAATTGATATCGATTTGATAGTAAGCGACCCAGGTTGGCATCTACCATTGCACCTCGGCTCCCTGCGAGACCCGCACTTGGGCAACCTGTCTGGACAATAACGGTCTTTCCAGATGGCTTAACCTGACAACGAAACCATTAACCTGAGCCATGTACTACCTTAAGGCATCTGCCCAATCGAGTAAAAGATATGAAACTCTACACCCAGACTGGGACATTTCCGTAAAAAGAGGAAGCTTGCCATGATTATGAAATTGACTAGAACCTAAATTGACCCATTTTTTAATATCGGTAGATACTTGATTGGTATTCTAAGAAGTCTCTCATTTGCGGCAGCATTTGCAAATGAGACAAGTTGCTTATTCTGCGATAAAACATTGACTAAAAAATAAAAGCTGCTTAGGGCACTGCTTTAATCCCCTAAAAAAACGCCCCAACACATTGGATTGAACTGAATTGAGTGGGTCATTTCATAAAATGGGCATTGATTATTATCAATTCATAAAATTAGTCTTCCCTATTGTAGCGGTTTGATCTCTTTACTCAAACTGGCGCTCAAGGGTCGCTTCCATGATACTGGTCAGATAATGTCCTGACATAATCCCACTCGACAAAAAATATTTATTGTCGTGGATACGATAAAGAGTCTCGAATCCACTGCGTCGATACCGCTCATCTCCCAGCACCCAATACCGCTGAATGACTGAATCCGGTGCAATCCACCCTTCTCCTTCAACCTTGCCCAAGAGGCTGTGGTGGAGAACGAAGGTATATTGCTGTTCCCCCGGATCGAGTCGTCCCCGATATTGAAACGCGATTTCTTCTAACTCTGATTCTGGAAAAACAAGCTTGGTCACCATCGTGTACCAATCATCCCGGCTCCATGCAACCAGGATTCCGCCTTTCACGATCGTCGGCATCTGATTTCGCTCGATCCAGTTTCCCTGTAATGACCAGCGCCCAGCTTGCATCAAAAAGGTGTGAGCCACAACTCTTTCCTTGCTCCCGTTGAGTGTTCAAACCGCCAATCGCTTGAGTCGGCAATCGCTAAATCCTATCGATTCCTCAAGCTATGTTAACAGGTGAATTTCTCCTAAAAGGACAGCTCTACTCGCACCCGTGACTTGGGGAAGGTTACCCAAAAATCCCTGCTGTCGCCAGTATGCCAAAACCGCGAAGGTAATTGCCTCCTTGAAATCCACATTTAAGCCTGCTTCATCCGTTGTCAGAATAGTCGATTTGGGCAATCTTGATTGAATTCGTGCTTTCAGGTAGAGGTTGCGGCTCCCGCCGCCACAGAGCAAAACCTGGTCGGGCAATTGGGGCAAGAAGGCTTGATAGCTATGGGCGATCGATGCTGCGGTTAAGTCAGTCAAAGTGGCCAGGAGGTCAGCTTGACTCAGATCATAGCTCTGAGCATCCATCTGACACTGACGTAAATAAGCTTGACCAAAAAGCTCCCGTCCGGTCGATTTGGGCGGGGGCTGCTGAAAGAAATCTTGCTGGAGCCATTGACTGATCAAGGCTTGGCAAGGTTTGCCTGTGGCTGCCCACGCTCCATCTTGATCATACGCCTGAGCACCATTCGATAACTCTTGTACCGCCAAATCTAACAGGGCATTGCCAGGGCCTGTATCCCATCCCAGGATCGGAGGATTTAGGCTGGCAACATCTGTGGATGGCTGGGCACCGACGACTGATGGCGGAGGATTGGGTGGCAGATACGCCACATTACCGATCCCACCAATATTTTGAACGCAGCGGTGGTAGGTCGGATGACTGAGTAGGCAGACATCCAGAGCAGGCACCAATGGGGCGCCCTGTCCACCCGCGGCAATATCAGCCGCTCGAAAATTGCTGATGGTAGGAATTTGGGTTAAGTGGGCGATCAGGTCTCCCCGTCCCAGTTGTAGGCTATAGCCCAGAGAGGGGGTAGGGGAATGAGGAAGGGAGGAAGCCAAGGAAAATTCTGAACGGTTTTCCTGGCTCTGTCCTTGCTCTTTGCCGGGTTTCTCTCCAGGCGGCCGATGATAGACCGTTTGACCGTGAGACCCAATCCAATCCGCTGGAGGGTGCCCAGATTGAATTTGTAGGGCTGCCTGAGCAAATTGGTCAGCGATCGCGTCGTCTAATCGTGCCAACGCCTCCATGGACAGAGGTGCACCACCGCATACGGTAAGAATTTGCGATCGTAGAGCTGGGGGATAAGGGTATGTTTCTCCTGCCAGAAGATGAATTGTTAAATCTCTCCCTTGCCCAGAAATTTCGACCAAGGCAGCATCGATCCCATCGACAGAAGTTCCGCTGATTAGACCAATGATTCGCAGCATCGTGACCTCCTTTCCCCGACTCTGTTTTTGTCTGATCGCTGTTACCAAGTTGGGTTATGTTCTAGACATGTTGTCGGTATTTTTGAAAGCTTTGCTGAGCAAAGCTTTCAAAAATACCGACAACACCTTTGAAGCACTACCACCAAGTCGCTTAGGACACTGGCATCCAAAAAGGCGATGGGGCTGTTCTCCGCCTGCACCCCAGCTTAATCCAATGGCTATGGCTATATCTTAGTAGTACGGCGACGATAGCAGTGCGAATACGTCCTTATCCTCTGATGTTGAGATGGACGAGTTTTGTCTCCAGAGATGCTTATGATGGTCATTCGTTAGTATTCGGTGAACTATTTAGCTCTTGTCCTTTAAGCTATTTCCAGTGAGTGGCGATCGCGATAAACCAGAACAGGCACACGTTTGTAGGCAGGTGTACCAGAGCGTGTTTCTGTTCTTGCCTTAAAAATGACATTCACCTCCGGGTAAAACATCAACGCTGCCCCTGCTCGCACTGCGCCGTAAATCACCTCTACGTTGTCTAATCGACCTGCATCGCCTTGCACGGTGACGCGATCGTGTTCCGCCCAATTGGCTCTTTCTGCATCCAGGCGATTCACCAAAATGCAGTGACGATGGGGCATTCCCCGATACTGGTCGCCAATTTTGTAGACAACGGTATTGTGTTGAGAATAGCTGCGTCCCGTCATCAATGCCAGAACTAAACTATTTTGGGGGTGATCCATGCCAAAGTCTTGGGGGGTCGGCAGGGTCAGGTTGGGCAGCGGGGTGGTGAACATTTTTGCCTTGCCGGAGGGTGTTTTAAAGTGGGGTTCAGTGACGATGCGCCCAGAGATGGTGAACTCTTCTTGGGTCTCGTCAATGGTGGCGATCTTTTCGTAACCGGGAATGGTGCTGCCAATCAATTGCCGCACATAGCGAGTGTCTTGCAATTTACGCCACTCGACGGGATATTCTCCCAACAACCGATGTGCCAGTTCAGTCAAAAATTCCACCTCTGAAATCAGGTCAGCCTCCTTTAAATGGGTTTTTCCCTCATTATTGAGCCGCACGAAATTATTACCCGATTCCACTGTGGTTTTGTGGGGGTTTTCAAATCGATTCAACACCGGAATGATGATCGTGTGGATTTTCGCCAGCCCATGAAAGTGCCCAATGTTGGGTTTAGTGGCGAGATAGACGATCGTATTGATATTGCCCAATGCCCGCTTTGCCTGTGTCGAGTCGGGATTTGCGCCATACAGATTGCCGCCCACACAAATCAGACTCTCCACTTTCCCCGCTTCAGCGGCTTCGATTAAATCGCGGGTGTGATAGCCCTTGGGTAGGTTCAACGATCGCCCTAAAAGCTGTTCCAAAGCCTGCTTGATTTCTTCCTTCAGCTTGACCGTGACCCCCATTGAGCCAAAGCCTTGCACGTTAGAGTGTCCTCGCACCGGCATGACGCCAGCGCCCATTCTGCCGGCATGACCGCTGATCAGTGCTGTGTTGGCGATGCTATAGACGTTATCGACTCCGTTGGCGTGTTGGGTTATACCCATCGCCCAACCAAAAACAACTCCTTTGGATGTGCCAATGATCGTTGCTGCTGCTGAAATTTCTGAGCGAGAAACGCCACAAGTCGCTGTGAGGGTTTCCCAAGAGAGAGAGCGTGCTTGCTCCAGCACTGCTTCCCAGTCCTCCGTATGGGCTTGCAGAAAATCCTGTTTGACATAACCCTGCTCAATTAAAGCTTTTTGAATGCCTACGAAGAGGGCGACATCACTGCCAGGAATCGGTTGTAAGTAGAGCGAGGCAATCTCAGAACCGGGAATCAAGGATTTGACCGGAAATGCGGGAGATCCAAATTTAACTAAGCCAATTTCCATCACCGGATTGATCACAATCACCTTGCCACCCCGATCACGCAGTTTGATCAACTCATTCATCAAACGGGGATGGTTGTAGGGGGAGTTCGCACCAGCCAGGACGACACAATCTGCCTGTTTCAGACTTTCCAAGCTGACGATCGAGGTATTTGTGCCAAACATCTCTTTGAGGGCAGTGGTGGAGGGTGCATGACACAAATCTGAACAATCAGCCAAGTTGTTGGAACCGAGGGTTCGCATCATCAATTGCAAGAGAAAAGCCGCTTCGTTAGAACCCCGCCCGGAACTGTAGGATGCAACACGCTCCGGTGGCTTCTGGAAGGCATCGGTGGCGATCGCATAGATTTCATCCCAAGTGATGCGCTCGTAGTGAGAACTGCCTGCCCGTCGAATTACGGGAAAGCTAAGTCTTCCCAAGCGATCAGCTTCCAAGGAGGAAAGCTGTTGTAGTTCGGCGATTGTATGGGTATCAAAAAAGTGGGCTGGAACGGGAGGCTGAATTTCGGCTGAAATGGCTTCCACACTTTTCATACAGCGTTGCAGCTTCTCACCCGCTTCATTGGTAAATCCGCCCTTTTGCCCACCAGTACCCCAGGAACAAGACAAGCAAGCACTATGGTGAAACAATGTTTTCCACAGCTTTGGGCCTTCTGGCGAGAGTGAATGCTCTGCCCAATACTCAATGACCGGCAATCCACCCCCAATAGCTGGGGTGTCCGCATTAGGTTCGTGAAAGGGCGGTTGGGGCTGAGGGTTGGTATCCATGGGACAACAGCATCAAAAGCTTTACCTGTGAAACTTAGCGCGATTGACGAAATGCGCAAATTCCTCGTTAGGTAGATTTTGGCGATCGAGATCAACCGAACTCATCTATGACCTATGCCCGTGGGCGCTCAACCTGCCGAGTCTCTGCTTCCAACTCGACAATTGCACTGTCTTCTCAGTCAGCTTGAAATGCCGCAGAATACGTGCTGATTGATTTTGATGCTCGGGACAGGAGCGAGACAAGCTGCCTAATATTTGGTCTAATTGTCATTAGACGAATTGCTCTTTTGTCTGCAAGGGGATGGCGATCGTTCACACTGATATGTTAATTTAATAAAGCAATTCAGTTTGTTATGGCTCAGTAGCTCAGTGGTTAGAGCAGGGGACTCATAAGCCCAAGGTCGCAAGTTCAAATCTCGCCTGAGCCATTTTTCATGCCAAAACTTACCTTGAAATCCTTATTTGGTGAGGATTTCAGGTTTTTGTGCTTTTGTAAACTTCCAGCCAAAGCCAATAATCTTACCCAATTTTAGGCTACCTCTGAACCAGAGCTCGGAAAGTTGGTCAGCTCAGGCTAACGGAGGTAGCAATCGAAGCAGTCACTGACAACCTAGCCGTTGGCATATCCATAAAGAGATGTCGCACTTAATAAATAGAGATTCTATAGCGATCCTATCTGGATTGTGAAAAAGAGTTCCTGTGGAACTCTTTTTCACACAGCCTTTCTCATTCACAAATGATTTAGGACTGCTATATAGATCTTTAGTTCTTCTCTCTAAACGCTTGGATATGTCTTTTCACTCTGGGCATCGCATCAATCACATGCAAGATTTTCTCTGTGCCGCTTAACACCTCAGAAAGAGCAATTTTGGCTGTTGTCCGATATAAGTTTTGTTTTGTTCCAATTTTTTCTAGAAATGTCCCAATTTCTTCAGCCAATTTTTGATCCATCTCTTTCATGCCGGTGATATTGGTTGATTCAACGAAAGGCTTTCCTGCCCATTTCCCAGTATCTGCACCAATAGATAACGGAATGATTTTTAAATCCTTTTTGTATTTTTCTCTAAAATATTTTTCTAGAATGTATTCTGTAACATATAAAGAACGCCCACTTGAATAGTCATAAATTAATATAGGTTTCTCAAGGTTTATCCCGCTCAAACAGGTATCCAAGTAAGCACTTAGTCTTTGAAAACTTTCCTTATCATCGAGAGCTTCCTTGTTCTCACCATACGCTCTAACCGTGCTCAAAGGTATATCGTAGACCTGCAAACCTGCTTCTTCTAGCATTGCTGTTATTGGCATAACACTTGCACCTAAACCGACATAGGTGTATTTCTCTTTTGGATAATATTTTAAAATATATTTCGTAGAAACATCAAATTTTTTGAACGCATCCTCATCCATTCCGGGTATTTCGTTTTGCTCTTCTTTTATCTGGTCTAAACAGAGTTTAATTTCTTTAGAAACTTTAGCCAATTCCTCTAAAAACTCAGGCTTGAGTTGAGTTGCCTGATAGTTTGTTCCGCTTTCATTCTGATTACTAAAATGAAGAATTTTTTTCAAACGAGATTGTGGATGCTGAGCGATTTCTTTGACTACTGTAGGCTGATCGTTCTCTTTGGAAAAGTCTTTTTTGAGTAACAATTCAGCAAGTTTTGCCTCTTCTGAAATCTTGTTTTCGATCGTAGACCAAGCAGCATCCCAACTATCAAATTGATTGATTTTTAATTTTTCGGCTTCTTCATTTGGAATTTCGTCGGTTGCTATTTGCTTTAAATAAGTATAGATTTCCCCACCTTTTCTAATATTTTCTTCTTGCTTTTGTGTAAGATTGTCATCTTCTAGTCCTTTCGTATCCTTGTGCTGATTTTCCTCTATCTTTTTATCTAATTCCAACTCTTTGTCAATATCATTAATTTTTTTGCCGCCAACTGTCAGTGCTCGTTGTATTCGCGTTTCTATTCCCGTTTCTCCTAGGTCAGTTGCCTGCTCATGTAGGGACGGATTAACCAACTTTGCTTGAAGCGCATAGGGAGTTGGACGTTGCCCAGGATGATGGGAAAACAAATCCACATGCGAAAAATCATGCACTAAATGCTGGGGCTGATCGAAGAGCGAATCGCCCCAAGAACGAGATTGGAAAGGAGCACCCAGAAGAGGAGCGGAGGATTTGAGTGCATGTTGCTGAAAACGAGAAGGGTAGGCAGTCATCAGTATTGACCGAACGCAGCCGAATAGGAAAAGGGGCGGTTACTGTTAGCATCAAGCCTCTGTTCGCCTCAAACTACTCAAGTCAACAGCTTTCTGTACCCTTTCTTATTTTCCTCCAAGCCTATCGCAAAATTAGTATTTTCTTTGTAAATGAAAATACTTGTAATCGTTTGTTCAGGAGGGAATAAAGTCATTGTCAGTAGAGCACAATTTGAGTAGTTGGGGCAGAACGCACTGGATGAGAGAGGCTGGTAGACATAGAGCACCTTTCTGACGAGTCAGCTACAGAGTGAGGTGAATGAGTGTGCGGGTTGGCTTCCGCCAGTAAAACTGGCTGTAAGAATTCCGATGGATGATACTCATGAGCCAGAGTGACCCATCCATCGGAAGAGCGATAAGAAAAGCGATTAAGGCAAAGCCCCTTTTAGGGCTTCAACAATTCGGTTGTTTTCGTCCAGATCCACTCCTGCCACCACGATCGTCTGAATCAGCCCCGCTTTTTCTGCATTGCAAAAGATTACAACGCGCGTATTTTCTGCTGTTCCACTCACCGACTCTGAGTCTGCTTTCACCTCCTGAAGGTTGATTTTTTGCATTGCCTGAGTGGATGAACTGACGCATTCTTCAACCGTGCTACCGCCGAGCCGTTGTGCGAGCGAAATGGATGGTGCATCGGCTAAAGCAGGAAGCGCCCAAACTATCGGACAGGTACTTACTGCGATCGCAATGCTTTTTTGGAGAAAATTCATAACCAATTTGTCCAGGTAAGTGGATAGTAATCAGGACATCAGAAAGCCCAGAAGATTCGCTAGTAGATTCTAGATTCCAATCCTAATCTGCCCATTCCCACACAGCAACCTGCTCGATCGCACCCAACTGACGGATAGAAGCTTTCTGCGCTAAGGTCAACCCCGTCACTCCCTCAATGTTCATCCCTTCATAGGGGCGAGGCACTCGAAAAGTTGACAAACAAACCGTTTCAGCCTTATCGAGTCTGCCCACCTGCCATAAGCGAATTGTTTCATCTTGACTGCAACTTGCCAGGATGCGCCCCTTGGGATCAAAATTCAGCGATCGCACCCATTTTTCATGTCCAAATAACGTTTGATCGCACTGTCCAGTAGCGACTTGCCAGAGCTTAACGGTGGCATCTGCCCCTCCACTTGCCAACATGTGCCCATCAGGGCTATAGGTTACAGAGAGCACTGGGCTGGAATGCGCCTGCATCGTCTGGAAACACCTGCCTGTATTCACTTGCCATTGTTTGAGGATGCCATCTGCACTCCCACTGGCAAGGGTTTGCCCATCAGGACTCAAGGCAACACAACGAATCCATGCAGTATGTCCCTTCAGAGTCTGTAAACAGTCTCCAGTCAGGATCTCCCAAAGTTTAATAGATTGATCTTGACTACCCGTGGCAATCAGCTTGCCATCTGCACTTAGGGCAACCGACCAAATGCCGCCCCGATGCCCTAGGAGGGTACGTAGACATTGCCCAGTTTGCACATCCCACACTTTCACTGTGCCATCTAAACTGCCACTCACCAGTATCTGGCTGTTCGGGCAGAAATTGACTGCGAAGACGGCATTGTGGTGCCCAACCAACGTACGAATCGGCTGGCGAGTGCGGGCATTCCAGAGTTGGATCGTATGGTCTTCGCTGCCACTGGCAAGCCATTGTCCGTCAGGGCTAAAGGCAACTGACCAAACCCAGCGACTGTGCGCTGACAGACAAATCGGGGAAGGGGCGGCAGCGTCGAGAGTCGGAATTTGGGATTTGGGACGATCGTCTGTCTCAGCCAAACAATTTTGAACCCTGGCTTGAGAGGCAGCAACCAATCTTCGTCCTTCCGCTCTGGTTTCCTTCGCGCGCGCGATGTCCACTAAATCCCACAACCGCACCAATCGATCCTGTCCGCCGCTGACCAGGGTTTGTCCATTGGGATGCCAGGCGATCGACCAGATGCCGTTGCTGTATCCCTGCAAGACTCGCAAGCAAGCATGGGTGTTGCTATCCCAGAGGCGAACCGATTGATCTTCACTGCCACTAGCAAACAATAATTCGTCAGGACTAATGGCGATCGAGGTTACCCAACTGGTATGTCCCGATAAGATTCTAAAACAGTCACCTGTGGTGGGATGCCAGAGCCGAACGGTTTGATCGTCGCTGCCGCTGACGATCGTCTGACCATCGGCACTATAAGCAACGGTACGAATTGGTTGAGCGTGTCCGAGTAAGGTTTTCTGACATTGTGCAGTCTGGAGGTCCCAAAGCTTGAGGGTGCGATCGCTGCTACTACTCACCAGGGTTCTGCCGTCAGGACTCCAGGCAACTGACCAGACCCAATCTGCATGACCCGCAAGAATAAGCGAATTTTGAGTTCTGAATTCTGGATTTTGGCTTGTCGCTGGCGCGATCGTCTGTCCCTTGTCATCGTCCCCTTGCCACCTTCCCTCGATTTGCCACAAGCGTACTGTGCGGTCATAACTACCACTGGCAAGCCAGTCCCCATCGGCACTGAAAGCCACCGATCGCACTTCATCACAATGTCCAACTAACGTTGTAAGTAGGTTTCCCGTGGCAATCTCCCAGAGATTGACCAACCCATCCTCGCCACCACTGGCAAGCAACCGACCATCCGGACGGAAAGACAGAGAGAAAATGCGTCCGGTGTAGTCTCCCAGGGTGCTGAGACATTGTCCGGTTTGCACATCCCACAAATGGATGGAGCGATTGGCGCTACTTGCAAGCGTTTGCCCATCGGGGCTAAAAGCGATCGCCCAGACCCAACCCTCTTCGACTCGGCAAGTCGCCAGCTTTTTTCCATCCGCAACCTGCCAAATATGGATTTCATGATTAACATCACTGGTTGCCAACAAGTTTCCGTTTGGGCTAAAAGTGACACACAGCACTTGCCCAAAGGTTTCTGTGAAAACGGACTTGCTCAGGTCACTATTGGCAAGGTTCACCCTATGCAGGTTGACTTTTCGCAGAGATGCTTGCCAGAGAGTGAGATGAGACAGGTCTTGACCGCTCAAATCGACTTGCAAATGGCACAAGAGATTCAGCAAATTGCCCGCTGCATAACCAGTTTCGGACGCAGATTGACCGCGTAGACCCGACAGAATTTGTTTCAGGTGTTCACCCAACTGATCCCACGGGAAGAAGCGAAACAATCGCTGGGCGATCGGTTGCAAAATCAATCGCTCCTGCGTTTCTCGGACATAGTCTTTGGCGGTTGCTTTGATGAGCGCATGACTGAAGAGGGTGGATTTGCAATCGGAATGTTGAGCATGAAGAGTTTGGAGTTTGGAGTTTGGAGTTTGGATCGTAGATGGGGTTACTCGTACAACATCTTGCTGATCATTCGAAACACCTCCTCTCTGCCCTTTAATTTCCTCACAGACTCGCTCAATCAATTGTTCGGTCACATATTCCATGACCACAGGTTGCAGGGTGAAAAGCGACAGGGATTTTCCGCTCGAGCGTGTGCGCTCCAAAATGCCCCGTCGTTCCAGTGCCGTTAAAGCTTCGAGCAGATGTCCCGGCGCGATCGTGGGCACAAAATCGGCTTGTAATTCTGCCAGGGTGATGGGTTCACGATCGATCGCCAGCCAATCCATCACCTGTTGTTCCAGATCCGACAAACGGTTGATTTGCTGAGCGAGTAGATCTCGAATATCACCAAAAATCGAGGTTCCCTGTTGCAAAAAATCTAGAAACCGATGCAGATCCCCTTCAAAAAAATCATGGATGGCAGAGGCAACAATTTTCAACGCCAGCGGATTGCCACCATAGTGGTCAATCAGCGATCTCCAAGCATTTTCGGACCCCGAAAAATCAGCTTTAATCGTGAGAATGGCTTGCCCATCGGAGATCGGTAGCCCCCCCAGCTGCAACGATCGCACAGGTAAAGCAGATCCTTCGATAATGGCAAAACCATTAGGTTTTTCGCGACTGGTCAATACCAGACAGCTTTGATGCCAGCTTTCGCCCATCATTTGCAACAGTTGACCGTACCCCTCGTAACCAGGGAGGTACGTGCCGCTACGATCGCCCTGCTGAAGGATGGTTTCACCATTGTCGAAAATGAACAGGCACCGATGAGCGCGCAGTTTTTCTAGCAAACAGCGCATTCGTCCATCCACGCTATCGGGTAAATGGCTGGGGTAGAGGGAAGTCTGGGGCGGAGCGATGACGGAGAGGAGATCTGCCAGCAAATCTTGGAATGGGGGGGCATTTCGGAGCGATCGCCAGATGATAAATTCGAAATGTCCAACGAGTTGCTGGGTCAACCGCACTGACAGTGTGGTTTTGCCAATCCCTCCCACCCCAAACAGCCCGACGAGTCGGCAGCGATCGTGTTGAATCCAGCCTTCCAACCGCTCTAGTTCTCTTTGTCGTCCATAAAAAATAGAGGCATCTGGCGCTTCGCCCCAATCAAGTTGGCAAGCCGGATGCAAGCGATAGTCCGACAAAGATGGCAAAGCAGAAGGTGAAGATGCGATTGGCGAAAGCGAGGACGAAACCTGAGTCCGGGGCGATCGCAGGGTGCTGATTTCTAAGGGGTGATCGCTCCCGATCGCAGCAGTTGCCCGAAACGACAGGTCGGGGAGCGCATTGTTCACGTAGCGGTTCAGAACAGCCTGAACATTACTCTTGCTGACTTTTTCTCCCAGCGCTTGTGAAAGCTGCTGCCAAAGCTGAGAACCCGTTTGCTTGACGTAACCCACCTCATATCCTACATTCCTGGCAATCTCTTGATAAGACAATTCTTCCCAAGCTTGCTGAAAAACAAGCGTTTGCAGCTTGCTTAAACAATCTTTACTCAGAACGGTTTCAATGATTCCGAGAGCTTCTTCGGCATTCATGGGTAATCGCAGGGCAACCACAACAGATCGAGTCCGGCTGAAAGTCTTTCTATACAACGACTTC
This sequence comes from Scytolyngbya sp. HA4215-MV1, assembly GCA_019359045.1. Classification (GTDB taxonomy): domain Bacteria; phylum Cyanobacteriota; class Cyanobacteriia; order Leptolyngbyales; family Leptolyngbyaceae; genus Scytolyngbya. Next base: position 88,085 of record JAHHIA010000007.1, read on the forward strand.
AGTTTGTTCAGACTTCTATCCTATGAGTTTCCTGTCTCAACCTTTGTTACTCTAATGACATTCTGCGAACTTTCAACACACCTTTTACACACCCGATCGAACTGTCAAATTTGTCACATCCTGATAGTGTTTTTTCCAATAGGCTGACAAAAACTTCTCAAACGTATTCAAACATCAGCCCTTCAGGCGTTGATTTCTCGGTTCGGTTGGGTTTTGGTGTTCGCCCTGTCCGTATTTTTTAAGGAGAATTGCTAGACGTGAGTACGAAGAGATCTCTGTATCTTCCCCGTCGTCAGGTCATCCGGGGTATTTTGGCAACTGCTGCCTTTGGTGCAACTTCAAAACTGTGGACGGGTTGTAGTTCCACACCCGAAGGAGCATCGGGTCCAGGCGGAGATGCTAGTCCAACCGCAGAGGGGGGTAAGCCAATTGTGATTGGCTTTATCTACAATGCGCCTAAGGATGATTACGGCTGGAACCAGGCACAAGCAACCGGGGCAGCAGCGATCGCCAGCATCGCAGGCATCAAAATTGTGGAGCAAGAAAGCGTTCCTGAAACCAAAGAGGTGCAGGAAGTCATGCGCAACATGATCGAGCAAGACAGCGCCACAGTGATTATCCCGACCTCCTTTGGCTACTTCGATCCGCATGTACTACAAGTAGCCAAAGACTATCCAGAAGTGCAGTTCTTCCACTCTGGTACGCTCTGGAAAGAAGGTCTGCCCAAGAACGTTGGTAGCTATTTTGCTCTGGTTGATGAAGGTCAGTATCTTGCGGGTCGCATTGCTGCCCAGGCAAGCAAAAGCGGCAAAATTGGCTTTGTGGGTGCCAAGCCCATCAACCCTGTACTCCGCAACATTAATAGCTTTATGTTGGGGGTTCGCAGTGTAAAACCCAATGTCAAAATGCAGGTCATCTTCACAGGAGACTGGTCGTTACCAGTAAAAGAAGCAGAAGCCACCAATTCCCTGGTAGATCAGGGTGCGGATGTGATCGCGGTGCATGTAGACAGTCCCAAAGTGGTGATCGAAACTGCTGAGAAGCGCGGTGTTTTGTCGAGCGGTTTCCACTCTGATCAATCAGCGTTGGCACCCAAAGGCTATTTGACAGGCACCATGTACAACTGGGGCACTATCCACAAGAAGTATGTCGAGCTGCTCAAGTCCGGGAAAACCTTAATGAATGGCGGCATTCCTCACCAGGTAATCGGCGGCATTGCAGAAGACTACATCAGTCTGGCAACCTTTGGTCCCGCAGTGACTGATGCCATCAAAAAAGATGTAGAAGCAACCAAGGCAAAGATTGTAGATGGATCAACCGTGGTTTACACCGGTCCGATTAAGGACAACGGTGGGGCAGTCAAAATTCCTGGAGGTAAGAAGTATCCAGTGACAGCACAAGAGTTGACCCAAATTGACTGGTTGGCTGAAGGTGTTTCTGGCAAGACGAGCTAACTGACTAGCACTGAAACTCTGACCTTGAAATGGCAGCACTGAATCTATGGCACTGAATCGTTCTAATTGGCGGGCAACAGCGGAAGCGATCGCCATCCCTATCGTTGCTATCTTGTTTGCCCTCATTTTATTCGGCATCTTTTGCGCTTTTTGTGGCAAAAACCCGTTATCTATCTATGGCGCAATTTACAGCACTGCGTTTGGCAACTGGCGAACCTTCCAGGGAACACTGCTCCGAGCGGCTCCCCTGATGTTAACTGCTCTTTGCACAGCGCTTCCGGCTCGTTTGGGCTTGATGATTATCGGCAATGAAGGGGCACTGGTGATGGGGGGCATCGGAGCGACGATCGCGGGGCTGATGCTTTCCTACGGGAGTCTGTTACCCAATGTCGATCAGGTCAAGAACACACTGGGCTTGCCTTCTCTCACTGTGCAAATTGGCATGGCTTTGGGTGGCATCTTGTTTGGTGGCTTGTGGATTGCAGCAGTCGGAGCGCTGCGCCATTATCGGGCGGTTAATGAGACCATCAGCAGTTTGTTGATGAATTACATTGCGATCGCCCTGCTCAACCATCTGGTCGAGGGTCCCATGAAAGATCCCGCCTCCCTCAATAAGCCCTCCAGCTTCCCTATTCCGGATGCCTATCAGTTAAGCAACATTAGTGGCACCCGCATTCATTACGGGTTGCTCTACGGGCTAATTGCTTGCATTATCTCTTATTTCCTGATTCAGCACACGACCTTCGGGTTTGCCGCCCGTACGGCTGGCGGTAATGTCAAAGCCGCTCGCATCGCTGGGTTGCCCGTGGGCAAACTCACGGTCATCATCTGCTTTTTAGCAGGTTCTTGTGCAGGCTTGGCAGGGATGGTGGAAGTGGCAGCCGTGCAGGGTCAGGCAAATGGTTCTCTGGTTGCTGGCTACGGCTACGCTGGGATTCTGGTTGCTTTCGTGGCTCGCTATAATCCTCTGGCAGCAGCCATTGTCGCAGTTTTGTTAGGCGGCATCATCAACAGTGGTGGCGCTTTACAACGAACGTTCAATATGCCAGATGCAACGGTTCTGGTGTTTCAAGGACTGGTCTTCATCGTGGTTCTCTATAGCGAATCACTCTATGGACGACTGAAGATTTTCAAAGAAGCCGAGGTCAAAGCCCCGCCGCCATCGGCAGCGTCAACTGCTGTCCCAGTCTAAAGGAACCGCAGGATTGGGGATGTCCAGATCAGAGAGCAGGGATGAAATCTCGACCTCCAGCTTCTAACTTCCCCATCCTTAACACCAAACACCTGATTTCTACAACCAAATTTGCTCAGAGGGAGAAAAGAACATGGCAGCAGAAGCATTAGGGTGGTGGGGCGTGCCGCTGGGAATTATGGCAGGAACGCTGCGGGGAAGTGCACCTTTCCTCTTTGTTAGCTTAGGGGAATGTCTCACGGAAAAGAGCGGCAAAATCAACCTGGGCTTGGAAGGAACGCTACTGACTGGAGCTATGAGCGCTTATGCCGTCTCCTACCAGTTGAAAGATGTAGTGGGACCTGGACTTTCCCCCTGGATTGGGGTGTTGGTTGCCGGGATCGCTGGCATGGCGTTGGGATTTATTCATGCCTGGTTGTCTCAGCAGCCCAAGGTCAATGACATTGCGGTTGGTATTGCCATGATTATTTTTGGCAGTGGCATTGCATTTTTCTTTGGAAAGCCTTTTATTAAACCTCAGGCACCGCAACTACTCACGTTTGATTTGGGTAACTGGAGTTCGCTGCCCCAGGTGCAATCGGCACTCAAGATTAGCCCCCTGTTTCTTTTAGGACTGATCATTGCACCAGCGATGGCATGGTTCTTCAAGTCAACTCGCTGGGGATTATTTATTCGCGCGGTAGGGGATAGTCCCGATGCGGCTTTGGCGATGGGGGTTTCGATCAAAAAAGTCCGAATGCTGTGCATTATTGCAGGGAGTTTTTTGGCAGGGATCGGGGGCGCTTGCCTATCGCTGTACTATCCCGGTCTCTGGTCGGAAACTATTTCCAGCGGTCAGGGATTGATGGCAGTTGCGTTGGTGATCTTCGCCCGTTGGAACCCCATTCAGTGTCTCTGGGCATCTCTGTTTTTTGGTGGTGCACAGGCGATCGGTCCTGCATTGCAATCGGTCGGAATCGACCAGGGGCGGTATTTGTTCAATGCGGCGCCTTATGTGTTAACCCTGTTGATTATGATCATCACTTGCTCACCCAAAAAGACGTTATCCGGTGCACCAGGGGCATTGGGAACTATCAACTAATTGATTTTAGAGGGAAGATTTTAGATTGTGGATTGAGTCCTGAATTTGCAATCTAAAATCTCTCATCGTCCATCCTCAATTGCTCAGGAGGTTATGGTGGGACGCTACGTTGAATCCGAACCTTATCTCTATCCCTACAATGGCGAACTGCGCCCTGAAAATACCGTAGTTCTCGTGATTGACATGCAGATCGATTTCTGCGGCCAGGGTGGCTATGTAGACAAAATGGGTTATGACTTATCGTTAACGCAAGCCCCGATCGCCCCCATCAAGCAAGTGCTGGAAGTGGCACGGGCAGCAGGTTATCACATCATGCACACCCGCGAAGGGCACCGCCCCGACCTTACCGATTTGCCTGAAAATAAGCGCTGGCGATCGCGTCAGATTGGCGCTGGCATCGGTGATCCGGGTCCCTGCGGCAAAATTTTGATCCGAGGCGAACCGGGTTGGGAAATTATTCCCGAACTTTCCCCATTGCCAGGAGAAGCAGTGATTGATAAGCCTGGTAAAGGTTCTTTTTATGCGACCGATTTAGACCTAATCTTGAAGCGCCAGGGCATCCAAAACATCGTTTTAGCGGGCATTACCACTGATGTTTGTGTTCACACCACCATGCGAGATGCTAACGATCGAGGCTACGAGTGTCTGTTGCTGTCCGACTGCACGGGTGCAACCGATTATGGCAACCACTTGGCAGCCCTCAACATGGTCAAAATGCAAGGGGGAGTTTTTGGAGCAGTTGCGGATTCCCATGCCTTCATCCAAGCAATCCAAGGCTAACTTAGCCAGCTAACCTTTAAAACTTAACCCTATAAAGCTCAAAATCTAACCCCAGAACTCAAAACTCAAAACTCAAAACTACTCAGGAGAGGGGAAAATGGCAAAAGCGGCAGATCATTCCACTATCAATTCCACCAATGGGCAGGTTGCCATCGGTGCAAACACCCAGAGCGTCATCGCACCACCTGAACTAGAAGTGGTCAATATGACAAAGCGCTTTGGCAGTTTTACCGCCCTGGAAAACGTCTCGATGACGCTGAAACCCGGCACTCTTCATGCCCTACTGGGAGAAAATGGAGCTGGCAAAAGTACCCTGGTGAAATGCGTGATGGGTTTTTACAAACCCACTTCCGGCGAGATTAAAATCAACGGTCAGGTTTGCCCAGTCAATAGCCCCCGCGATGCTCAGCAGTACGGTATCGGCATGGTCTACCAACACTTTACGTCTGTGCCGGCGATGACCGTGGCAGAAAATTTGGTGCTTTCTCGCTACGACAATTCCAATGTGATCAATTGGAAGCAAGAAATGGAAGGTTTACGGGCTTTCATGGAAACAGCCCCTTTCCAAGTGCCGTTAGAACTCACGATCGCTCAACTCGCTGCTGGACAAAAACAGAAGCTAGAAATTCTCAAACAGCTCTACCTCAAGAGCAAAATTTTGATTTTGGATGAACCCACCTCTGTCTTGACCCCCGGTGAAGCGGATGAAGTACTGGGGCTGATTCGACAACAGGTCACCGCTGGGCAATTGAGTGTGCTGATGATCAGCCACAAATTCCGTGAAATCATGGCATTTGCCGATGAGATTACAGTGCTACGAAAAGGCAATTTTGCGGGCAATGGCAAAGTCAAAGATCTCACCGTTTCTGAAATGGCAGAAATGATGATGGGCGAAAAGCGAGATCCCCAGCCCGTTGAGAAATCAGAACATGCCGAGCCTGCTCCCGTGTTGCAAATCCAGGATATTCATGCCAACAAAGACAATGGTCTGGAGATTGTCAAAGGCATTAACCTGACCGTGCACAGTGGTGAAATTGTTGGCATTGCCGGGATTTCTGGCAATGGACAACGAGAATTAGTGGAAGTGCTGGCAGGGCAACGTCCGGCAACCGGGGGACAGGTGTTGGTGAATGGTGAAGTTTACCGAGCCACCCGTGCCGAAATGTACAAGCATCGGGTGTTTGTCTTGCCAGAAGAACCCTTGCGCAATGCCTGTGTCGCCCACATGAGTGTGGCAGAAAATTTGGCACTCCGGACTTTCGATCGTCCACCTCAGGCAAAAGGAATTCTCCTGATCTTCAAAGCCATTCGAGAAATGGCAGTGGGACTGATTCAAACCTTTAAGATCAAAACGCCTTCCCCTGAAACTCCAGTCGGAAATCTTTCTGGCGGAAATGTGCAGCGCACGGTTTTGGCAAGGGAACTCTCGGCAGACCATATTAAACTGCTGATTGCAGCAAACCCATGTTTTGGGCTTGACTTTGCTGCAGTTGATTATATCCATAGCCAGATTGTAGCAGCTCGCAACCGAGGAGTGGCAGTGCTGCTAGTGAGTGAAGATCTGGACGAATTGCTTAAGCTTTCCGATCGCATTTTGGTGATTAGTGAAGGCGAATTTGCTTACGAAAGTGCGATCGCCGAAGCGGACTTTGCCACGATCGGTCGCAGTATGGCAGGACATTGAAGCGAAAAGCAAACACTTTTTCGCTTCAATTAGAATTTGCTTGATTCGCTGTCAGTCCCTCGAACAGCGCCAGCTTGGTATGCGAAGAGTCATTTTTCTCGATTGCTGACTGCTGACCGCTCCTTGCTCAATCACAAACTATCAACTACCCTGTATGATTACCATTCCCGCTCAACCCTACGACTACGAAATTCCTGATCTCAGCCAAGTTGCACTCGTCATTATCGATATGCAGCGAGATTTTATGGAACCGGGAGGTTTTGGGGATGCCCTGGGGAATGATGTGCCCCGGTTGCAAACGATCGTTCCTACCTTAAAAGCTTTGCTGGAAGGATTTCGTCGTTTGAGTCTCACGATCGTGCATACGCTGGAGTGTCATCAACCCGATTTATCCGACTGCCCCCCCTCTAAAATTAAGCGGGGCAAGGGGACGCTCACGATTGGGGATCAGGGTCCCATGGGACGCATTCTGATCAAAGGAGAACCCGGCAATGGCATTATCCCCGAACTGGCACCCCTGCCAGGTGAAACGGTGATCTATAAACCGGGCAAAGGGGCATTCTATGCGACGCCATTACAATCCATCCTGCAAGAGAAGGGGATTACGCATCTGTTGATTACCGGTGTCACGACTGAAGTGTGCGTACAGACTACGATGCGGGAAGCCAACGATCGTGGCTATGAGTGTGTGATGGTAGAGGACGCCACCGAGAGTTATTTTCCGGAATTTAAAACCTCTACCCTGGAAATGGTTCGTGCTCAGGGAGGCATTGTCGGCTGGACAGCGTCTGTTGCCGATATTTTACAGGCATTGGAGCAAACTGCACAGCGGGCGATCGCAACCTGAAACTAGACCAAACTAATTCGAGTCGCACCCCAGGCATAAACGGTCTAACAGGCATGTAGCCTCAGAGCCGTTTCCAGAAGATGCTCATTTTTTACTGCTCAGCTAAAAATAAAGAGTTATCCTTCTAAATCCCCCTAGACGTGAATGTAGCTTCGTCTGGGGGGATTTCTACAAGCAGTCTCCCACGAGAGTTTCGTTCCATCACAAAACATTTTTGCGTATAAGGTGGGACAGCAACAGATAGGAAAACATTAATTTGAAATTAAGTCTTCGTGCCATTTGCAGTTCTATTCGGTATGTTAGACCTTATATGTTTTATGACCAAACTCATGGTTTGTGCTTTTGGTGATTCAGATTTGGTTGAGATGTAACACTGATGTTGAGTTGATCCCCATTGCATATCCAGGTCTTATTCAGTCTTTTTCCAATTCAATGATGTTTCTCTTGCAGGCGTTGACTAGTTTCTTGACAATTGCTGCAAGTGATTCTGCATGTAACCCAGTTTAGCGAACGCTCATTTCCATTCCTCGTTTGGACATTACTGCATGACTTCTCCCTTCGATGCTGCTGTGGGATCGCTGATTGCCAGACAATTTCCAGCTTTACAAGAGGCAGTCAGCTCAGCCGAGATGCCGCCTTCGATTGCCCACGCCACCAGTGATCCCCTGAAAACAGCAACGGGGGTCTATGTCACCGTCCATGGTCACTTTTATCAACCACCTCGCGAAAATCCGTATCTAGATGCGATCGAACGGCAACCGAGCGCAGCTCCCTTTCACGACTGGAATGAGCGCATCCACCACGAATGCTATCGTCCCAATGCTTTCGCCCGCGTGCTCAACGATCGTGGCGAAATTGTCCGCATCGTCAACAACTACGAATATCTCAGCTTCAACATCGGTCCGACCCTGATGAATTGGCTAGAGCGCCACGATGTCGAAGTTTACCAGCGCATTCTAGACGCCGATCTCAAAAGTTGTGAACGCTTGCAAGGGCATGGTAACGCGATCGCCCAGGTCTACAACCACATCATCATGCCCCTGGCAAACGATCGCGACAAATACACGCAAATTCGCTGGGGCAAAGCTGATTTTCGCTCTCGCTTTGGGCGCGATCCTGAAGGCATGTGGCTCGCCGAAACAGCGGTCGATCGGGCAACTCTAGAAGCTCTGGTGGCAGAAGGGATTCGCTTCATTATCCTGGCACCTTCGCAAGCGGCTCGTTACCGTCCTATGCCTACCACAGACAACAGCGATCCCCAATGGGTGGAAGTGGGCGGTGGGCAGATTGATCCCACTCGTCCTTATCGCTGTTTCTTAGGAGATGTCAGCAACGAGTCTGCCCCCTCCATTGATATCTTTTTCTACGACGGTCCTATCTCACGCGATATGGGCTTTAGCGATGTGCTCTACAGTTCCGACTTCCTGGCAGGTCGGGTAGGACAAGCAGTACGCGGGGATCATCGTCCCGCTCAGTTGATCTCCGTTGCAACCGATGGCGAAACCTTTGGACACCACAAAGGCGGCACCGAAAAAACGCTTGCTTATGCCTTTCTGCACGAGTTTCCTCAACGCGGCTGGACAGTGACCAATTTTGCCCACTACCTCAGTCTCAGCGCTCCAGTCTGGCAAGTGGAACTGAAGCCGGTCACTGCCTGGAGCTGTTCCCACGGGGTCGATCGCTGGCAAGAAGATTGTGGCTGTGGCGGTGGCGGTGGCTGGCACCAAAAATGGCGTCGCCCTTTGCGAGAGACTCTAGACTGGCTACGGGAGCACCTGATTAAGGTGTACGAAGAAGCCGGTAGTAAGCTCTTCAAAGATCCTTGGCAGGCACGGGATGAGTACATTCAGGTGGTGCGCGATCGTAGCCCTGCCAATGTCGAGCAATTTCTCTTACGTCACCGCAAACACAAGCTTACGACACTGGAACAGGTAGATGCCTTACGTCTGCTGGAAATGCAACGGCATACTCTGTTGATGTACACCAGTTGCGGCTGGTTTTTTGAAGAGCTGTCGCGCCCAGAAGGCGTGCAAATCCTTCGGTATGCGGCGCGTGCCTTGGAACTTGCTGGGGATGTCACAGGCATCCAATTGGAAAAGAGCTTTGTTAAGCGCCTAGGCATGGCTCCCAGTAACGTTGAATTTTTCAAACAGGGTGCTGGAGTTTATCGGCAATTAGTCCTGACGGCGCAGATCAGTCTGGAACAAGTCGCGGCTCATTATGCAATTAGTTCCCTATTCACCCCCTACGCCACGGAACACCACACCTATTGTTATACCGTTCACCAGGTCGATTACCAGGTGCAGCGAATGGGGGCATTGCAATTGGCGGTCGGGCATCTGCAAATTACTTCAGAGATTACCTGGGAAACGTCGCATCTAGTATTTGCCGTATTGCATCTGGGGGGGTGGGACTTCCATTGCAGCATCCAGAAATTCTCTGGAAGACGAGATTATAGCCGATTGAAAGAAAGCTTGTTCACAGCACTTCAGCAAGCAAGCGCTGCCCATACGATTCAGGCAATGCATCGGGTGTTTGGGGATCAGTCCTATAGTTTGCAAAATCTGTTTGCAGAAGAACGGCATCGGATTATGCAGCTACTGACCCAAGAAACCTTGCAACGGTTGGACCAACTCTATAGCCAGGTCTATCGAGATAACTATGGGGTGCTGATGGCATTCCATCGTGATGAACTGACGGTGCCGCAAGAGTTACAGGTGGCGGCGGAAGTGGCGCTGAGCCATCGGGCGCTGAGTTCCCTCCGTGCGCTGGAGCAGGAAAGTAGCGATTTGAACCAGGGTGGACAGTCTTGTTTGAATCGCCTGGCTGAACTGGAGGCGATCGCGATCGAAGCAACTCATCTGCACTGCCGTCTGAACATTCCAGATGCCAGGTCGAGTCTGGAACGGATGATCCTGCGCCTGCTCTGGCAATTGTTGTATGACTTCAATCCCCAAACCGCGGAAATTGATGGCAAGCGTCTAGAGCGCTTGATCAATGTGGGCGACCAATTGCAATTGGCGTTGTCCCTTACGCAGGCGCAGGAACTTTATGTTCGCTGTTTGCAAAGCCACATCTTGCCCCAGTGTCGGCAGTGGTTTTTGCAACCGGCAACGGCTGCTGCTGGGATGGAGGAGACTGCGACGCCTGCTGAGTCTCAAACGCCATCTGAGTCACCAGGCAGTGGGCAGGCTGCGATCGCCGTGGTCTCGCCGATCGCAGCTCCTCATCTCGATCGAGCACAGTTGCTGTTGCTATTGAGCGTAGGGCAAAAGTTAGCCGTCGATGTTCAGGAATGGAGCGATCGACTGGCGGCGTTATAGTCTACTCAATGTCCCAAATCTAGTTACCCCCGTTAGGGTATATCACGTCATTGATAGCCACTACCGGGGGAGTGATGGTTGCCCATGGCAGAGTGAGCGTTCTCAGCCAGATTGACTAAATGCCCATCTTCCATGTAAACAATGCGATCGGCAAGATCCAAAATTCGGTTGTTGTGAGTGACGAGCAAGATAGTGCAACCTTGCTCACGCGCGCAATTCTCCATCATTTCTACAACCGATCGTCCCAATTTTTTATCCAACGCAGCTGTGCGTTCATCTGCCAGAATAATTTTAGGCTGACTGACCAAAGCACGGGCGATCGCGACACGCTGTTTTGGTCCACCGGATAAATCGTTTGGATAAAATAGTTCATTTGATGTTCTAAGCCTACAGCGGTTAAAACAGCCCGAATGCGAGCGTCTGCGGCAACCTTTGTAACATCTTGAATTTCCAATGCCATTTCAACATTCTGATACACAGTCAAGAAGTTTAATAGATTGTGGGCTTGAAAAATATAGCCAATATGGCGACGAGTTAGCATCATCTGTTCTTTACTGGCATTGAGTAACTCCTGTCCCAAAATGCTTAAATTGCCGTCCTGAACCGATTGCAAACTCCCTATTAGCGTTAGCAATGTGGTCTTGCCGGACCCGGAGGGTCCCATCAGGATGATGATCTCATCCCGCTCGATGTGCAGATCAATGTCAAACAAGACCTGTTTTCGCAGCAAGTCTTGACCGTAATGACTAAGATGACCATTGAGATGGCAGGTGCCGTCGTCTCAACAGGATGCATTTTCAGCGATTTAGACATCTTCAACTCCTAGAAAATATCGGCAGGGTCAGCGGTTTGTAACTTACGCACCGCCACCACCGCAGAGAATGAACTCATAAGGACACTCAGGACAAAGACAAATCCAATTCGCCCCAAATTCATTGCCATCGGCAACATGGTGGCGAGATTCGTAATACGATAGATACCTAACGCGATCGCAGTACCAGGAATAAAGCTAAGTGCTGCCAAAATCAGGACTCTTAAAAAACCACAATCAGTAGATGCGCTCGCGAAACCCCATCGCCTTGGCGTGGCATATTCAGGTAAACGATCGGTTACATCGCTGTAGGAATTTGATAGACAATGACAGCGCCTACAATAAAGGCAATGACGACGCCCAGGTCAAAAGTATACCCCAGCGACGTGCTGGCATTCCAAAAGGCAACTTCCGCGCGAGCGTAGTCATCTCTGGTCATAACTTTGACATCCTTGGGCAAGCGCGATCGCATCTCTGCCAATACAGTTGAGACTTGGCACTGGGCTGCAAGCGGATCACCCCCACATCAATCAATCCTTTTTGACGAAAATTCGCCATACGCAAAAAGTTGATATCACTTGCGATCGCGCAACACCCACATCTACCGGACGCACCTCTGCAATTTGCTCGAGCGTCGCTTTTGCTTCAGAAATCTGCTGCTGCCGCAATAATTGGATTCGGCTCAAATTCGCCCGTGCTTCGTTGAGTTGTTGCTGCACCGTATCAGTCGCGAGTTGTTTACGATCTCGCAGAGAAGCTGATACAGCACCTTCGGCATAGAGAGATTGATGGCGCTGATCTTCTAACTCTGCATTGCGAAGTTCGGCTTCTAACCGGGCGATCGTGGACTTCTGAGCAGTCGTTTCAGTTTGTAATTCTACCTGTTGGCGATCAACCACTCGCGCTTGCGCTCGAATTTGTCCTAACTTCGCTCCCGCTTCCGCTTGCCTCAACTGGGCTTGAGCAACCCTCACACGCTCACGCGCTTCTTGTAGAGTTGCCTGCCGTCGTGTATAGGTGTCCAAAATCGCAATCACATCCCCCTGGCAAATCCATTGACCATGATTCACCCTCAGGGTTTCCACGCGCGCACCCTCCAAAGACGTGGGCGCAAACACCTGAATTACCTCACCCTCTGGCTCCAATCGTCCTAGTGCAGATACGGCTGTAGGAGGCACAGCAGCCACTGAGATCGGCAGCCGAACCGGATGACTCAACCACGACCGATAAGCAGCGCCACTGCCGATCAGCAGCAGACAACCGACCTCAAGGATCGCCCCCAGCCGAGACGATCGCTCTTGAAGCTGCCCATGAGTATTCGTCATATAAAACTCCAATTTTTTGTATTCAAATTTTTGAATACAAAAAATTGGGTATGCTGAGGATATTGCATTCGTAAAGTCAGTTTTGGGATTATGGCACTCAAGCACGCGATTCTGGCATTTCTGTCTAGACACCTCTGAGCAGCTATGACGTTGCCAAAGAGTTTGCTGAAGGGTTTGGAAGTTGCTTTTGGAAGGCAGGCCAGCAGCAGGTTTATGCCGAACTCACGAAGCTAGAACAGCAAGGTAGCGTCATCTATGAGGCAATTCCTCAACCGGGGCGACTGGACAAAAAAATTTATTCTATTACCGACCAAGGGCAACAAGAACTGCTCGATTGGTTAATCAAACCCTGCGACCCGACTGCCATTCGTGAAGATTTAGGGGTCATGGGGTTGGCAGGTCATCTCGTTTCTTCCCAGGTGGTCATTCGTGAAATCGAACGATGGCGTCAGCTACACATTGCCATGATGCAACAGGTCGAAAAATTGGATCAGCACTTCACTCAGCATCTTGATTCCCTAGACCTCAAAGATCTCTATATGCATTTAATTATTCGTCGCGGTATTCGCTATCAGAAAGAGTGGGTAGATTGGTGTGACGAAGCGCTTGAAGCGATCGATCGAACTGTCAAACACAAGGCAGCACAATCTCGGCAAAACTGAAGAATTCTCAGGTTGGGTCAGAAACGTTGCATGACCGTCTATTTTTCAGCAATTCGCTCAGCATATTTTGAGGGCAAGATGGGGGTGCCTCGATACTTGGAATAAACCTGGGTGAATTCAGCGCCAATTAACAAAATTTGTGCCGAATAGAATACCCAAATTAAGATTACAACCAGTGAACCAGCTGCGCCATAAGTTGAACCAATGCTGCTATTCCCCAGATAGAGTCCAATCAAAAATTTGCCGATCGTAAACAGAAAAGCGGTGATTGTTGCCCCAATCCAAAGATTCTTCCAACGCACAATCACATCTGGCAAAAATTTATAAATCGCGGCGAATAGGAGCGTAATGACAATCAATGAAATCACAAAATTCAAGATTTCACCCACAATTACGAAGCCTGGCAATGCTGAGTTAAAGAAGTTGCCGATCGCGGCAAGAGCCGCAGAAAGAACTAGAGAAACTAACAATAAAAATCCAATCACCAAAACCATGGCAAAAGAGAGAAAGCGGGCTTTGAGAAAATTTTTCAAACCTCGACTAGGCTTTGGTTTAACTTCCCAAATCGTGTTTAAAGCATCTTGAATTTGCCCAAACACACCCGAAGCTCCTAACAAGAGCGTAACCACTCCAATGACAGAAGCGATAATGCCACCCGATCCAGATTTTTGAGTATTCTGAATCATCGCTTGAATTGCCTCTGCCCCTTCTTTGCCCATCACTCCTTGAATTTGCCCCACAATTTCGCCTCTGGCGGCATCTTCTCCGAACACGAGACCCACAATAGAAATGACAATCAGCAATAAAGGAGCTAAAGAAAAAATTGTGTAATAGGCTAAAGCCGCTGCAAATAATGGAACTTTATCGGCATTCCATTCGGCGATCGTTGCCCTCAAAAGATACCAACCATCCTGCAATTTCATCGCCAATTCCTTATGAGAGGGACGCATTTAAGGCTATTTTTGACTGGATGAATCCTGGAGTACACCCCTCAAAAGGTCGAAACAGTCGTATTCATTTCGTCAGATTTTTCTGCGTTGATAGTGCCTAAAAAAATTGAAGTGGGTACCACAGGAATTGAGAAAATATGTCATGCCAACCCGGATTAACTGAAAAAAAGTCATCTCAGGTTACGGATTCTCCCTGAGAAATCGCTTTACCATAGTCCTTAGTATTTTACTCAGACTCATTTGGGCAACCGCAAATAAGACCTATTGAGTTCCAGTTCATCACTTGAGAGGTCAACAATTTGGGAGATCGTTCACTCACAGAAGAAGCTTGGGCAGCATTTGAAAAATCGATTATTGAGTATCAAGGTCAGCCCGTTGGCACGATCGCTGCCTGCGATCCAGACATCGTTGCCCTGAACTACGATCAATGCTTTGTGCGAGATTTTTTCCCTTCAGCTTTGCTGTTTTTAATTAAGAACCGACCAGAAATTGTTCAGAACTTTCTTGAAGTTACGCTAAAATTACAACCCAAAACAGGACAGCTAGATTGTCTCAAACCCAGTCGGGGACTAATGCCTGCCAGTTTCAAAATTGCCTGTCAACATGGACAGGAATACCTCAAAGCAGATTTTGGCGATCACGCGATCGGGCGGGTAGCGCCTGCAGATAGCGGTTTGTGGTGGATTTTACTGTTACGGGCTTACGTGATTTCCAGCGGAGATACAGATTTGGTTCGTCGCGAAGATTTTCAAGAAGGCATCCGGCTGATTTTAGAACTTTGCTTGGTCACCCGGTTCGATATGTATCCGATGGTGTTGGTGCCCGATGGTGCCAGTATGATCGATCGTCGCATGGGATTATATGGGCACCCATTGGATATCCAATCTTTGTTCTATGGCGCACTGCGAGCCAGTATGGAGCTACTGATCCCCATTCCGCAAAACCAAACCATTATTCAGGCAGTTCGCAAGCGACTCACCCCCTTACTCAACCACTTGAGAGAACATTACTGGATCGACCCAGAGCGACTCAATGTCATCTATCGCTTTCGGGTTGAGGAGTATGGCGAAGAAGTGCTGAATCAATTCAATATTTATTCCGACTCCATCCCCTTCTATCGACTAGCAAAATGGATACCCGAGGCAGCGGGCTATTTGGCAGGCAATTTGGGTCCTTCCCAGTTGGATTGTCGCTTTTTTGCGATCGGAAACTTGATGGCAATTCTGGCGTCTCTCGCAGATGAAGGACAATCCCACAAAATTCTGAATTTAATCGAACTACGCTGGAACGACCTGATTAGCCACATGCCGATGAAATTGTGCTACCCCGCACTCGAAGATTCTGACTGGAAAACCGTCACAGGTGCCGATCCCAAAAATCGCCCCTGGTCTTACCATAATGGCGGCAGTTGGCCCTTTTTGCTCTGGATGCTGACCGCTGCGGCGAAAAAAATGGATCGGGGAGAACTTGCCCACCATGCCCTTGCGATTGCAGAACGCCGTCTGTCTCACGATCAGTGGCCCGAATATTATGATGGTCCCGATGGTCGGCTAATTGGTAAAGAAGCACGAAAATATCAAACCTGGACGATCGCAGGATATCTCCTGGCCAAAGAGTTTGTTCACGATCCCAGCCATTTAAGACTCATTACTTTTGATTCTGTCCCCTCAGTCCCTATTTCTGCTCAATGACAGAGGGCAAAAAAGTTGCCTTTGGGATATATCTGGAGTTAAATTGGGCAGTCCTGTGCTACCTTTTCTGGCACTGAAGTCATTTTCGGGAATGAGACGATCTGCTTATCATCCATTAAGCGTATCTCCGGGTTTCGTTGGTATCGCCAAATTCCTTTGATTTACCTTTAGTAATCGGCACCCATGACACGCACAACGCGCATTTTAATTCTGTATTCTTCGCTCGGTTCAGGACACGTTAGCGCTGCCAACGCTTTGAAGGATGCCTTTTCTCAGTTTCCCAATGTAGAAATTTTGAGTGAAGATGCGCTGAACTATGCCAGTTCGGTTTACCGCAATGCGATTACTCAAATCTACGAACAACTGAGTGAAAATATTCCTCTGCTATATAAGGCTTTTTATGATGGCAGTGATGTTGCGGACTTAGAGCGGGCGATTGACAGTAATTTGACCTGGGCGAGACTAGAGCGTCCTTTTTTTAGAAAATTGGGATACTTCCTCAAACAAGAGAATCCAGATGTTATTGTCTGCGTACAACAGATTCCTAGCCGTCTGTTGCAACTGCTCGATAAAGAAGATGAAATTTCTACGCCTCAATTTGTAGTAACGACCGACACGATTGCTCATAGCACCTGGATTAACAAAGGGGTAGATGGCTACTTTCTCCCCAATGACTTAAGTGTCAACTTTCTGGTGCAACGAGGAGTTGATGCGAAATTGCTGCATGTCACTGGGATTCCTATTAATCTGGAGTGCATGAAGCCCAAATCAAAAATCGAAGTGCGATCGCAACATGATTTGCCGATCGATGGGTCGATCGTCACGTTGTTTGGGGGGGGACTCAATCCCAAACGGGTACGCACCATGGTCTCCAACTTATTAGAGCATTCCAACGCCGCCCTAGTAGTCTTAGTAGCTGGGCGCAATAGCGATTTATCCGAGGCGGTTGACGATCTAGAAAGCAACGAAATCGTCAAACTGCGCAAGCTTGAGCAAATTGACTACGTAGATGATCTCATTGTGGCAAGCGACCTGATCATTACCAAAGCTGGCGGGCTGATTACCAGCGAAATTCTGGCACGGGGCACCCCCATGGTCATCGTAGACCCCATCCCCGGACAAGAAGAACAAAACGCCGATGTCATTGCGGCGGCTGGCGCAGGAGTACAACTACGCCTTTTAGAAATGGTGACTCCAGCAGTGCAATACTTACTGAACCATCCTGAACGGCTGACCGAAATGCGGCAAGCAGCCATGGAAATTGGGCAACCTAGAGCTGCCCTCAATATTGCCGAATACATCCTGAACAATTGGCAATTTCATCTGCCCGTAAGGGAACCTCTGGTTAAGCAAGACTGACCGATCGCCTCCAAGCTCTCAATACCCATCTCAATCATCCTTCAACCGCAGGATGAAAATGGGGTGTGATAGCGTGCGAAATACTCCTGATCAGGTCGTCTCATACTGATTTAACTAAGGATGATGACCCAAGAATGACTGCAAGCCAATCTCATCTCATCCCTCTCACCCGGTATCTGATACCGGTTATCAACTCCTTATCCCTTATCACCTGACACTCGCGATCGAAGCTCATGCAAGATAGACCCAATTTGCCAGCAGAATCCTTTCTTTGGGGCGTTGCCACCTCTGGCTATCAAAGTGAAGGGGGCTACAACGGCGCTGGACAACCCCAAAACAATTGGTTTCATAGCGAAGCCAAAGGGCGTGTGATGAAAACCGGAGCAGCGACCGAATTCTGGACTCGCTATCAAGAAGACTTTCAGCAGTGCCAGCAAATGGGACTCAACGCTTTCCGACTTAGTCTGGAATGGGCACGGATTCAACCTTCGACGACTCCCTATTCCAGTACAGTGCCCGCTTTTGATCTGAATGCGCTCGATGAGTATGCCGATCGGATTGCTGCCTGCCGCCAATGCGGACTCGAACCGATTGTCACCCTGCACCATTTCACCCATCCTGCCTGGTTGGGCATCGATGCCTGGCTCATCAAAGCGACGATCGATCACTACATCGAGTATGTCCGAGTCACCGTCACCCACATCAATCGACGGTTGACCCACCACCACCACCTCCCCCCCATTCATTGGTACATCACCATCAACGAACCCAATATTTTGGTTTCTAATACCTATTTGAGCCGACAGTTTCCCACCGATGCACCCATGGGGTTTGGCGTGATTTTTCAATCCTACAATCACCTACTCACCGCCCATGTCCGCGCTTATAACCTGATTCATGATTTGTATGAGGTGGAAGGCTGGTCTCAGCCCCAAGTCAGCCTCAACACCTACTGTTGTGACCTTTACTGGTCAGAAAAAATTATCTGGGATTTGCTGGACTTGCGCCAACACGCCATTCAACCCCAAGCCATCAAGGAATATGCCCGTAATAATGCCAGAGCGCTGGAATCGGCTCTGCGCGAGGCAAACTTAATCTTTCAGCGCGATCTGCCCTATCAACTCGGGCGATTGATGCACTGGGCTTCGAATCAACTGGGCTATCGCCTATTTGAGCCAGAGCAACTGGCGCTGTTTTTGCAGACATTGGAAACCTCGCCTCGCCCCCAAGTGTTCGATTTTCTGGCGATCGACTACTATGATCCCTTCATCGCCCATATTTTTCGCCTACCCGCATTTTCCGATTTTGAGTTCAAGACCAAAGGGTTGCGCGCCTGGCTGATGAGTGGCATTACCAGCAAATGGTGGGATTGGCGCAGTTTGCCCGAAGGTCTGCATTTCTTCTGCAAATACTATTCTCAGGCATTGGGCGATCGACCGATTTTAATTGCCGAGAATGGCATGGCATTGCGGCGCAAACCGGATAACAGCATTGCCACCCATCGCTCTGATCAACTCAGCCGCAGTCAATTTCTCGAAGCCCATCTCCGACAAATTCAACGCCTGGTGCAAGAATCGGTGCCAATGCTGGGCTATCTGCACTGGTCGCTGACCGATAATTATGAGTGGGGTTCCTACACGCCTCGCTTTGGACTGTTTAGTATCGACTTCACCCACAACTGCGATCGCCAACTTGAAGATCACCTCGGCGATCGTCCCGCCAAAACTTATGCGCAACTCATTCAGGAATTCAACCGCGACCGCATGATTTCTTCAAAGAGCCTGTAAATTCCAATAAAAAACCGACAGTCTCATAAAGAAACCTGTCGGCCAGTCGTGTGTTCCCTGTTGATGACTCGGCTAAAGTTGAGTCTCCTTTAGTATGCCCGGTTCCCCTTTCATGAGAAGCGATCAACGTCATCTCTGGGTCGTGATCTTCATCACATCCTGAATCAAACCGCGGTTGCTTTTCTAACAGCCGTCAGACACATGATGCAACAAGGGCGACACAGAAGCTGTTCTGCATATTTTTCAAAATTCACCTGCCAAGTTACGGCGTTGCTAAAAAGCAGGATGATTTGGAACGAAGTTTCAAATCATTCAGCATCATTTTCATCCTGTTGTTGAACAACGCCGCCAAGTTACTGTACGAAGGTTTATAGCCCTTTTCAAGGTGTGAAGTACAGTGAGGGTGCTTTGGTACTTCATCACACCTCTCTACTTCACTCAGGTGAAAGCTGCTACAGAATTTGAAGCCTTTCAGATCAAGATGCAGCGAAAACTGTGAGATCATCGTCCCCTTATGCCACGAGAAACCCGAGTCGTCAAAGTCAAACCCAATGCCAAATCTCACCAGCTGGAAGAACAGCCCGATGGGAGTTTCATCGCCTATGTCAAAGTGCCACCGATCGATGGAAAAGCCAATCAGGCGCTAATTGAGTTGATGGCTGCACGGTTTGGGGTGCCCAAATCTCACATCCGAATTAAGTTGGGGCAAACGTCTCGCAACAAAGTGGTCGAAATTTTGACGGATGAAAACCCATGAGTGAGAGTGTCCCTATGCATCAGCTCACCACGATCGTGTTAGCAGGCGGACAAAGCACCCGCATGGGGCAAGACAAAGCCCTGATTTCTATTCAGGGTGTGCCACTGCTACGGCGAGTGTGTAAGGTTGCTTTGCAATGCAGCGATCGGGTGTTGGTTGTCACTTCGCGTCTGGCAGAATATCAGCCCATCTTGCCTCCCCTTTGCCACATCGTTTTAGAAACCGTGCCAACCGGGGAAAAGCCACCAGGTCCTCTGGTTGGTTTTAGTCAGGGCTTAGCCCAGGTGCAGACTGATTGGGTTTTGCTGCTTGCCTGCGACTTGCCCAACTTGCAAACCAGGGTATTGCAGACATGGACAACTCAATTAGCCCATGTAGAGAACACCACGATCGCCCTATTACCTCGCCATGCCAAGGGCTGGGAACCGCTCTGTGGCTTCTATCGCCGTACTTGTCTGGCATCATTGACCCAGTTTATTGCTCAGGGCGGACGCTCCTTTCAAGGCTGGCTAAAAACGCAATCCGTCCAACCGTTGTCCCTGGTCGATCAGTCTCTCCTATTCAACTGCAACACACCGGCGGATATGCTCAGTTTGATCGAATCTTACAATGCCAAATAGGTTCATGATTGAGAACTGCGGAGTTTGGCGATCGTATTATCTGGCTGCAATCCTCGTTCTTTCAACAAGTGCGCCAGCGTGGGATAGCGAGTGGTGCGACCCAGCGTAGAGGGAGTTACCGGGTCTTGGTGGGTATCGTGGCGATAGTCCAGAAAAAAGCGATCCCAGGCAGAAACCTGGATGCGAAACACCACAATCAGCAACTCCATTAACCAGCGGGTAACTGGAATGCGAAAATAAATTCGCTGGTTGAAATAAGCACAAATTTCTTCTACTGCTCGATCGACGGTAATCAAAGGATTGCCCAACACCAGTTTGCGCGGGCGGTGATCTTGAGCCGGATGATCGACCAGATAACTTACGACCTGGGCAATATCATAGGCGTGGATGAAGTGAAAACTGCCCTCTGCACTGAGAAACCGGGCTAGCCCAATCCAACGGGTAACATCGGGCAACCCTGCCGAAAGGTGAGAATAGGGTTTACGACCATCGCCACCAAACACCAGGGTTGGAAAAACGGTAGTGAGTCGATCGGCAAGCTCCAGTTTCGACAACTGTTGATAGCAAACATATTTTGATCGAATATAGTCGGTGCCAATTTCTCCTGCTTGCTTCAGCAGTTGATTATTGCGATCGAGAATACTCGCCGTGGAAAAGTAAATAATTTGCTCACAAACCTGAGGATTCAGTAGCCCAATCAACTGTTGGGTCTTGATGACATTGATGTCATACACCTCTTGAGGTCCCCCCCACGTCGTTGCTGCCAACACTGCAACCTCGATCGTCTTGAGCAGGTCGGCAAACTGTTGAATGTGACGCAAATCCCCCTGCAAAAGGTGAATGCCAGGACGTACCGTGCAATCGACCTTCAGCTTATCCGGCGTTCTCACCAGCAAAAATAACTCATGGGGCGTTTCCTGAATCAAGGCTTCAGCCAAATAATGCCCCACACAGCCACTGGAGCCTGTCAGGAAAATCCGCTTAGGAGTCATGGGAGGAAACCGAAAATGGGAGGCGGGTTATGCAGCGCTCGAAGAAGAAGCGAGACTTTCAAAAAAAGCCCCAAATGGACGATCTTCGCCCCGTCGCTTCTTAAAGCGGACTTCAAGACGAAACTGCCAATCGCTGATCGATTTGTTTAGCAGTCTCAAAGAAGAACGCGGCATTCTCTTCGGGAGTTTTGGGCAAAATACCATGTCCCAAGTTCAGAATATGCCCACGGTTACCAGCTTTGCGAATCGTATCGAGAATGCGCTCGCGAATGAAATCTTGAGAACCAAACAACACACAGGGATCGACATTTCCCTGAACACCCACATTGGGACCTAACCGTTGACGGGCTTCCGCCATGTCTACCGTCCAATCCACACTGACGATATCTACGCCGGACAATGCCATCCGTTCGAGGACTCCAGCGCTACCACTGATGTAGAGAATCATCGGCGTATCCGGATGGGTCGCTTTAACCTGACGCACCACCCGCTGTTGGTAAGGCAGTGCAAAGGTTTCATAGTCTTGAGGGGTCAGTTGACCAGCCCAAGAGTCAAACATTTGGATCACCTGCGCACCAGAATCAATTTGGTAACGCACGTAGGCGGCAATCGAATCCGCTAGCTTACCGAGAAACTCATGCAGCATGGCAGGTTCAGAAAACGCCATGCCTTTAATCACCGTATAGTCTTTCGAGCTTTTGCCTTCGATCGCATAAGCTGCTAGCGTCCAGGGCGCACCGACAAAGCCCAACACGGTCGCCTGATTGCCCACTTCTCGCCGCAGCGTTTGCAAAATTTCGCGAATGAAAGGGAGCGATTCTTCTGGCTCTAGGGAGCGCAGTTGCCGGACTTGATCCCAACTACGAATCGGGGGATCAATTACAGGCCCCCGACTCTCAATGATGTCGAAAGGAATACCCATACCAGGCAGGGGCGTCAGGATGTCAGAAAACAAGATCACGCCATCCGGCTGAAACGCGCGGAAAGGTTGTAGGGAAATCTCGATCGCCAGTTCCGGAATTTCCGAGCGATCGCGAAACGAAGGATACTTGTCCCGCAAATCACGGTAAACCTTCATATACCGCCCTGCCTGGCGCATCATCCATACAGGTGGACGATCCAATTTTTCGCCACGAGCAGCCCGAAGTAAATACGGAACCTGGCTTGACCCCGTCATCTGACTAAATCCTGTTTTTTAAGTGCATTCGCTAGCTTACCACCCAGCGGTGATCCATTGTGACAACGAATTTCCAGAAACTCCCAGTACAACAGATTCGGGAAACCTGCCAGATATGTTAAAGTGATCTTCTCGCTGGTTCATATTGATTCGGCTGTCGTTCTCGATTATGCAAGCGAGGCGCTCAGCTGTTGTTCTTTGATCATTTTTCTCTGCTCACAGGTTGTTTCAACGAGGTAACCAATGGCTAAACGCCGCAACCAAAAGAAAGAAAAAGCCCTTCGTAATCAAGCTTACGCTCGCAAGTTTCGGAAACGAACCAATACGGGTCGGACAGGTAGAAGACGTTACGACAACGGTAATCGGATGGAAGAATCTGAAACGGATCAAGAGGGTGGAAGAGGGGCTGAAGGGGCGGCTGATACCCTTTAGGGGATCCCCTGGTTGGCAGTCTCCGCTACAGTATCTTCTGGTTGACAGATCTCACATGTTTGAAAGATCTTTATGAGAGATCTTCAGCAGATACCTAGCAAGACGCCGCAACAGGTTTATGAATTGATCATGGTTGAGCACCAATCGCAGTTGAGCACCAATTGCGGTTGAGAAAAAAGTGAGTCTTGGCTGGATTTGATACATCCGTGTTAATGCTCTTTTGGTTGAAGCGATCGAGCACATTCTCACTAACAACCCAGCACCAACTGAAGAATTCAGGAGTCAGAAGCCAGAATTCAGGGTTACAGAGCATTTCTGAATTCTGGCTTCAGCCATGCTTCCGCAAAAGCAAAGGCAGCGCAAAATCGACTTGCGCTGCCTTTGCTATGACGTTGTCAAACGATCTCTACACTTTGATGCTCGAGCGATCGTCGGCTTCGATAAAACCATGACCATTGGCTTCAGCCGTTTTGCCATTTTTACCATTCTGGTGAGTATGTCCATTGCCATTTCGGGGTTGAATGACCCCAAACCCACCGTGGTTGCGCTCATAGATGACGTTGATTTCGCCTGTTTCAACGTTGCGGAACATGTAAAAATCGTGGTCAACCAGTTCCAACTGTTCCAGGGCTTCCTGAACCGTCATGGGTGGCATGGCAAAGTACTTGGTGCGAACCACACTAGAAGGAAGCTCAACCGTGCGATCGCTCAGCAAGTCAACGACCACGGGTTGATCGTTGAGAATTTCAACTTCCTTAGGAACATGGACTTTTGCCTGACGTTTTTCCTTATACTTGCGAAGTTGACGGGCAATTTTGTCGGCAACGAGATCAATGCTGGCGTAAAGATTTTCACTACTTTCCTCGGCTCGCACCACTGCACCATTTGCATAGATGGTCACTTCAGCCGTTTGCTTAGGGTTTATCCGAGGGTTTCGGGCTACAGATAGGTGTACATCAACTTCAGTCGTCAGGTTTTGAAAATGATTAACCGCTTTTTCAATTTTCTGATGTACATATTCACGAATCGCATCGGTGATCTCAATGTTTTTACCCTGGATAACAAGCTTCATAAAGCTCCTCCCCTGAGAATATTGGGTTTGTTTTCACCCTAGCACTTTGTATTCTGGCAAACAGCTCGCTTTAAAATGTTTTGCATCCCTTGATAATTCTTGATTTGAACTTGCCTACTGAATCGCGAATTTGCGTCAAAACCCACTTGATTTTTTTAAATGACTTTCTCTGTTTCTGGTGAATTTTGGATGAGCGACGGTCAAAGTGGGGTTAAGCCTTTAGAGACGATCGCCGATTCTTTCTCTACCCGTCGTATTTGTGAGTTGTATCAATTTGCACAAATTCCTTACCAGGATGCCTGGAATTGGCAAAAGGTATTGGTTGCCGATCGCTGCCAACACCCTAATTTGAATGATGTTCTGATTTTGCTAGAACACCCACCGGTATATACTCTGGGGCAAGGAGCCAGCCTCGAATTTCTGAAATTTGACTCTGCTCAAACCGAATGGCAAGTGGTTCGAGTGGAACGGGGTGGAGAAGTGACCTATCACTGCCCCGGTCAATTGGTGGGTTACCCAATTTTGAATCTGAACTTTTATCAGAAAGATCTGCATTGGTATCTGCGGCAGTTGGAAGAAGTCTTGATTCGCGTCCTGGCAAGTTATGAGTTGTCTGGTGAACGCCTTCCTGGCTTGACGGGAGTTTGGCTCAAGGGACGCAAAGTAGGGGCGATCGGCATCAAAGTCAGCCGCTGGATCACGATGCATGGCTTTTCTCTCAACGTCTGTCCGGATTTAAGCGGATTTAACCGCATTGTTCCCTGTGGCATTGCCGATAAGCCCGTTGGGAGCCTGGCAGAGTTCATCCCAGGAATTCAGATAGAACAGGTCTGTCAGCAGGTAGCGATCGCGTTTGCAGAGGTATTTGGGGTTGAATTTGTATGGCGGTGAAGGGGTAAAGCAGCAGGATTGTGGCACAACGCTGACGGTACCAATGGTATGACAACCAGCCAACCAAATTAGCACTTTATGGGAGTTTGCAGAATTTGCGATCGCGATCAGATTGCGGCTCTTGCCAGGAATAGGCAAAGTGACTCACAGATTTGATTTGGGGTGCCAATTGGTGTAGAGCTTGCATTTGCACTTCCAACGGCGGACGATTGCTAATCGATCGCTGCCAAATACCTGCCAGAACTGGCTTCACCTCCACTCCAGGAGGAGCTTGATCGAGCACCCGCTTCACCAGCGACATAATGCAACTGGTATTGCCGCAGACGCCATAAGACATGGGGTGCCATTGCAGCGAACTAGAAAACCGATCCCAGGGTTGCAGGCGTGAGTCAAACCCACGCCCAACCGATTGATTGCCATCCGGGAAAAATACCGCTCCAGCTGGTATGCTCTGCTGTTGAGCAGTGGATGCCGCGAGAGATAGAAAATCCAGTACTCCCTGCAACGCATGAGCGATCGTCAACTGCCAAAGTTCCCATTGCAAAACGGCTTGCCGCTGCTCTGGGGACAATTTTGCTGTTTTTACAGGAGGATTTCGTCCTTGCCACAGCGGTTCACCCTCATTAGGATATTGCCGATCCACCGCCACCACATCTGCGGCAGTGATGTTGCCTTTGCTCAAATAGCGACGAATCAGATCTAAGCCTTTGTCATTCAGCGCCCGCTTATAAAGCGCCTGTTGCGCCGCTGGACCATAAATCCAGAGATCTCTTACCTTATTCACCACCGAAGCAGTGCCTGTACCCCGTGGATAGCGGATGTAGTCAAATAACATGCCATCGGGTCTGCGTTGGGCGATCGCCTGAGCCATCTGGTAATAGTCTTGCTTCGCCTGAGGATTATAAGGATCGATAAATGCCTCATCAGGGTTCACCGCGCCGATTTCGGTACTGAGCCCCTTACTGATACCTGCCGTAAGACTGGTTTGACCGTACCCATTTCGCGCCAGTGCCCATTGCCGCTCCGATCGCTGGGCATAGGTATAGCCAAAATTCATACTAAACATCCAGGCATATGCCCCCAAGCCCCGTTCACGCGCCTTCTGGATCGCTTGAGCCAGCAAATCCACTTTTTCAAATCCTGGAACTCGCAGCACCGAGGGCCAAGGCGTCCGATTTTCAGCAGCAGGCAACAACACCTGTCCATTAAAAAAGGCTTCGATATAGACCTGATTGTAGCCGCGATTCACAATCCGATCCATCACGCTATCCAGTTCTCCCTTGCGCACATCACAAGGGTAGAGCCGCAACCAAATTGCCAAATCTCGGGGCCAGGTTTGTTTCCGGCACTTTTCCAGACGTTCTGCGTGTTGCTGAACCAGCGTTTTGTACTTCTTCTGGGCATCTTTATTGCCTTGGAAGGCTGCCTGCCGTAGCGCTTCCTTTTGAGCAATCACTTCTGGAGACAGATGACAAAAAGTGATCGTTTGGGCTTGCGCTGATTTGGATGGCAGACTCAGCCCCCCAATGAGACTGAATAGGGCGAGAGCGATCGTGCGGCGGTGAAGGCTTTTCCAGTTTTGCAAAACAATCATCAACAATTGGATAACTCTCATGAAGTCACTAGAAACGCTACACAGTAAAGGCGGCTCCCCAAAAGATAGATTGTGCGATCATGCGACGCCAATCCCGTAGAGCCGTAAAATGTCCAACCATTCTACGACTTCACAAGGTAATAGCTAGCTTTTCCGCCAAATTCCGGAACCTGTCACTGTTTCTTCATTAGAAAGACCGTTTGATGAAGAACGCTCGCAGCAAAGAAAAGTTTTTAGATGTACAGGTGACGCTCATTTATCGCTCCAGCAGCTTCACCAAATCGGCATCTGCCTGCGCTTTGCTCCGATAATCGGGTTCTAGTCCGATCGCCCTTCTCAGGTGCTCTTTTGCCCATTCCACCTGACCTTGGCAAAGATGACAGTAAGCCAGTTGATAAAACACTTGGGCATTGTCTGGTTGAATCGTCAGCGCCTTGTCATAGCTGGCGATCGCTGCTTCATACTGCTGCATATTTTGGGCACTCAGCGCCAGGGCAACCCAGCCATCACAGTGATACGGTTCAATCGTTAAAGTACGTATGTAACTATTCGCAGCGTCCTCATAACGTTGCAAGTCAAAGAAAACACATCCCTGGCTATACCAGGCTTTGGGATCATCGGGTTGAATCTCCAGTGCTTTCTCTAGACTGAGTAGGGCTTCCTCAGTTCGCTCCAACTGCCACAATGCCAACCCCTGAATCACCCAAACCTTGGCATTTTTGTCTTGCAGCATCAATGCTTGATCAAAGCTTTCTAGTGCTGCTTCAGGTGCCTTGAGTTTCTTCAACGCAATGCCCCGATTGTACCAGGCGCAATAATCTTTGGGTTGGAGCTCCAGGGCGCGATCGAAACTGGTTAGTGCTTCTTCATACTGATCCAGACAGCCCAATACCAACCCCCGTTTATACCAGAGATGAGAATTTTGTGGGCAAATCAGCAACGCCTGATCAAAACTGTTCAGAGCTTCTAGGAAATGTCCCAAATGTTGTAGCGCTGCCCCTCGTTGTTGCCAGAGGTCAGCATTATGAGGTAGCAGGGTCAATACTTGATCAAAACTGGTCACAGCTTCCTGATAGCAACCCAATTTTGCCAGAGCGTATCCCCGATGCTTCAAAGCTTTAAGTGATTGAGGGCGCAATTCTAGCGTACGCTCGAAGCTCACCAGTGCTTCCATATAGTTGCCCGTTCGATAGAGGGCTTTGCCCCGGTAGTACCACGCACGGTAATAGCCAGGCTGTAGGGCGATGACTTTGCTGTAGCCAGCGATCGCCTCTGCACAACGTCCCAGATGCATTAACGCAGAACTGTAGTTGTACCAGGATTTATAATCATCGGTGCAATATTGAAAAGCTTGCTCATAACTGGCAATCGCCGCTTCATAGGCACTCAACTGGTTCAGCACATATCCCCGATAACTCCAACCCAAGAAAGAATCCGGCTGGATAGCTAGAATTTTCTCTAACTCAGGTGTTGACTGCTGAGAAGTGCGATTTGGAAATAACTGCGTTTCAGCAGGATGCTCTACCGCTACAGATGCATCCTGGTCATACCAACCATAAGCAAAATCAGTTGACATGGTAGATAGAGATTCTGGAACTGATGAGAAAGCCTCAACCGTAACCCAGGGACTTTACACGATTTGATGAGCTTTAAAAACGTATTCAGCGGTCTCCAATACCATCCGGGTTGAACTTGCCTCAATCAACAACTCTCAACAAGCCCATTTTTAGTCGATCGAACACAAGCTTAACTTGATTTTGATCTTGCTCATCCAAAGGCTGCTCAGACAACATTGCTCTGAGCAAAAAATTATGATCGTCATTGGTAATTTTTCCACAAGCCAAAATGCGGTGAATCACTTGTGAAAGTGTGGTTTGGGGAAAGGGGGGGCTAATGATAGGGTTCATGAAAACAACCAGGTTTTAATTCAAACAGTCGGTTCTCATTTAGACAATTGGGAAAAGTTTCAGCCATTTTTGTTGAGCAATTGGCTGGCAGCAAAACACACCGATGCAGAGCAAGCAATGGCTCACTTGAAAATTCATCTCGATCGCCACACCAATTCCCAGAAGCTATGTTGTTAATCTCGACAACTTCAGGCTTCTGTCCAAATCAAATTCAGAATTGCTGATCCATTTCTACGAAAAATTGAATTGCTAAATCGCCGATCGGTAGAGGCACATACTTTAGCAGCAGAGTTCAGACTTGGGTAGATGATGACGCGATGATCAATCTTTTTCGAAACAATTAATTCTTTCGGGTACGAACTTTAGTTTCAGCTTTCAGGTAGATGTTTTTTTAGATGAGAGCACCCCTATGTGGCTGAACGACATCCTAGACACCCTTACTACTGACATCTTTTTCGATCATCCCTTGAAGCAACGTCAATTTAATTCACCAATTCTTTACGGATTCAAAAAAATTGGGAATTGTTTCCTTATCTAAGCTTCATTCAGTAATTCTACTCGACTTGACTGGCTTTTGTCAGAAATCTGTCACATTGATCTGATCGAAGCAAATTATCACCCCCTATTTCCCCATCAAATCGTTGATAGCTCCCAGATCCTAGATCTGGGAGCTATCAATAGTCATAAGTTAGGGAACCATTCTGAGGGAGTCAGGAGCCAGAATGGTAAGTAGATTTCCGCCAAGTTCTAATACACTGATATACTCAAGAACCCGAAGGAGCTTCATCCTTAGAGCTATCAGAAGAGAGCGAATCTGTATTGGATGTTCCCTTAGCCTGAGCGCGCTCCTCTCGCTTTTTACGATCTGCCTTGAGCACATCCTCCAACACAATACGTGCCTGAATCAGCTTTTCCAAATTACTGCGATATAGTTCCAGATCTTTTTGGACTTTCTCGTCCGGTAGGTGTAAAGCGGCACAAATTTGCTTCAGCGCATCATTGCGCTGAGCATCATCCTTCACCATTTCAGGCGCCGCTTGTTCAAGTAAACTAAATACCCCGATTGCAAACAAGCGACTGTATTTAAAGTGAGGATTATTCGCGATCGTTTGAACTTGTTGTCGCAAATCCTCAGTCCCGTCTACCATCGTCGTCTGACTCAACCATGCCAGTATTTCTTGCCCTGGCAAGCGATTTGCTAAGTCTTTGAGCCGACTGGCATCTCGCTGATATTGCTGAGGATCACACTCCATCGCCTGACACAGCGCATTAAAGATAGATTCTTTGTCGGGGTCTGGCTGGTAGCCCTGCATAAAGCGATCGAAGGTTGAGACCACCCCGAAAGCATAAATTGGGTCATAGCGGAAGTCCGCATTGACCAACAGCAGATGCATTTCTACCATAAGTTCCTCAACCACGCGCCGATAAATCGAATGAATCGGGCGGGTGTGGATGTTGTAGAAAGCTCGCTTCGTATCTGAGACAGTGCGGACGTTGTTCACGGGAAGACTAGTGAGTGACATATCCCCATTTTCTCGCTTGACGATCCGTTTGCCAAGTTTTGTGACAAATCCTGGGGCATAATGGGTAAGTTTCACAGATTTGTTAGGGTAACCTGTCAACTTGAGGGCAGCGTTCTCAGCAATCGCTAAACTAAACCCATCACTTTTCAGGCAAGATTTCAGAACCATGCGAACCCACTCTTGTGGTCAACTCCGAGCCGAACATATTGGAGAGACGGTTACCCTTTGCGGTTGGGTTGATCGTCACCGCGATCATGGAGGGGTGATCTTTTTAGATTTGCGCGATCGCACCGGACTGATCCAAATTGTCAGCGATCCAGAACGAACCCCCAACTCGTATCAGCAAGCCGGGGATTTGCGCAATGAGTATGTCGTCAAAGTCACGGGACGAGTCAGCCAACGCCCTAGCGACTCGCTCAACCCTCGCCTGGCAACGGGCGAAGTAGAAGTTTACGCCGATCACATTGAATTGTTTAACGCAGTCAATCGGCAGTTACCCTTTCAAGTGTCAGCCGCCGAAACCGAAAATGTTCGGGAAGAATTGCGCTTAAAGTACCGCTACCTGGACTTGCGCCGAGAGCGCATGAGTCGCAATCTGCAATTGCGTCATCAGGTCACCAAAACCCTGCGCCGCTATCTGGAGGATGTCCAAGGGTTTATGGAAGTAGAAACCCCTATCCTGACCAGATCGACCCCCGAAGGTGCCAGAGATTATTTAGTACCGTCACGGGTTAGCCCAGGGGAATGGTACGCACTCCCCCAATCGCCACAACTCTTTAAGCAACTGCTAATGGTGTCAGGCGTCGATCGCTATTACCAGATTGCCCGCTGCTTCCGGGACGAAGACTTGCGTGCTGATCGCCAGCCAGAGTTTACCCAGTTGGACATGGAGATGAGCTTCATGACCCAGGCAGAGATCTTTGCCCTGAATGAAGACATGGTCTGCCACCTGTTTAAAACAGTACAGGGTGTGGAATTGTCCCGACCTTTCCCACAGCTTACCTATGCAGAATCTATGGAACGGTACGGCACCGACAAGCCTGACACGCGTTTTGGATTGGAGTTGGTCAATGTCTCAGATTTGCTTAAGGACTCTGGCTTTAAGGTATTTTCGGGTGCAATCGCATCAGGTGGCGTAGTTAAAGTGCTGCCTATCCCTCAGGGCAATGACGCAATTTCTAACGTGCGAATTAAACCAGGTGGAGATTTATTTAAAGAAGCAGAAACCTGTGGTGCCAGAGGATTAGCCTATATTCGGGTGCGAGAGAATGGTGAAATTGACACGATCGGGGCTATCAAAGACAACCTAACTCCCACCCAAACTCAGGAATTGCTAGAACGAACAGGAGCGCAGGCTGGGCATCTATTGCTTTTTGGCGCAGGCGACACCAACATGGTCAATAAAACTCTCGATCGTCTACGGCAGGTAGTCGGACGAGAACTGGGACTCATCGACACCAGCCAACTCAATTTCCTGTGGATTACTGACTTCCCCATGTTTGAGTGGAATGCCGAAGAAAAACGGCTGGAAGCTGCTCACAATCCCTTTGCAGCACCTCATCCTGACGATCTGCACGATCTCAAAACCGCCCGTTCTCAGACCTATGATTTAGTGCTCAACGGGTTTGAACTGGTCAGTGGCAGCTTGCGGATCTACCAACCCGAAATTCAACAACAGGTGTTTGAGCTGATCGGTATGTCGATGGAAGAAGCCCACCGACGCTTTGGCTTTATGCTCGAAGCATTCGATTATGGTGCCCCTCCCCATGGTGGTTTGGCGTACGGACTCGATCGCCTAGTCATGCTGATGGCAGGGGAGGAATCCATTCGGGATGTTATTCCTTTCCCCAAAACACAACAGGCACGTTGTTTGCTTACTGCCGCTCCCTCAGGTGTGGATGCACAGCAACTCAAAGAGCTTCACGTTGCTTCAACCTATCAGCCCAAATCTTCAACTTGAGGCGATAAAACAGGGGAATTGTGGACTGAAGACAATTGATTCTAGGCAATAGAAGATTCTATTAAAGAATTTCCTAATTTAAATCTGTTAGGTGAGCGAGATGTTCATTGCAGACATCTGCCGCCCTAAATCGAGTAAATTTCTTTACGACGATCACTTTATCGATCGGACGAGAAGGTCTTGCTATCCATCTGCATCGACTGTCGTTTGACCTGTCCCATCATCACCGCCTGTTGCAAATCAGTCAGAGCCTCAATATCTTCTAAATCGGTTCCTAAATCAAACAATTGCCCCAGATGGAATTCGGTTTCTGCAGTGAGCTGACCCGACATCAACGCGTGCTGCACAATCTGACGAACGACCATTTCCGCACCTCTGAATTTTCTAATTGGGTTGCTTTCTTATCTACTATGCTCCAGGTAGCCAGGCAATGAACGTGACGTAATCAGAGCCTGTTACGTGATTTTGTTAACTCAATGGTGTGAGAGGAACTTCCCTAACTCGTGAGTCATCTCCGATAGAAATGTGAACGAGATCACGGATCGGTCGGGAATCCCCACCCCAAAGAGGCAGCAAAATCTTGCCAGAAATCGGCAGACTGAGGATACGATACTCAAGCTCTCATTTTTCATTATTTTGATTAAGATGCTAACTTCTAGCGCACTGCAAGCAATTGAAATTGAAGTGACGGAAACCTTACTGCGGTTTGCCGTCCTGATCGCGCTCACGCTGGCGATCGCCTTTTTCGTTGCTGCTGAGCTATCCCTAGTTTCTGCTTCTAGAGAAAAAATTTATCGTCTGGCTCAATCTGAGACTGAGACAAACCAGCACAAAGCAGCCGAGCAAGTTTACACTGCTCAAACCCAAATCGAGCACTTCCTCTCAGTAACTCAAACTGGAACCACAGCAGGGAGCTTGTTGTTGGGGTGGTTAGGGGAAGGGGCAACTGTTCATTGGATTGAACCCTGGATCCAGCTTTTGCCGATCGGTCGCTTACCCGCCATGCTTACCGCCCACTCTATTTCAGTGGCGGTCGCCTTTTTTCTAGTGACTTATATCGAGATCGTACTTGGCGAACTGGTTCCCAAGGTTATTGCAGCGAATGCTCCAGAAGAAACCATCCTGGTGCTCATTCGCCCCTTACAGTTATGCGCTTACCTGTTTGCCCCGCTTCTATTTATTTTGAACGGTACAGTTAGGCTACTCACGCTCCGATTGACTCGCAAAGTCAACTTATTTGAGCTCCCCCCCTCTCAGGTCTCCCTGATTCAAACGGATGCACACTCCCTATCTATTCCTGCGACGATCGCGATCGAGGCCCTCAACCAGGAATTGGGGCTCACACTGCCAACCAGTAACGCATACAAAACCCTGGCAGGCTTTATGATCCATCACCTGGGCAGAGTGCCTACCCAAAACGAGCATATGCTCTGGGGAGACCTGGAACTAGAAGCGACCCAAATTATCGAAGGCAATCTGCAAACCATCCTCTTACGTCGGGTTACGGCTCCTTTATTTTTACTGCCAACCCAAAAGATTTTCGCGGAAGAATAAAATAACTTCGATGGTTCGGAGAAAGTTGTGATTGACTCAATCTTCTCAGAAATCCGTAATTTCGCTGACGCGATCTGACAAAACAATGCTGAATTAGAACGATCGCAGCAGCATCCACTTGCTCCATCATCCAACAACAAAACTCAAATAATAGTCATGCCTGAGCAGTCAAGAAAACCCGCCCCACTTGATCTTTCCGGGACGATCGAACCTATGATAAACAAGAATCAAACGGGTGCTCTTCACAAAGTATTTATCTGAACTGAAAGTCGTAACAGTTATTATCGAGCTAGTTTATTCGAGAAGCGATGTAATAACATGGATGTGAATCTCTGTCATCCGCATGTCTATTAAACTCAGAGTTTTTGGTCGCTTAAGATACTCAAACAAGCTTAGGGCTAATTAAAGTGCTAGCGAACTTGTATTTTGTGCATCATCGAATAGAGTTTAGTAGAATGTGACGCAGTATGAGGTTGGTTCACAGTTTTTACTGAATCCAGGCACGGTGAGTAATACAGCATGAAGGAAACCAGTGTAGGAAGTAGCAAGCGACTCCTACTTATCGATGATGACCCTAACCTAATCCTATTAGTGAAGGACTATCTTGAGTTTCGGGGTTATGAGGTAATCACCGCCGAAAATGGTCGGGAGGCACTGGAAATTCTGGAAAGAGATATCCCAGATATGATTATCTGCGATGTAATGATGCCAGAAATGGATGGCTATTCTCTGGTCAAACAATTAAGAGAAAATCCCCAAACAAATTGGATTCCAGTTTTATTTTTGTCAGCCAAAGGGCAGAGCCAGGATCGGGTCAAAGGCCTCAACATTGGTGCAGATGTGTACATGGTGAAACCGTTTGAACCCGAAGAATTAGTTGCTCAGGTCGAGTCTTCACTCAAGTC
This sequence comes from Scytolyngbya sp. HA4215-MV1, assembly GCA_019359045.1. Lineage (GTDB taxonomy): Bacteria > Cyanobacteriota > Cyanobacteriia > Leptolyngbyales > Leptolyngbyaceae > Scytolyngbya. The sequence goes on from JAHHIA010000007.1 coordinate 122,415, forward strand.
AGCCTCTCGGATTCTTGCCAGTAAGGATAAAGGAACCGAAACAGGTCCAAAAATTCAGGTACCGTTTGATGTAGAACTCACCCCAACCGAGTTAAAGGTGGTTCAGTTTGTGGCAAGAGGTATGGCAAATCGGGAAATTGCCGATGAGCTAAATGTCAGCCAACGGACGATCGAAAGTCATGTGAGTAATATGTTGGGTAAAACCGGGTTGCATAATCGCACAGAACTCGCACGCTGGGCGATCGAAAATAATATGGCTTAGGCAGCATTACTAAAATTCTTGCTTACGAAGCGCCCCATCTGATGTTTATAGATAGGGCGCTTTGTGGCTCAATGGGCTGCGTACGTCCCGAACATTTGACCAGCAAAACCCGTATTTCAGTCACTTACCCTCAACCTTTAGTAAAGACGACTCAGCACATAGTCAGATAACTGAAGCAAGGTGTGTCGGGCTTCTGAAGGGGGTAAGTCGTGTAGATACTCTGAAGCTAAGTGGGCATGATGATTTGCCAATTCGCGCGATCGTTCAATCCCGCGGCTATCTCGAACCAGCGAGATCGCCTGCTCCCAGTCACCAGCTTGAGCAAACTCGCGATCGATCAAAACCTCCAGATATGGCTTTTCTTCCAAAGCAAACAGCACAGGTGCTGTCAGGTTACCGCTTTTCAGGTCAGAGCCAGCAGGTTTACCCAGCGCTTCAGTGGAACCTGTAAAGTCTAAAATGTCATCGACGATTTGGAATGCCAAACCTAAATGCCGACCGTATTGATAGAGATCATTCGCCATTTCACTTGAGGCATCACTCAATACAGCGGCAGCCTTGGAACTATTGGCAATCAAAGAAGCTGTTTTGTAATAGCTTTTTTCTAGATAGGCTTCGATCGACAGGTTGCAGGCAAAGCGACTCAACCCTTGCTGAATTTCTCCTTCTGCCAGATCCATAATGACCTCCGACAGCAGCTTGACAACTTCCAGGTTATCGAGATTTGCCAGATACCAGGAAGATTGAGCAAACAAAAAGTCTCCAGCGAGGACTGCAATCCGATTCCCAAAGCTACTGTGCACTGTGGGGATACCGCGTCGTACTTCCGATTCATCCACAACATCGTCATGAACCAGACTTGCAGTATGAATCATTTCAGTGATCTCAGCCAGTCGTCGATGGCGTTGGCTGATTTCTTTTCCCATCATCGTTGCATAGGAGATCAACAAGACGATCGCGGGACGTAACCGCTTCCCTTTTGCACCAAACAGATGTTCTGCCGCGGCAAAAAGGACGGGATGGCGAGCACCAATGAGTTTTTTAAGGTTTTCCGTCAGCACACACAGGTCTGCTTCAACCGGAGCAAAAAGGGAGGTTGCTGATGAGGTCATGAGGGAGCCAGTCTGGGCGCAGATAGATTACGAAATTTTACATATTCTGAATCCATTTTAAGCTACCGACTTGAATAACGGATCTCTGACTTCAGTTTTCCAGATTTTCGTCGTCAAAACCTTGTAATCCTTAATTAATGAGCTCTGTGGCAATTGTATAGAAAGTTTAAGCACGCTAAAAAAAAGTACTCAAAAGCTGGAAGCCTTGTGTTAGTCTGGTGAGTAAGGATTTCAAAAACTAAATACGCAATTCAGTAAGGGCTAAAAATTCAATCAAATCGTTAAGATTCTGAGAATTCTCGCTCCAAATAAATTCATCTTGTTAACTTTGGCGATCAACGACTCCAGCAGTAAGCGATCAGTTTGACCAGACGGCAATTGTTTTGGTTCGTTTGTTCTCAAGGCGAGTTTTTGTTATGGAGTGGAGAGGTTTAGATAGCTCGGAATCTGAGGATTTGGCTGAAATTAGTTGGTGATTGCCTTCTAGCAGGGCTGCTGTACGGTAGGTCAGCTTCCACATAGGATTCGGCTTACTGTCCAGGTTCGTTCGTGTGAAATTTGATATTCCTTAGCACTTGCCCTCACTTACTATTCCTAACACTATGTTCTACCATGACATCCCCCTAATTATTCCTGTCCTGGCAACGGGTTATCTTCTGGCAATCTACCTGCTACTGGTTCTCGCACAACGAACTACTAAAATCTCTCGTGAGCGAGATTCTTAGTTGTTAATGCGGAAATCGAATAAAAGTTTTTTACCAAAAAAGGCTTCCTTCTGGAAGCCTTTTTTATTGCTGAGGATTGGGATTCGTTGGACTTACGGCAATTTTTCGGATGAGTCAGCTACAGTTCGGTGGCTGAGTGGATGAGATGACTATTATTACAGCGTTTTCAGGAGTCAGGAGGCAAAATTCTAGCTATGGCAGGCTGGGATGAAAAGTTCCAGGGGTGCCATCGATCCATTGCCATTCCACTGCTAAAATTTGCACTTTTCCAGATTCTTTCACCAGCATTTCCAGAGAACCGGATTCACCAGCCGGGATCGTCAGGGGTTGGATATAAGTTGAGTTCGTATTCGGGATACCTTCTCCATCTGCAGAGGGATCGATAGAAAAAGTTACTAACACTGAATTGACTGGTTGATTCGTATTGTTCATGATCTGGCAGGAAACCATCCAATAGCCTGACTCTGCCTTTTGGATGGTGGGGGTACCCACAGGTTTGACCGCACCCATTTTGGTATCGGTCTCAGGATTAGAAGAGGCAGCGATCGGTTGGGAGGGTTTAAGTGTGGCTGAGGCGGGAACGATGCGTTTGCACATCTGATTCAGATTAATCAACAACCCCACACTCGTTGTCAGGAAGCATTTAAGATCGGGGTCAAGCAGTAACTCGGAGTGAGGTTCATTGGCGATCGCAGGAACAGTGAAAACTTTAGCAGCAACTAGTAGAAACAGACCGGCAGCTACATTTTTTTTCATGACAAGGCAAGAGAAACAGGCTGCCTCTTTTCTCCGTCAATATGTAAATAAACCGGAAAAAAATGATGAGAGGAAGCAAACTTGAAAGGAGATTTACACAACTTTCCGAAAGCTCATCAATCCTTGAACTAAGCACTTCTGAACAGACCTCAAAGATTTTCTTCAGATCTTTATCAGAACTTCAAAAAAGTAGTCATTTTTTTTAGAAGTTCTTCAAATATCCCGAATGAATTGAAGTCGTACTTTAGAATTTTTTTAGGCTGCATCTTGGTTTACCCCAATAAAATAAAATCAAAAATATCACCTAAGTGATTTTCCTGAGAATTTTCTTTATAGTTTGCTCTTTTCTCATAATGATTTGAGCGCTTGATGGACAACTTTCGCCACCAAGGGCGTACTGAGTTTCGAGTCAGGATGGTGATTTCATCCAGTACTTTGGCTGAATTTTTTTGATTAGTAAGACCGCGAGATCACTTTATCTCCGCCTATGACGGTGCTGTTTTAGCGCTAGCCATATCCGTTTAAGCAGGGTGTAAAGTCTGGTAGCTCTTGGGTGATATAGAATATGCCAACTTCTTTGCTGTCTCTAGATCAGGGTCAGCACTTTGGCTCAATCGGTATGAAGTATGAACATCCGAATTTCTGTCAGGCTGTTATCGATCGGGAAAGTATGTCTGAGATTCTGACTCAGATTAATAATGGACAGTTATTAATGGTCAATAGTCGCCGCAAAAACGGTTTGATTATCTATAGAGAGTATTATGCAGAGTTTGCAGGTCCAGGGTCAGCCGTTGGGAGCTTGCTTGATGTAGACTGTCAGCGGGTGACTCCAGTCGGAAATTTGTCGTTGATTTGCCCTGAGTCTGCGGAGGATCGCCAAAAAGCCTATTTAATTCGGCGACAATGGATTCGTCTGACCCAACAAATTACTGATAATCCTGTCCCTCTGCAACGAGCACAAATGATTTTAAGTCAGTTTGAAAATTATTTCGATGCAGAGACCGTAGCTCAGTTGCCTGATGAGGCATTTGCTTTGATGGTTGGAGTTTTGCCACAAACGATTAGGATGGTGCGAACCAATTTAGAAAATGCTGAATCGAGGGTACGATCGTAATCCCAATCACGCCAAGGTCTCAGCGAATTCTTTTCGGTTTGGTTGGTTTGAGTGGTTTTGTCTGTGGTTTCCACCCGGTTGGCTGATTTTGTTTAATCGGCACTGGCAGCACTACCGCCCTGACCCAGATGGCTGGAACAATTTGGAATATGCATTATTTCTAATTCCAGGTGGGTTCTATGTGGCATTCCTGCTGCGTTGGTTACGCTTAGGAGGACGATCACCGCGATCGGCAAGCGAGCTTCAGCCCGATCCCGCCTATCAACAAGCTTTTCGTGATGAAATTTTGGCTCCGATTTTGCAGCATTACTTTCGGGCAGAATTTCATCCCCATCCACTTATGCTTGCCCACCCCCCTGCTATTGTTGTAATGAATCATGCTGGGATGTGCTTTCCCTGGGATTTTCTAGGCTTGGCAGGGTTTTTAAGCCAAGAGCAGGGATGGTTGGGGCGACCACTGGCACATCCAATCTTTTTCGATCATCCCTGGTTGCGGTGGTGGCTACCCAATCGTTGGGCGCAGGTGATGGGAGCAGTCCGGGCAGACCGAGAAAGTCTGGAAGCAGCGATCGCGGAAAAAAACCTGTTACTTTACGCACCTGAAGGCTGGCGAGGACTGATCAAAGGACAAAAGAAACAATATCAGTTAGAAACTTTTGACCCCAGCTTTATTCGACTCAGTGCTCGCTATCAGGTGCCGATTCTACCTGTTGTTTGTTTGGGCAACGAAGCCTTGCATCCTTGGGCAGTGAATTTGCACAAACTGGCCGATTGGTTAGGCTTACCTTTATTTCCTATTTCACCCCTGATGCCCTTGTTTCTGCTGTTTCCTTCCATGGGCGTGTGGGTCGCGAGATCGCGTTTGCGCTACTTCGTCCAAACTCCCTACTGCCCCTGGGTCGAACAAGATCCCACCCAATTACAAAGACGAGCGATCGCTTATCATGAGGCAGAAAAAGTGCGCGAAACACTGCAACAAGCCATCGATCGCTTGTTGAAAGGGAAATAAGAAGAATTTTGATTCTCTATCTTCTTTACCGCTTCACCCGCTGCAAATAACTATCCGGGTTTTCTGCCACCCAACCCAATTTGGAATTCGAGCGAATTTCAAAATGCAGATGGGGTTCGGCGGAGCTAGGCTTGCCACTCGTGCCAGTTAGCGCGATCGTAGTGCCCTTGGCAACCCATTGCCCCACCCGCACCTTAATCGTAGACAGTTGGGCATAACGAGTTTGCCAGCCCTGGTGGTGATTGATCACAACCAGATTGCCGTAAATGCCTTGTTTTCCAGCAAAGGCAACAGTGCCATCCCCCACTGCTAACACAGGGGTGCCAGGTTTGGCAGCCAGATCGACCCCACTGTGAAAGGCAACTTGTTCTGTAGACGATCGCAACTTCCAGCCATACCCTAGCACCACCATTGCAGACGTGGGGAGGGGGTACCCTGTCAAAATTTGGGTCAAGGTTCCTGGCTTGGCAGTATCGACAGGCGACGGGTTAGGAGACCAGTTTACCCCTGGAACAAAGACAACTTTGGGAGTTGCCAGACAGCCATTGATCTCAAACAAAACATCTGCCCTGACTTTGTAGAGCTCCGCCAGATCACGCCAGGTTTGCCCTCGAGTTGCCTGAACACGGATACCGTTGTAAGGGGGAATCAGAATTTCAGCGCCGATCGGTAATTTGCCATTGCGCAAAGCTGGGTTCATCCCCATCAACGTCGCCGGAATCAGGCGATAGCGTTGAGAAATCTCTGCCAGCGTTTCACCCGCAACAATTTTGTGCCGAACCATTTGTTCCAGGGCAGGGCGATCGCAGGCTCCTTCGGCACTCATCGCTGGCAAACTCCATCCCAGAGCACAACCCACTGCCAACCCAAACCTGACTGAGATCAAAGCCAACCGAGCAGAGAAAGTCATTGATACAAACCAAGAGTGCTTGATTCTAACTTACAAAAAGTGAGTCACGATCGACTTCCCCCAAGTGATGCTTCTCTGTCACTTTTGGAAAAACATCTGGAGATTGAGTAACATCAGACTCAGGGAGGTAGCCAAACTTCTCAGCCACTTGAACAGTTAAGGCAATTGGCATGAGTTAGGATCAAGACCTTCTTTTCTCTTTTGTCGTTGAGCATGAATCCTATGAGGAGACCTGTGAAGCAGTTCGCCATTTATCTCGCCTTGCTCGTATTTGGGGGTAGTGCTGGTCTGCTGTTCAGTCGCCATTTGATGGGTGCTCCGTCTTCCAGCCAAAAGTTTCAACCCGTTGCAGTTTCGTTGCCGCCCACTACGCGAGATCGCGCAACAGAAACCGAAATGCCACCATCCACTGGCTCCAATTTTATTGCTGAAGCAGCTGATCAAGTCGGTCCAGCGGTGGTGCGTATCGATCGCGTGATGCCCCAATCGGACACTTCACAAAATCCTTTCTTTCACCAGTTTTTTGGTGATCAAGTCCCAGAGCAACCCGAAAGCGGAACCGGATCGGGTTTTATTCTCACTGACGATGGACAGGTAATGACGAATGCCCATGTGGTTTCGGGGACAGACCTGGTCAAAGTGACACTCAAGGATGGGCGATCGTTTGACGGAAAAGTGATTGGTATAGATACTGTGACCGATGTCGCTGTAGTCAAAATTGATGCTCACAACTTGCCAACCGTACGCCTAGGAAACTCTGATGCTGTGTTGCCAGGGCAATGGGCAATCGCGATCGGCAACCCCCTGGGGTTAGACAATACCGTCACCGCAGGGATTATCAGCGCGATCGGGCGATCGGGCTACGAAGTCGGCGATCCGAACTTTCAAGATAAACGAGTGCGCTTTATTCAGACCGATGCCGCCATCAATCCGGGAAACTCTGGTGGACCTTTGCTTAACGATCGTGGTGAAGTGATCGGCATCAACACGGTGATTCGAGCAGACGCTCAAGGACTAGGCTTTGCGATTCCAATCCAGACCGCCAATCGAGTTGCAAAACAGTTATTTTCTCAAGGGAAAGCCGAGCACCCTTTTATTGGCATTCAGATGGTCGATTTGACCCCAGACTTGAAAAAAGAACTGAATAATGACACGAATGTGAATGCCACTCACCCCAAGATCTCTCAAGATCGAGGGGTTTTGATTGTCCGAGTCCTCAGTGATTCGCCTGCAACGCAGGCGGGACTCAAAGAAGGAGACGTGATTCAGAAAGTGGATGGCAAACCTATTAAGACTGCCTCAGAGGTGCAGGAATGGGTGGAATCTAAAGGAGTCGGGAATCTTTTGCAGTTGGAAGTCTATCGAAATGGGCAGACTCAAACCATCAAAGTGCAATTAGGTAAGTTTCCTGCCAAACAGTAAAAATAATCTCTAACGGCTGATTGTGCTGAGTTTAATGTGACTTATATCACTTGAGATCGTCCGTTACCTTCTCGGTCTCTTCTCTTTTTTGCTCTAGGTTGAAGATATCAAGTCCCTTGATGCATTCCAGGCACTGAACAAGCAAATGGTCAAAAAAACAACCCTTTTGCATAAAACTGGATGGCTCAAAGGATAAGTAAATATCTTTTTCCAACCTTGGTTTTGAATTCTGATGGTCTGAAATCGTAAAAATGTGGGCGATCGTTTAAGTAATCACCAGCAAAAAACCTGTAGCTAAAGATGCGATAGAGAAAATGCTATAGAAAAAATACTGTAGCAACCTGACCCGACCAATTATCAGAATAGAACTTCGCAATCACTGAGTCAGTGCTTGCCCCCTACCAAGCTTGTACCAATTAAACCCAGTCTTCAGGAAGACTTGCGCCCCCAAGTCTGACAGTTTCCTGTGCCTTGAGTTTGAGAATTGCTGTGTCTTTCCGCCCCTTTCCACCCCTTTGATTTAGATTGTCACGAAAATGCCACACCGTTTTACCCCTTCTTCCATCTCCGACCTCAACACCGCCTCTCACGCAAATGCGGCTGCATGGCTGCACTCGAATAGTCACTCAACCACTTTACTGGAAACTGATTCAGCTTCCTTCAGCGATCGCTTCATCAATCGCAGTAGTGCCGCACCTGCTCAGGCGTTAGTCGATCCAGTCACAAACCAGAGAGGCGCTGTCGCAAGTGCAGCTCCGGCACTCGCAACAACCAGCACCAATAGCAATCAGGCAAACATCGTTTGGGTGAATACCACAACTGGACAGACATTGCTCTGGCAGATGAATGGCACCACCGCCACGACACAATCCAGCCTACCCACGCTGGGCGACCTCAATTGGAAAATCGCAGCCAATGCAGATTTTACAGGCGATGGACAAGCGGATATTCTGCTACGCAATGCCACCACAGGTGCTCAAGCTATCTGGCAAATGAATGGAGTCAACGCGATCGCCACCGTCAATGTGGGTCCCGCTGTGGTTGGGGCAAACTGGCAGATCGAAGCAGCAGCAGACTTTACCGGAGACGGACAAGCAGACATTCTCTGGCGTGACCATGGCACTGGCAACCAGGTGATCTGGCAAATGAACCACACCACCGCAGTTGCCACCATTAACAATGTTGGTCCCACGGTCACCGATGCAAACTGGAAAATTGAAGCGGCTGCCGACTTTACCGGCGACGGGCAAGCCGATATTGTTTGGCGCAACTATGCCACTGGTAACCAGGTCATTTGGCAAATGAACCATGCCATTCCAATCGCCACCGTTGGTTTTGGTGTCACGGTCGGCGGGGCAAATTGGCACATGGCTGGCGCTGGCGACTTTACAGGCGATGGACGTCCAGATATTCTCTGGCGCAACGAGACATCGGGTTTACAGGTGATCTGGCAGATGTCGGGTACGACCGCCGTTGCCACTCTCCAGATGAACGCGCCTGCAGTACCCGGTGCTCAATGGCAAGCCACAACTCTCAACTTAGGCGGCGATTGGTTTACCCGAAATTTGGTTGATCCGAGCTTGCGCGATTTAGCTCGCAACCTAGATCGGGATGGACAATTGAGTCGCACGGATATGCTGTCAATTCTCAACCAAACTGGGCTAGATAACCTGGTTAGTGGTGCCGAATTGAGTGATTTGCGATCGCTAGTCAGCGGTGCGGTGCTGTTAGGCATGCCAGATTATGTCAAAATCCTGACGAATAAAGTGGTGAATAGTGACCCTGCCAACCAATCTTATCAGGGCAATTCGTTGGGCAATCTAACCGTGGGCAGCAGTGGCAACCAACTGACTACCCTGGTGAGCAAATGGTTCCTAGGCATGGATCATCCTTTTGCCAGCGACGACTCCGGCAGCGTCACGCTCTCTTATCACTTTGCCAATGGTTCTCTCTTCCAAAACGGCATTAGTTACCAAGACATCAACCAGGGAAACTTGGGCAATTGCTACTTCCTCGCCTCCCTGTCCAGTATTGCTGCCAACCAGCCGAACATCATTCAAAACATGTTCATCGACAATGGCGATAATACTTTCACCGTCAGGTTTTTCAATAATGGTGTGGCTGATTATGTCACGGTCGATCGCAACCTACCCACCTGGGGAAATGGACAGTTTGCCTTTGCTCATCCATCAGGCAGCGCTGGCGGATTCTACTACGATACGTCGAATGAATTGTGGGTCGCGCTGGCAGAAAAAGCCTACGCTCAACTGAATGAATCCGGTTGGATCAGACAAGACAATACCAACAGCTATCAGGGGATTTCAGGCGGTTTTTTAGGGGATGCATTAAGTCACATTACCGGACGCGCTGGCACGATCGCGAATGGCTGGGGCAGTATGGCAACCGAATTTAACGCGGTCGTCAGCGCCATTATGTCAGGACAATTCGTTGGCTTTGCAACCGGTGATCCTGGCACCACCCAACCTGGCATCGTACCGGGTCATGCCTACAGCGTGGTGGGATACAATGCTACCACCCAAATGTTTACGCTCTTCAATCCCTGGGGAGAGAGCAGTCCCGTTAGCCAATATGGACAAGGCACTTTGCAAATGTCCTGGAACGACATTTTAGATAATTTTATCTATTGGGATGGTACGACCGTTTAATGGCACCCCTTTAATGGCAGGGCTGCATTAACCTCATGCCCAGCCCATCGTTTCTCCGCCAATATCTATTATCACGCAAAAAATAAAAATGCCCGATCGGGGAGTTGAATTTCTCGCGATCGGGCATTGATTTTATTTAATCAGTGGAGCTGACGGGAGTCGAACCCGTGTCCGCCCTGGGTATTAGTACACCGCTCATTCACAGGTTTAGCTTCTCTAATCCTCGAAGCGGGAATCGCCCTTTATCCCGGACGATGGGATGCTCTGGTTAAATCTTAGCTAGCAACCAACCAGAGGAACTTTGCTAGAGCATCCGTTGGGGTTTGTCTGCCATCCTTAACGGAGTCAAACAGCAGACGCTCGAACCTATGAGAGGTGTTTAGGCAACAGCAACGGCAGCCTTACGAGCAAAAGGTACAATGTTGTTCGCATGTACTTGTTTTGAGCCATTGATTTTCGAGAGGTAGCCCGCTCTCGACCTGTATCACAGGGTAGTGTTCGCCAAAACGTCGAAACCGTTACAGCCCCTTGTTGATGTGTTGCCATTATAGCGAATCGTTTGGGATTCCCCCACTGAAGTTTTTCTATTCGGCAACCGAAAGTTTGTGCGATCGGAGTGGAGAGTCCGATGGGTGGATGAGACGCTGAGCTCATATTGCACAAAAAGGTTGAACGATCGCTTGATTAAAATGCGTCCCCCAACCATGTTAAAATTCATGGCAATTCTAAAAATCTGTGTTGGAGAGGGTTACTGATAAATGGAAGTGGCACTGCTGTTGGCAAAACTCCCCGAAGCTTATTCAATCTTCGATCCCCTGGTGGATGTTCTCCCGGTTATTCCCGTCTTTTTCTTGCTGCTTGCGTTTGTTTGGCAAGCAGCGGTTGGTTTTAGATAAAGCGATAAGTATAATCTGCGATAAGAAAGTGGTGCATTTCTTCGGTGAAATGTGCCACTTTATTTTTGTAACAGTCATGCCTGTGAACACGCAATACAGCATTTCTGCTGCTGAGGGATGAGAAAAGGACTTAAGCCCATTATTTGAGGGCGCTTCATACTGGTTTAGGTTTGGAACAAGCGATTGCAGAAGCACCGCTGACTGATCAGCCTGACCATTCAGCGGTCGTGTCAATTAAAGTTGAGATCAATTGTCTAAGAATTGCTAGATACCGTGGAGCCTGAGGATACTCAATGAGAGGGGGATGCTCTATTCTTTAGAAACACTCAATCGCCAGTTACAAAACAGGCTGTCCTGGGTGCAATGCTTTTTTAATCCACGATCGCTTTTTCAAACAGGAGCTGATGCAATCAGGGTGTTGGTAACAGAACCTATCGATTGCATCGGTCCATCCGTTGCGGCCAAACCGAGCGGGTTTTCCTGACTATGCAGACCTTGATCTTTTTGCCAGGATCAAGAGGTGCGATCAATCTTCACCCACTTACCCCCATCATGAAAGCTAATTCGCTTAAATCTCCCAACACTTCAGGGATGAAGTCGGAACCTGCAACGATCGATTCAAGTTTGGACATTGTAGCGAATTCTGCGACCTCTGAACTCTATTCAACCTTTGGTGAGATGGCGACTTCACCCCACTCTGCTCAAGAGAAATTAACAACCACAAAAGAAAAATCTCCGCTCTCAGAAGCCGAACAACGGGTTGAAGCATTGCGACAAACCTTTGAACGACATCGGGGCAACCGCCATCTGGTCATTTTGCAAGACTTCCCCGATCCAGATGCGCTGTCTTCTGCCTGGACCTATAAGTTAATCGCACAAAAATTCGATATTCAGTGTGATCTGGTTTATTCTGGCGCACTGAGCCATCAGGAAAATATCGCGCTGGTGAAGTTGACAGGCATCCCCTTGCAACGCTGGACCACCCAAATTGCCAAAACGAAGGATTTTTCAGCTTACCAGGGATGTACGTTTGTAGATAATCAGGGGACGACCAGCCAATTGCTGCCCCTGGTGCAACAGGCGAAGGTGCCGATTACCGCAGTGATTGATCATCACAGTATGCAGGAGGATCTGAAACCAGAATTCAGTGATATTCGCCCGCATACACGCGCCACAGCGACGATTATGACGTATTATTTGCGATCGGGTTTGCTAAAGCTCGATAGCAACATTAGTGAGCACGTAAAGTGTGCGACCGCACTCATGCATGGCTTGAGATCGGATACCAATCGCTTGATGCAGGCGCAAGAAGAAGACTTTTTGGCAGCGGCGTATCTTAGTCGGTTTTACGATGCTCAGTTGCTGAATGCCGTATTGCAAGCTTCTCGCTCCCGGCAGGTGATGGATGTGATTGAACGATCGCTCAAGAATCGCACCGTGCAAAATAATTTCTCAATTGCTGGGGTGGGATATTTGCGCTATGACGATCGCGATGCCATTCCTCAAGCAGCCGACTTTTTGGTTACTGAAGAGAACGTCCACACGGCGGTGGTCTACGGTATCGTCCACGATGAAGACGAAGAACTAGAAGTGGTGATTGGTTCACTCCGCACAAACAAACTAACGCTCGATCCCGACGAATTTATCAAAGAAGCCTTTGGACAGGATACACAGGGACGGTTCTTCGGCGGCGGGCGATCACAAGCTGGAGGATTTGAGATTCCCGTTGGCTTTCTGGCAGGCTTTACCGACCATGCCGAATACGCCAAGATCAAGTGGAATGTGTACGATGTTCAGGTCAAGCAAAAGCTATTGCGACTCGTCAACCCAGAACACTTTCCCAGGGCATGAACTAAATTCCATACCGATAGCTGAATTCTCCCTTTTTCTCTAAAGTTAAGTTGTGTAGTCTGAATCAGGTCGCAGGCTTAGGGAACGGTAATGACATTTAATTGGTTTAATCGTCGCTACGACGACAAGTCCAAAACATCAGAAGTGGAACAGGCAAAAGATACGCCATCGACAGAGCCAAAATCGGCTGCGCCAGAAGCTCCAACTGAGGCAGCGGCGGCGGCAATCTCAGAAGACTATTTGGCATGGGCAAAAGCGGCTTACAAAAATATTCAGCAGCGACAGCAAGTCGAAACCCTGCCGCCGGAACCCGTTGCAGCAGAAGCGGTATCGCCTGAGGCAGAGCCTGTTGCCTCCGAACCATCTGAAGCCGTGGTGGCAGGCGCTGAAACAACACCTGAAAGCGAGGCAGCCACAGTCACACCTGAGCTAGCCGCCGCGACCGAAATTCCCGTCGCAATCGCGACATCACAGGCAGGAGAGCCAGAAGCAGAGGTTGCCGATGTCGAAGTGGCAGAATCTGTCGAGCCAGACCCCGTACTCGTGGCAGACGAGCATGCCCCTGTAGCAATGGATTCGGATGACGCTACCCCCACAAAAACAGCCCCGCTTCCCTTTTGGGCACAGGCGGAAGCCGATCGGCAATTGCGTCTGGAACGCTTGAAAGCCACCGCGATCGCAGAAGTTCAACCAGAGCCAGAACCCTCAGCACAACCCACGTCCGTCGCGGCACCCACTGCACCAGCCATGCCCGACCTGGAATTGGATGAAGGCTTCCTCTGGTCGGCAGAAGTTTTGGCAGCGCAGGGTCGGCGCCCTGACCAGGTATCGCTCGAAGAAATCACCTGGCTCAATCGATTGCGGCAAGGGTTGGACAAAACTCGGCGGGGTTTGATCAACCAGTTGCGTTCGATCGTGGGACAGGGACCGCTCAACCAGGATGCAGTCATCGAGATCGAGTCAGCACTGCTCCAGGCAGATGTAGGCGTAGAAGCGACCGATTTCATCATCGAAGCGTTGCAAAGCAAGCTGAAGCAAGATGTGCTGCCGCCCGATGCTGCTATTACCTACCTGAAAGAAATTTTGCGGGAAATGCTCGATCGTCCCTTGGGCGATGCCTACAGTTACACCTTTGCCCCCGAAAAAGACAGCCTCAATATTTGGCTGATTACCGGGGTGAATGGAGCAGGGAAAACGACAACGATCGGCAAACTCTCCCACATTGCCCAAAAATCGGGCTACCGTTGCCTGATTGCTGCCGCCGACACCTTCCGGGCAGCAGCAGTGGAGCAGGTAAAGGTTTGGGGGCAGCGTAGTGGTGTCGAAGTGATTGCCAATCCAGGACAAAATACCGACCCCGCTGCTGTGGTCTTTGATGCCATCTCAGCGGCGCAGTCCCGCAACACCGAACTATTGCTGGTGGATACCGCAGGACGATTGCAAAACAAAAAGAATTTGATGGACGAACTCAGTAAGATTCGGCGCATCATTGACAAAAAGGCAGGGGATGTGAAGATTGAGTCGCTGCTGGTACTGGATGCGACGCTGGGGCAAAATGGGTTACGGCAAGCGGAAGTTTTTGCCGAAGCAGCCCAATTGAGTGGGGTGGTATTGACCAAATTGGATGGTACTGCCAAGGGGGGGATTGCCTTGGCGATCGTTCAGCAACTCGGTCTCCCCATCCGCTTTATTGGCGCTGGAGAAGGGATTGAAGACTTGCGTCCGTTCTCCAGCTACGAGTTTGTGGAAGCGCTGTTGAATGGGTAGTGCTCAGTTGCTACCGATTTGCGGCTCCTGAATCAGAGATTGATTCGGTTGCAGGGGAGGGGCGATCGTTGCGGTATGATGCATCGTCTTCCAGACAGAAGCACTGGACGGAAATGGAGTGGGTACAGTGGATGGCGTGGAGGATGTATCGTCAACGATCGTCAAGGTCACATCAGGAATGGTATCCACTGGCAACGGCGCGAGTGGCTGTGGTGGCAAAATCTGGTTCTGGTTAAGTGGTGGAGTGGTCAGAATGCGGATGTTGCCTTGAGTATAAGTGCCCTGAAAATCTTGTGTGGGTGAAATTACCCCAGGTACAGGTTCAAAGTTCTGATAGTAAAGCAGTAATGCGCCCGCAGTCCCATTCTGACTGGCATTACCCACGACAAAAGGAACACCTGCCGCCCCACCCCCATGTTGAATCGTGACCGCAGTACCGACCACACTGTAAGGTTCACTGTAGAACTTAGGCATGGGATGCGCCATGATAAAAACGATCGACATGAGACTTGATGTTCCCCATGCTCGGAAAAATTGGTTGGTGGAAATATTAACACTTCCCCCACTGCTGTAAATCGTACCTAGTTCAATATCGCCTCTAGCCCGGAGGGAAACATTGCCATTGCTTTCAATCGAGCGGGGAGAGAAAGTATCCTCAGTGTCTAAAAAATATCTGCCCAGAGTTATGCGATCGGCTGCCTGCAATAAGACACCTCGTTCTCCTGAAATCCGGCTGGCAGAGATACTACCGCCACTGGATAAATTCACTTGCCCTCCCCCGCGAATGTACCCGCTCCACTCACTCATTCCGAACCAAGGATATAAAACTTCTTGTCCCTCTGGTAATTGAATGTCTTGTCCCGCTGTGAGATAGATATCATTGCCGTTAATTCCCAGAGAACGAATCGACCCACCCGCGATTAGTGCCACCGAGGCATGGGGATTAACTGTCCAATAAGCAGAAGACGTGACAATTCCCGTAGAGATCGATTTACCAGCAGTCAGGTTGATGACAGGCGCCCAAATATTTCCACTGGTGATGTTACTGCCTGCTTGCAGAAGCACTGAGCCAGCGAATGAGCCAGCATAATAGTCACCGCTTGCTTCGTAATCAAAGTTTTGCCAGTAAGGAATATTTGCCCACTGAGCATTATTTGGGTTAGAGGCGATCGGTCCTCCGGGATGAATTTGAGTAGTGCCTAACTGCCAATTTACGATGCGACCATTCAGCCAATCTTCAGCAGTCGGCGGAAATACGTACTCAGAAAATGCAGCTCCTCGATCGGTTGCAATATTGTCACTGGTGATATTGCCTTGAGCCGTGATCTGGAGTTGCACCCCTGTAAAGTTGCCAAACACAACATCCCCTCCGGCTGTGATGTTAGGGAAGAGACTCCAAAAATAACCAGGTTGTCCTACCAGATTCAAGACTGAGAAATTGTTACCTGCCACCACCTGGGTATCGGCAGAAGCATAGCCATCACTAACCAGGGTCAAATTCCCGGCACTTTGCAGCCAAGTACCAACATGATGGGGTGCCAGAATATCAATACTTTGATTGCCCTGGATATAGAGACTGCCACCTGCTTGCGTCAACACGGGATTGACCCAACTGTCCCAGATGCGGACGCGATCGCTCGCCAGCAAAGTAAGATCGCCTGTCATCTGAACTTTGCTTTCAAAGAGAGTTAGTGTCCGATTGGCATAAATTAAACCCTGTTGAGCCTTAACTTGTGCAGTTGGGCTACTGATTGAAACATCTCCCTCGCCAATCTGAATTCCAGGACTAGTGAGAGTGGCTGCATAGGGTAGATCAAGACCGGTTAAATCTCTAAATGAAATACGAGATTCAGTCAGTTCGACTTGACCATCGCTATTGACGAATACTCCACTGGCATTGGAGAGATTGCCACCCGTGAGCAACTGGGGCAAGGATAGCGGTGTGAAAGGCAGGGATGATCCTCCCGTTAACGGGGAGAACTCCAGACTGAGAGGATTGCCTGCTACACTCAAGCGCACCCGATTTTGTCCAGGTACAGCGGCGATCGTTAGCTTGCCATTGGGTGCCGATAGCGAACCCACACTGGCAATTGTGCCGCCCAAGAGTGTCAGGTTTTGCCCCGTGGGCACTGCCAGATTGCCAAAGTTAAGGATCGCTCCTGGCTGGCTCATGGCAAAGGCAAAGCTATCAGGGGTCCCGTCCAGTGCCGCATATTGATTCGCCCCGATCGCATCAAACGAGTAGTTACCAAAGCCAATACTGCTGGCAGTGGTTGCCGTGAACGAGGCAGGCACATTCAAGCTGGCAGTGGGGCCAAACAAAATGCCTGCCGGATTCATCAGGTAGAGATTGGCATTGCTGCCTGTTACTTGAATCAATCCATTAATTACCGACGCATCGCCACCGACTACTCGTGCCAAAATATTTTGCACAGATGGAGTAGACAGAAAATTGGCGATTTGCCCCTGGGTTAACCCAAATTGCTGGAAGCTCTGAAACAGATTGGCTCCATTTTGGGAAAACTGTCCGCCACTGATCTCGAAGCGATTACCCGTGGGCGTAACGATCGTACCCGTCCCATCGGATGCAGGGAGCACGGACTGAGCTTGAACAGTACTGATAGTGGTTGCCACTCCGAAGGGAATCAGTAAGCAAACCATCAACGTCTTATGGAGTAGCGATTTCATAGCATCCTCCCAAGCCTGACTATAGTTTTACTCTAACACTTGCATAAATCTTTGTCTGTCAAGAAGCGCTTGAGTTTGACAACGAAATGTAACTTCCAAAGGTGCGGATATCTAGGCAAATGTTTATTTGATATGATTCGTGCGAAACTCAGCGATCGTACTTGACTGATGAGATGCCCTTTTCCTACACCATGACATTGCTAGTTCTGAGTGCCAAGATGGTAGGAACTCTAGTGATGGTACTTGCCATATTGATGATGGGCTATTGTGCTGAGAACCGGGGGGAGTAGCGATGGCATCCGCGAATCAAAACCCTGAACAACAAGCCCGCGATCGCATTGATGCGCTCCTGAAGCAAGCAGGTTGGGACGTTCAACCGAAGAAAAAAATTAACCTGAGCGCCAGTCTGGGCGTTGCCGTCCAGGAATATCAGACCGATGCGGGTCCGGCTGACTATGTGTTGTTTGTCGATCGCCAGCCAATCGGTGTGATTGAAGCCAAACGGCAAGAGGAAGGGCATCGCCTGACGGTGGTTGAAGCGCAATCGACGGAATATGCCGATAGTAAGCTCAAGTATCTGAACAACAAGCCGTTACCGTTCATCTATGAAAGCACGGGTGTGCTGATCCGTTTTACCGATCGTCGTGATCCTAAACCGCGATCGCGCCCTGTCTTTTCGTTCCACCGTCCTGAAACGTTTCAAGCCTGGTTAGTCCAAGATAAATCGCTCAGAGCGCGGTTATTAGATCTGCCAATTCTGCCCACTGAAGGACTAAGGGATTGCCAGATTCGTGCCATCAATAAACTGGACGAGTCTTTCAAAGCGGCTCGTCCGCGTGCCTTGATTCAGATGGCAACGGGAAGTGGCAAAACCTTCACCTCGATCAACTTTATCTATCGACTGTTGAAGTTTGCTAAAGCTCAACGAGTTTTGTTTTTAGTCGATACCAAAAATCTGGGTGAACAGGCAGAGCAGGAGTTTATGTCGTTTACCCCCAGCGACGATAACCGCAAGTTCACAGAACTCTACTCCGTACAACGGTTGAAGTCGAGCTATGTAGCAACGGATAGCCAGGTTTGCATTTCCACGATTCAGCGGCTCTATTCCATCCTCAAAGGGGAGGAGCTAGACGAGAAGGCAGAAGAGGCAAATCCCAATGAACTGGTGCAACCCAAAGCCCCATTGCCCGTGGTGTATAACGATCGCCTACCGATCGAGTTCTTTGACTTCATTGTGATCGATGAATGCCATCGATCGATCTACAACATCTGGAAGCAGGTGTTGGATTACTTTGATGCGTTCTTGATTGGGTTGACGGCAACGCCGGATAAACGCACGTTTGGCTTCTTCAATGAAAATGTAGTGAGCGAATATACCCATGAACAGGCGGTGCTCGATGGGGTGAATGTGGGCTATCTGCCTTACATCATTGAGACTGAAATCACCAAGGATGGGAGCCGTCTGGTTGCGAAAGAGTATGTGGAAAAACGGGAGAAGCTAACCCGTCAACAGCGCTGGGAACAGCTTGACGAGGAAGTGACCTATTCTGGCAAGCAACTGGATCAGAAAGTGGTCAACCCCAGCCAGATCCGCAATGTGATTCGTGCTTTTCGAGATAAGCTGCCGGAGATTTTTCCCAATCGGCAAGAGGTGCCAAAGACGCTGATTTTTGCCAAGGATGATAGCCACGCGGATGACATCATCAAGATTGTGCGGGAAGAGTTTGGCGAGGGCAATGCCTTTTGCAAGAAGGTGACGTATAGGACAGAAGATCCAAAGTCGGTTCTAAAAGACTTCCGTAATGAACTTTATCCCCGGATTGCCGTGACGGTAGACATGATTGCCACGGGTACAGATGTCAAACCATTGGAATGCTTGCTGTTTATGCGGGATGTGCGATCAAAAAACTACTATGAGCAAATGAAAGGGCGAGGAACGCGCATCTGTGGTGTCGAAGAGATGAAGCGAGCCAACCTTGAGCATGATGTACAAGGCCCCAAAACCCATTTTGTAATTGTGGATGCAGTTGGAGTTGAAAAATCCCTCAAGACTGACACTCGTGCCCTGGAGCGTAAGCCCTCTGCTGCAATCAAAGATTTGATGATGGGCGTGATGATGGGGGCAGAGGATGAGGATGCTTTTCTGTCGTTGGCCAGTCGGCTGACGCGGCTGGAACGACAGATGACTCCAAAGGAGCAGAGTAGACTTCAGGAATTGGCGGGGGGCAAGAGTGTCAGGGAGATTGCGGCGGCGCTGCTGGATGCCTATGACCCGGATGTGATTTTAGAGAAGGCGATCGCCGATCATCAATTATCTGCAACAGACCCTCCAACCGAGGGGCAAAAAGAAGCGTCTCAAAAAGCGTTGATTCGATCGGCAGCCGCCATTTTCACGGGAGAACTGGTGGACTATGTGGACAATGTGCGGAAGATCCACGAGCAAATTATCGATACGGTGAATCTCGATCGCGTGACCTTTGCCGGGTGGGATCAACAGGCTAAGGAGCAGGCAGAGACAGTCATTCAGGACTTTGCCCAGTTTATTGCAGCGAATAAGGACGAAATCACGGCGCTGCGCATCTTCTACAATCAGCCCTACCAGCGACGATCGCTCACCTATCAAATGGTGCAGGAGGTACTGGCTGTCCTGAAGCTGCAAAAGCCTAATCTGGCTCCATTGCGGGTGTGGCAGGCATACGAACAGGTGGAGCAGGTGGATGGCAGAAGCCCCATCAGTGAGCTGGTGGCGCTGGTCTCGCTGATCCGGCGAGTGGTGGGGACAGATGCCACATTGACCAACTATGAGACGACGGTGAACCGCAATTTTCAGGATTGGGTGTTCCGCAAACAGGCAGGAGCGCTGAAGTTCAGTGAAGAGCAAGTAGAGTGGTTGCGGATGATCAAGGACTACATCGCCACCTCGTTTCACTTGGAGACGGAGAATCTGGAGTATGAGCCGTTTGGCATGGGTGGAACAATCAGGATGTATGAATTGTTTGGCGATGAGATGGATACAATCATTCAGGAGCTAAACGAAGCGTTGGCAGCGTAAAGCAGGAAGGGGGCTACATGGGCACACCAGAGATAATCTATGAATTGGTGAAGACACTGCCAGAGAACCAGGTGGCTGAAGTGCTTGATTTTGTGGAGTTCCTTAGGCAGAAAGCTGAACTTCAAGCTGGTGTGTTACCTCAAGCGGCGATTCCTAAGGGGACGCTGACGGGGCTGCGGGGTATTGCTAAGCGATCAGGTACCCCACCCACAGATGCCGGGCTTCAGGAAGAATACACGGACTATTTGAGCCAGAAGTACCAGTAATGAAGGTTTTGATCGATACCAACATTGTTTTAGACCTACTTCTGGAACGAGAACCCTTTGTCGAAGATGCGATCGCCCTCTTCGATCAGGTTGAGGCAGGGCAAGTGCGCGGATACATTGCAGCCACCACCATCACGAACATTTTCTACATCGTGAGAAAGGCGCAGGGTCGAGAAGCGGCGTTGCAATCAGTTTCGAGGATTGCGGCGGGTCTAGAAATCTGTGCAGTTGATCGCCCCACTATCGCCCAAGCCTTAGCCAGTAACCTCAAGGATTTTGAAGATGGGATTCAGTTTGCCTGTGCTGTGCTGAATCAACTGGATGCGATCGCCATTCGTGATACGTCAGATTTTACAGGGGTGAGTCTGCCTGTGTGGTCGATCGCAGAACTACAGGCGCAATTGTCTCAGCAGAATGCAGAGTGATGGGTGACGAATGACCGAAGGAAACGGAGAAGTTAGGGAATTGCCGAAAGGGTGGTTGCTCACAAAGCTTGGACAAGTTTGCGAAGTAGTTAGAGGCGGCTCTCCAAGACCAATGGGAAATCCCAAGTATTTTTCAGGCAATATTCCTTTTATAAAAATTGCTGACATCACAAAAATTAAAGGGAAAATCATTTTTGATGCTGAAACTAAAGTGAACGAAGAGGGTTCCAAGAAAAGCCGTTTGTTACCAAAAGGATCTTTAATACTGTCTAATAGCGGTACAGTTTGTATACCAAAGTTTCTTGGTGCTGAAGCTTGTATACATGACGGTTTCGTATCTTTTTTAGGTTTATCAAACGAGATAAGCAAAGAATTCCTCTTCTACTATTTTCAATACCTGAGACCCTATGTAATCCAAAAACATAAGCAGGGGATTACTCAGGTAAATCTAAACATAGAGATTGTTAGTGATTTTGACTTGAAACTACCGCCGACCAATGAACAAAATCGAATTATTGAAAAAATAGAGGAGTTATTCTCCGATCTAGATCAAGGCATTGAAAGCCTGAAAACATCGCAGAAACAGCTAAAGGTTTATCGTCAGGCGGTGTTGAAGTGGGCATTTGAGGGGAAGCTGACCGAGGAATGGAGAAATCAGCACTCATCAACCCTCAAAGCTGGGGAAGCGTTGTTGGCTGAAATCAAGGCAGAGCGAGAAAACCGCTATCAGCAACAGTTGGCGGAGTGGGAGACAGCGATTAAGGAATGGGAAGCGATCGGGAAGGTAGGGAAGAAGCCTACAAAACCATCAAAGCCTAAAGAACTACAGCCACTCACTAAAACTGATATTTCCGAACTTTCGCCATTTCCTAATGCTTGGTGTTTAGAAAAACTAGGAAATTTTTCAGAACTTGTTGGTGGAGTTACAAAAGGAAGAGACTTTAAGGGACAGACAACGATTTCTCTTCCTTATCTTAGAGTTGCAAACGTTCAAGATGGCTACTTAGATTTATCAGACATTAAGTACATTGATGTTTTACCGTCAGAATTAGATAAATATCGGCTATTAGCTGGCGACATCCTATACACAGAAGGCGGAGACAAAGACAAGTTAGGTAGAGAGTTAAGCCCTGAGAGCCTTTGACCCTGCCTGAATTGAAATCGTCTACGATAAAAACACCACAAAGTCCCATTGCCTTTACTTGTCCTATGGTCAAGTCTGATGTTTACCGCAACCTGCCCACCAGCGACGAGCTACCCGACTCTGACGATCTACCTGTGGATAACGAAGACCAGAACTTGATTCCCAACGTCCTGCTATTCCTGCTCAAAGTGCTGTGGGCACAGCGTACAGACTGGTATTTTGGAGCAGACATGGGCATCTACCACACCACCGGAGCGCATCCGCGAGTGCCTGTGGTTCCCGATGGTTTCTTAAGTTTGGGCGTAGAACGGCGCAAGGGTGGCAAATCTCGGAGAAGCTACATCACCTGGGAAGAAAACGGCGTTGTGCCCATTCTGACCCTTGAAATTGTCTCCTGGTCGCCCGGTGGAGAATATGACGAAAAATTAGAGATTTATCGCAAGCTGGGCGTTTTATACTACGTCATTTACAATCCTGAGTTTTGGCAACGCGATCGTCATCAGCCGTTTGAAGTCTACAAACTCATCGACGGACACTATCAACTACAGATTGGCGAACCCTTTTGGATGCCAGAAATTGGCTTAGGCATCGGACGCTTTCAGTCTGCCACAGACGGTACACCCCAAGAACTGCTGTGCTGGTTTGATGCTCAAGGAACCCGCTACCCAACTCCAGAAGAACAAGCAGAACGGGCAGAACGGTTAGCAGCAAGATTGAGAGCATTAGGGGAAGACCCCGATCAAATTTAAATAACCCATGACAACACAGGCGATCGTCTCTAAAGTTTGGAGCTTCTGTAACACCCTCCGCGATGACGGCGTGGGCTATGGCGACTACCTGGAGCAGTTGACCTACCTGCTCTTTCTCAAAATGGCAGATGAATACAGCCGCCCGCCCTACAAGCGCAACTCCGGCATTCCCACCGAATATAACTGGAGCAGCCTCACCACCAAACGCGGTGCAGAACTCGAACTCCACTACCTCAAAGTGCTCCAGAAACTTGGTACAGAAAAAGGCATCCTGGGGCAGATCTTCACCAAAGCTCAAAACAAGATTCAAGACCCCGCCAAGCTGTTCAAGATCATCGACATGATCGATAAAGAAAGCTGGGTGCGAATGGGAGCCGACGTTAAAGGCGAAATCTACGAAGGGCTGTTAGAGAAAAACGCTGAAGACACCAAAAGCGGAGCAGGGCAATATTTCACCCCACGCGCCCTGATTTGGGCAATGGTGGAATGCATCCGCCCTGAACCGATGAAGGCGATCGCCGACCCTGCCTGTGGTACGGGCGGCTTTTTCCTGGCAGCTTACGACTTCCTCGTCAAAAACTACCAGCTCGATAAAGAGCAATCCCAATTCCTCAAAGACAAAACCTTCCGGGGCAACGAGATCGTGCAAAGCACCCGTCGCCTCGCCCTGATGAATATGTTTCTGCACAACATCGGCGACATCACTGGAGAATCCATGATCTCGTCTCAGGATGCGCTGATCGCCTCCAGTCCCGAAAACTTTGATTACGTGCTGGCAAATCCGCCTTTTGGCAAAAAGAGCAGCATGACCTTCACCAACGACGAAGGCGAACAAGAGGAAGAAGACCTCACCTACAATCGCCAGGACTTCGACGCCACTACCTCCAATAAGCAACTCAACTTCGTCCAGCACATTCGCACCATGCTGAAGACGACCGGGAAAGCAGCTGTCGTTCTCCCCGATAACGTGTTGTTTGAAGGCGGAGCCGGAGAGAAGGTCCGCAAAAAGCTACTGGAAAAGACAAACCTGCATACCATCCTACGCTTACCCACCGGAGTTTTTTACAAGCAGGGTGTCAAAGCCAACGTCCTCTTCTTCGACAACAAACCTGCCGCCAAAGAACCTTGGACGAAGGAGGTTTGGTACTACGATTTCCGCACCAATATCCACTTCACGCTGAAAAAGAATCCCATGCGGAAGGACGACTTGCAGGACTTCATCACCTGCTATAACCCGCAAAACCCCTTTAAGCGTGAGGAAACCTGGTCAGATACCAATCCCGAAGGGCGCTGGCGCAAGTTCACCTATGAGGAACTGATCGCCCGAGATAAAACCAGCCTGGATATCTTCTGGCTCAAAGACAATAGCTTGACCGATCTCGACAACTTGCCCGATCCAGACGTCTTAGCCACCGAAATTGTGGAGAATCTGGCGGCTGGGTTAGAAAACTTCAAGGCGATCGCCGCAACCCTCAATCACAACCTATGACCAGCGATTGAACCCATAAGGTCGAATTGACGACTCGTTTCAGGGGAAAAGCCCCTTCACTTTGTCACTCGCCCCTCAACCGATTCCACAATCTGCTGATGGCGATCCTGCTTCGTTCCCTAGATATCCTTTGCCTTCAGGTCGTGGGTAGCAGCCGTCTCTGCCATGCCAGGATTTTTGCCCAAATACCGCGCCCTTAGAAAATTCCATCTGTTTTTATTTTCATTCCTAACCGACCTGATTCCAGCCCATCGGTGGCTTGCAGGCATAATCGGGCGACCATCGATCGGACACCGTTTGTGTCTCTGCATCCAGTGCCTTCACCACTCGGTTATAAATTTCTTCTGCCTGCTGGGGCGAGTTGCCAATGCTGGTCAATCCCAACTTGCCAAATTCTGACAGGCAACCCATTAAGTGAAAAACGGTGCCCGTTTCGGTGCTAGTGTCAAAGTGCAGTTGATGATGGGCGATGATGTCCATCAGGTCATTGGGCAACAAGCCCTGGTAATGAGATTTTTGTAAATTATCCGTTGCTTTGTAGTATTTTTCGCGTCCGTGCTGGCTGTAGAACATCCCGCTGGAAAGGTCATAGCGACCATTAGTCAGAAATTTGAGTGTCATAAATGGGTGGGTAGTGCCGCCTTTGCGCAAGTTAATTTCGATCGCCTGCAAGTCCCAGATTGCATCCAGTGTATTGGGGCGTTTCACTGCAATAAAATCCACACCAAACCGCTCGATCGCACCTTTTGCTGCCAGGTTGCGTCCAATCTGTTCGCCCAGAGTTTGCAATTGAAGTCGATACGCCTCATCTGCCGGAAAGCGACAGCCCAGATAAATTTGTCCATTGGGACCGCCCAAAATCTGGTCATGAGTCGAGAGAATTTCAACTTCTCCCGTGGGCGTAATGCGTCCCTGCACACTGGGTGATCGCTTCTCTTCCCCTTCCAAAAACGCCTCTACAATCGCTCCCAGTTCTGGAATACGGCTGCTGTAGTTCTCCCAAGTTTCGTTTTTGGCTTCAAATTTGAGCGTATGAAAGCGATCGCAGAGTTCCTTAACTCGCATCGTATGGGAAGCCATGCTGGGAGAAATTTCTATCAGCGGACGTAAATCTAGCAGGGCATTGCCTTCCCCTGAAAAGCCCTCATTCAGCTTAATCACCATACGTTGCAAAGTAGGTTGTCGCTCCCAGAGGTCGGCGGCAGCTTCTGCCAGTTCTCCCCCGCTAAACACCGAGCCACTGCCATCCGGATGCGGGATCCCGGCTTCATGAAAAATCTGGCGACTACCGTTTTTGGTGCCCCATTCCAACAAATCTGGATCAAGGGCATAGAGCGGAATACCTATCTGCACCGATAGATCCCGCTCCAAAGGGGTGGAGTTATAGCAAATCATGTAAGACTGCTCGGGGCGGATTGCGTTGCGGAGCCGATCGAGCAGGCGAGGACGCTCCAAAATTTTTTGGCTGAGGGGTTTTAGAGAAGCGTCGTAAGTTGCCAGCAGCAACAGGCGATCGCGGGCATGAGAAAAGGGAATCCCCGGCAACAGTTGCAAATAGTAATCAATCACTGTCGGGTGCAACGGTTCTGAGGTGACGTAAACCAATCGGGTGCGGGGATTGCGCAAGCGAATCAACGAAAACAGCAGACGTTCTTCATAATGGAGAAAGCCTTTGATTTTGCACAGTTCTCGCTGATCCATACTGAGCGAGGGAATGACAACAATATCGGCATCACTATTGTCGGGGAGTTCTACCGTCTGCCAACGATCGCGCAAACTCTCCTGAAGCTGTCGAAATCGCTCTACCCGCTCAGTGGTGCAATCCCGCAAAGTTTGCATTGTCGCCAACCTACCATGATTTGGAATACAGCGATTTTACCTGCCCTATCGCTAAAACCACTCTATCCTTTGGAAAGTCTAAAGTCCCAGGGTGTCCAGGAAATCAGCTTGCGGAGCGGGAAGGGACAATACCTGATTCTCAATCCTGAGGATTTTCTCACCTCTGGCAAACGCTCTCAGCAACAGGTTATTTGATGAGATAAAAAAACAACATTCTCCGGATGAAAGGCACAATAGTTGAGCAATGACTTTCACTGCGATTCCATTGGAGCCAAACCTGAGTCTATGTCCATCAAAAAAATTCTTTCTTTTGGGCTGTTGATTTTTATTCCCATTTCGTTAGCAGCAGAATATTTGCACTGGGGATCGCCGATCGTCTTCATTACCTCTGCCCTGGCGATTTTGCCGCTAGCCGTGTGGCTGAGCACCGCCACTGAGGAGATCGCGGTGGTATCGGGTCCTTCGATCGGCGGCTTGCTGAATGCGTTGTTTGGTAATGCAACTGAGTTAATCATTGCGCTGGTTGCGCTCAAAGCAGGGTTGGTCGATATTGTCAAAGCCAGCATTACCGGCACCATTATCAGTAACCTGTTGCTAGTGATGGGGCTATCGATGTTGCTGGGCGGGCTGCGCTACAAAGAGCAAAGTTTTCAACCTGTGGTTGCCCGGGTGAACGGCTCCACCATGACCCTTGCAGTCATTGCCGTGGTTTTGCCCGCCATGGTGGTCTACACCAGCAGTGGCGTGTCTAGTGGCGTAGAATCGACCGCAATCAGCCAACTGTCGGTAGTGGTGGCAGGCGTGCTGATTGTGGTGTATGGGTTGACGCTGCTGTTTTCCCTGAAGACCCACAGCTATCTATACGATGTCAGCGTGGTGGAACTGGAAGAAGGGGAAACTCATGCAGCAGACGAAGCCGCTCACAAACCCAATCTCTGGCTCTGGTTAGGGGTTTTACTCGCTGCGACGATCGGGGTTGCGATCGAGTCCGAAATTTTTGTCGGTGTGGTGGAGGAAGTGACCGAAGGCATTGGACTCACCCCCCTCTTCACCGGGGTGATTTTGTTGCCCTTAGTCGGCGGCGCGGCAGAATATGTGACTGCGGTGGGCGTCGCCATCAAAAATAATATGGATTTGTCTGTGTCAGTGGCGATGGGGTCGAGCTTGCTGGTGGCGCTGTTGGTCGCGCCGATTTTGGTCTTAGTGGGTCAGGCGATCGGTCAACCGATGGATCTCAACTTCAACCCTTTTGAGGTGGTTGCCATCATTATTGCGGTGACGATCGCCAACCTGATTAGCCTGGATGGGCGATCGAACTGGTTGGAGGGTACGCTCCTATTAGCAACCTACACCGTCCTGGGCGCAGCGTTTTACTTTCATCCGGCTTAGCAGGAAATTCTCATCTTCCACGAGAAGGATCGGGATTTACGGTAATGTGCGGTAGGATCAAGGACACACTTTTTTGAGTTCCTCGCGATGTCTTTTCTCATATTGATGGGATTTGTGATGGCGGTGATCGGGGTGGTCTCTCTTTCCTTGGTTGGCTTATTTGTCTCACCCTGGCAAGTGTTGCTCTTGTTTCTTGTCGTGGTCTGGGGGGGCACTCAATGGCTGTTGCTACAAACTCAGCAGTCGATGACGTCTCAATCGAGAGCAGCCACTTCCCCCTCTAACCCTACAGACGATTGACGGGTGGTCGAACCTGTTGCTCAATCAGGCGCATCGTCGTTTTACTGGAGAGCTGGTTATTCACCTTCTGCCCCTATAACACCTGCACGCAGGGATGCTAGTGTTACTAATGTCACGGGCAAATACCGAGGAGCAATCTGGCGTTCTTGGAAATAGCTCCAGTTCCTTAAATTCTCATGGTTTACAAATCTTTCTGGGCGATCGCGCTTTGCTTTTTGCCGCTCCCTGCCCTGGCAGCCACGTTACCCACTCCAAGACAAAATGGGGACTATTCTGCCCGCACAGGCCATAAGTACTGGGTGGTCGTTGATCCTGATCCCAAAGGAGTCAATTGTCGTTGGTCTACTGCCATGCCTGCTGCCTGGTACGATCCAGGTGCCAAACTCCCCCCGTTTCAGTTCGACCAGTGGGCAGTGGTCAAGCAGTTTAAGAAAAACACGATGTTAACCGCTAACCTTGCTCCGGCGGGATTTGCCATGCTATCTGATACGCAAGGGAGAGCCTGGCTCAAGGTCAGCATTGGCGTGAACGATCGCATCTGTATGGTGCGTGCCAATGCCAAATTGATTAAGCCAATTCAACGGTAATGCGCGATCTCCGCCCCAACCCCAATGGCTGAACGCATGAACAGGCCGAGCAAGCACTTCCAAACACGTTGGGTGTTTTGGCTCGTTTTGTTTGTTTTAATCATAGGTTTGACGATGGCGGGTCGATCGTCTGCCCAATCTCCAACTCACCCCTCCGCTTACGCGATCGCCCAACGGGCTGAGTTCAACCATCCTACTTACTATCCACTCCATCAAACCGTAGACGATCGCGACTATCAACCCACCGCAGATTGGTTGGGACGATTGATTTTGCCATCTCCGACCGCAGCCCCTACGATCGATTGGGTCTGGGTAGAAATTCTCAATGCCCCTGCCCAAAATCTTATCGGTCAGGTAGTGCGGTTGCAATGGAGCCCAACGCCAGAGATTCAGGCAAGGGTGCAAGCCGTCACCCAGGATGTCAATTTTACGGCTGCCACTGAGCAGAGCCAGCAGGCGGGCAATGTGCATCCAGAACGCTTAAACCATCGCACTCAAGTGGGACCCCTCCAGTCGCTAGCAGGTGCACGTCCAGAAAATGATGTGCTTGTGGCACTCTCTCAGGTCACGATCGACGAAAGCAATCCTGATGAACCTGTGCTCCGTATTGCTGCCGAACCCATTCAGGTGACAGGACGATTTTATGGGCTAGTTCAGCTTCTGGCAGCACAACCAGAGAAAAGAACCACCACTTCCGGTGAACTTTTTCGGGTAGTGCACTACAACTCCCTCACGCAAAAATTTGATGGCCGACAGGAGACCATTCGCATTCCTCAGGCATTGCCCAATGCAGTCGGGGTGTTGCCATCGACCCCGTACCGTTTGGAGAAATCACCCGCCGGCAGCCAGGGTTGGTATATCTATGGTGCCAAGAATGCAGCCGGCATGTTTGTGGTTCAGGCGTTAAAACCGCGATCGCTGGTACAACTGCGCCCCCATCAAATTCTGCTGGGTAGGCAAGCAGCCTTGCACTATATCAACCATCACCATTGGCAAGACAGCCCAAAAGGAACAATAAATACCGTACTGGTTGATCCACGTGCCTCCCAATCTGCCCACGCTGCCCTTGCTCAGTGGAAAGTCGGCGATCGGGCGCTGGTGATTCATGCGTTTGGGGGCATTGGGGGCAAACAGGCAGAACCACAAGGTGTGCCAGGCACGATTACGGGTCACTTTGCTTATGGCATCGCAGAAATCGTGCGCGATCGTTTCACCCAGGAACTTCAGTGGGAGGTGCGCTATCAGCAAGTCTATTCCCATAACCCCAACGGCATCATTGCGGGGACTGTAGACTGGTCAGACTATATGGGCAACTTGCAACGGGGTTGGTTGGGCACCCGTCCCGTTTCCGATGTCCTAATCAAACTGGATGCCATTACCCAAGATTATGACTTTGATGGGGTCAAGCTCTCACCTTTGCAGGAATTGCACCAACAACTGGACGTGATGATGGCACGCTACCGCATTGGCGATGGCACTGGTGCCGCCCTAGTAACACCTGCCCAATCCTGCGTCCAGGACTCCAGCCAGGCAGTTTACCAAACCATCCAACTGATTGAGCAACAGGTCAAAGCCCATCCCACCATTCAAACCTGGTTACGGACTCATGCTCATCACCCCCAAACTCAGCGCTTCCAGCAATTGGTCAAACTGGGGCAAGCTCTGGAAAAAGAACTGAAGCCCTTGGGGGTGGTGCGATCGGACTGGCAACAAAATGTTCAGGAACTGGCTGGCATCCAGAGCCGGGGCGATCGCTTTATCCGCAAAGACAGTTGGCTGACCCAACTCCTCAGTTGGCGCACGGTGATTCCGCGCGTTGTCCACGACCAGGTGATGACAATTTTTCTGAATCACGGGGCTGCCCTCTGGTTTCTCCGCACCAACCAGGTGGGCGGCTGGGATGCCAACATAGCGCCCCTTGCCCCTACTGAACTGTTGGGGCAGTACTACATCATTCCCAATGCTTTCTCTCGCCTGATTGAAGCGTTTAGAATCCCGACAGTTTGGAACCTCCTACTGGCGATCGTTCTGTTTTTCAGCTATGGACGAGTCGCCTTTTATCTCGGCACTCGGCAGCATTTTTTACGCGTCACCTCGGTTGCGTTGTCTCGCCCACAAATGCTGAGATTGGCACTCAAAACCCTTATTGTACCTGCCTTCCTTTCAGAATTGGTGTGGCGGGTGTTGTTGATTCCCCATCCCACGGAAGGGGTGGATGCCCCAGTGTGGTGGGTATGGACTGGAATCAGCATTGTGCTCAATGTGCTGTGGTATCCACTGCTTGCAATCGCGTTTCGTCACTCCCGATCGCCCCAATTTCTCCATCCAACCTTTCTCCTACTCACTGGACTGTTGGGCTTGGTGTGTGCAGGAGTCTACAGCCAGACTGGCTCTTTGTGGACGATCGTCCTCATTCATTGGGGGGTGGTGTTGCTCTGGCAATTGCATCTGGGCGGCATGGCGCCTACGCCGCTTCTGACAAAACCTGATCACCTGAAAAATCTCTAAACTAGAATTTCCGTACTATTTTATGCAAAAGTAACGCAAACAACACTTGCCACGATCGCACACCTCGACTAAAATTCCAACACCAGACATAGAGTTTCAAAGTGCTTTGAATACTACATCAAGCGTTGCTGTTGATCATTTTCCCGATCGTCGCCACCCTGAGCTAAACCAATTGCGAGATCACGATCGGGCAGCACATCGCTGGTATCGATTTGTACTCTCCTTCCCCCCTCATTTGGTGCAAGATTATGTCCACAAGTTTGGTCTCGACCATCGCCATCAGGTGTTAGATCCCTTCTGTGGCACTGGGACAACGGTGGTGGAATGTAAGAAATTGGGCATTCCCAGCGTGGGGGTTGAAGCTAATCCAATGGCGTGGTTTGCGGGTTCGGTGAAACTGGACTGGACACCTGATCCCGATCGTCTACTGCAAATTGCTCAACAAGTGGGGGAAATGGCTGAAAAAGTCCTGGAGCAAGAGGGTGACCAACTTCGCACCCTGCCTGGCGAAAGTAAACAAATCCTACTTGCCAATTCCATTAGTCAACTACCGTTGCATAAAACGCTGGTCTTGTTGGATCAAATTCAACAACACGGAGAGCAACCGAGCGATCGTCACCTATTGCTGGCACTGGCAAGAGCCGTCGTGACATCGATCAGCAATCTCCACTTTCGACCGGAGGTGGGAGTTGGCAAAGCTAAGACAGATGCCCCTGCGATCGCTGCCTGGTTACAGGAAGTGAGCATGATGGCAGAGGATCTGCGCTATTTGCAAACGCTGAAAGCCGCCCCTGCTCAAGTTCACCATGCCGACGCCCGCCAAATGCTTCAGGTTTTAGAACCGGCGTCGATCGATGCGGTGATTACTTCTCCCCCCTATCCGAATGAGAAGGATTACACGCGCACGACGCGACTGGAATCCGTTTTGTTAGGCTTCATCCACAACAAAGCCGAGTTGCGATCGCTAAAAGAAGGCTTAATTCGCTCCAACACACGCAATGTGTTCAAAGCCGATGCGGATGATGTTTGGGTCTCCCAGCATCCAGAAATTCAACGCATTGCAGCGGCGATCGAAGCGCGGCGCATTGAATTGGGCAAAACCAGCGGCTTCGAGCGGCTCTACCATCGAGCTGTGAAGTTATATTTTGGCGGGATGGCAAAGCACCTAGCAGATTTACGGCATATCTTGCGTCCGGGTGCTCAGCTCGCCTATGTGGTGGGCGACCAAAAATCCTATTTGCAAGTCATGATCCGCACGGGTCAATTGTTAGGAGAAATTGCGCAAGGTTTAGGCTATGAATTAGTAGGAATCGATCTATTTCGCACTCGACTGGCAACCGCAACCAAAGAACAAATGCGCGAAGAAGTCGTTTTGCTACGCTGGACAGGAAAGGAAAAATAGTTATTGCTAATTTAGTCTGTAAAATATGTCTTTCAATACAATTAGTCTAAAATAATTTTTTTGTCGGAAGATGTATTTTTTTAGTATTTTCTGTGCTTATTTAACAACCTACTCAGACAAACTCTCAGTAGACTCTTTAGCAGCAGGGAGAGCCTTTACATCATCTTTTCCCGATATACGTTTCATCTCCTTGCTATAAAACAAATTCGAAGAATTTTCTAAAATCTCTTGAATACTAGAATTCTTTAAAATCATTGCTTCAATTTTTTCACGACCAGTAACTATTTCATGAAGTTTTGGATACCAAAATTCAGTTATATCGGGAACAGCCCCCACAATATCCCAAGGACTGGGTGTAGCAAAGGCAAGAACTAAAGTTAGTCCCCATGATTTAATCTTATGAAATATAGGCTCCTGCTTATCTTCATCTTTCAACCGTTTCTCTGTGAGAGCAAAGTCAACTACTAATGACTTTGCAGCTTTACTTAATCCTTCAGTTCCATCAATAATATATCTACGTATTGCTTTTATAAGTTCTTCTAATCTTTCAATCAAAAATAGTTTGACTTCTTTTGACAAATTAGATGCTGAAGTTTCTTTTATTAAAGAATCTAATTCACTATGAAGCTGTTCTAAAAACTCCTCTTCTACAAGCAGTTGAGGATTTTGAGCATGAAGATAATTGGCTAAAGCATCTAATGTATTCAGAATATTTGCACTTTCAATCTGAGGAAGAAAGTTACTCCATGGAGTAGACCAGACATTATTATTCGCAAAAAGAACTTGCAAATCTTCTATAACTTTTATATATCTATCAATTTTTGGAATGTTTATTAGTTTTCTTGCTTCCGCTTCAGACTTATTCAGCAATTCATAAAAATCCATAATATTTTGAGGCTTGATGTCAAGTCTCATAGCAGCTAATAAAATAGGTGCAGATATTTGTTTCGGATCTCCATTCTTGATTGCTTCGTCAAGTATATTTTCTAGCTGTCTTAAGGTGTTAGATTGATTCATATTTAAGTCCTAAATTACTACACGAAATTGAGTCAGTCTAGTTATATTTTAGTGGTAATATTTTTAGTGTAGAATCTGATTTAAAGTGCTTTCTAGATTCCAAAAAATCTATTCTAATCAATAGAGTTGACATTCTAAACACTTTTGCCCGTCCTACTCAATTCCTATCAAAGTATCTACATTGAGATGCTTTATTCGGTTATTCGATATCTCTTATAGAATTCACTGTATTTTCCGAATCAGACCCAAGCGCTTGAGCCAATTTAGCAGATAAATGATCGCTTTTTATCGTTCCCTGGCTCTGTCGGGGAATACCTTTGGGAGGCTCTGCCCATAATTCTTAGCCAAACACTAGGATAGATAGAAATTAAGCTAATCGGTTGGGTGCAGGTGCGCC
Source organism: Scytolyngbya sp. HA4215-MV1 (assembly GCA_019359045.1). Taxonomy (GTDB): domain Bacteria; phylum Cyanobacteriota; class Cyanobacteriia; order Leptolyngbyales; family Leptolyngbyaceae; genus Scytolyngbya. The sequence continues at coordinate 156,157 of JAHHIA010000007.1, forward strand.
TCGGAGCATTCCTTCTGTGCTAAGGTCTTCGTCAATTTTTTCCCAATGAAGACCGTAGCCACCTCCACAAATTTGCCATTGAGATCGCTGTTCTGGCGTTGCATTAAGTAGCCTTGGATACCAAACTAATGGCACAATAATGGTTCTTCCATCGATCAGATCAACGCTGATGGTCTCTTCAGTAAAGTGCACATCCTTGACTCTCTCATCCGCCCGAATCGCCAAAATATCCATACCACGCCTCTAATAGAATTGTCTGATTCTCTTGCACGATTAACTGCAATTTCCTGAGTTCTTTGGGACTGAATCCGATATTGTTTGCCAGGCTAACGGATTCTAGCCAAAATTTAACAGATAAATTATTCCGGTCAATATGTATATGAGGTGGTTCGTTTGGCTCATGGCTATAGAAGTAGAAACGATAAGGACCGATTCGTAGAACTGTTGGCATACTTCAAATTATAAGAAGTTAGAAGAAGGAAGTTTGTGTGAGTATTCCCCGCTTCGATCGCAAAAACTGGTTGGATAACGACACGATCGCTGCCTGGGTGTTTTTGGCACCAGCGTTAGTGTTGCTGGTCTTGTTCGTCTTGTACCCGATCGCCTACTTGTGCTTCCTCAGTTTCACCCAGGGGAGCTTTACCCGTTCTGGCATTCATTGGGTCGGGTTCAACAACTACTGGCGTTTACTGGTTACTCCCGACTTCTGGCAAATCATCGGCAACACTATATACTTCACCCTGGCAACCGTGCTACCCAGTTTAGTGATTCCCTTAGGCTTGGCAGTCTTGCTCGATCGCAGCTTTACCCTGCGGGGACTGTTGCGAACCGCTTACTTCATTCCTTCCATTACTTCGCTGGTAGCAGTCGGGTTAGGCTTCCGCTGGTTGTTTCAAGTGGATGGACCCGTCAATGCTGGATTAGGAGCGATCGGCATCGAACCGATTCCCTGGCTCAGTAGCACTACTTGGGCAATGCCCGTGCTGATCTTGCTCAGCGTCTGGAAACAGCTGGGATTCAACCTGGTGGTTTTTCTCGCTGGACTACAGGCAATACCCACCAGTCGCTACGAAGCTGCCGAACTGGATGGTGCAGGCGCATGGCAAAAATTTCGTCACATTACCCTGCCCGGACTTCAACCCACTCTAGTCTTTGCAGCCGTCACTACCGCAATTTTTACCCTGCGGAGTTTCGAGCAAGTCTATGTCATCACAGGGGGCGGTCCTCTCAACTCCACCAACCTGCTGGTCTATTACATCTATGACCAGGCATTTGCCCAATTCGACTTTGGCTACGCTGCTGCCGCTGCCACTATTCTGTTGATTGCGACCCTAATTTTGGTCTATTTCCAGTTACGCGTAAGCAGCGAAAGTGATGCAGTATAGCAAACCACTACCCTCACCGTATTTGGCTGTCTTCCGAGATCCTTAGCCAGCCTTTCCTGCCAGATGCACGATCGCTCCACATTAAGAAATCGTACCCATCATCTGGAAAAGAGAGGGAACCAACCGTAGTGATTAATAATACGCTCTATTTTTGAGTTTCCTATGAAACTTCGATCGTTGACCGTCGCGCTCTCATTTTCATTGCTGGCAGTTCAGCTAGTTGCCCCGATCGCCTCAGCCAAAGAACGGTGGATCACTCTGGGCGAAGACGATGGCTTTCGTTATTCCGTAGACACCAGTTCGCTCCAACGAAAAGGCAGCTTTGCCTGGTACTGGGTTCATTTAGTCAGCGTCAAATCTGAACCCAAATCCGTCCAGATGTTAATGTATGTCTCGACAGATTGTCGCAACGGGTCCTCTCGCCTCAGACAATTAACACTGTTCGATGAAAAAGGGAAACCTGTCGATTCACAAGAGCCAGGCGATGCAGGTCCCCTCTCCAATAATTTGCCCCCACCGCTGATCCGCTATGTGTGTCGGCAACGGTAACCCCTGAGTGCATTGAGCTGCACTCGATGCATAGAAGGAGAGATGTGGAGACGCCAAGAATTGATACCAGTCTGTATGCTAATCCACGGGATAACCTGCGTTGGCGATCGCAGTTTTCACCGTTGCTTCTGATTCCTGCGTTTCAATCTGCACCAGCTTCGTTTTGGGATCTGCCTGCACCTTTGCTGTTGCATCCACCGCCACCACTGCCTTAGTAATCGTCTCGGCACAGGCGGAACACGCCATACTGGGAACTTTGAGTTGAAGTTGCATCATTCTGTCCTGCATTTCTGAATGCTGTTTGATTAAAAATAACGCTATCTTGCATTCTCTAGCCAAATCAAGCTGCAAGGAAGACTTTTCAATCGACACGCTTCACAGGAGAATCAAAGCAGCATAGGTAACACAAAGGCTCTCGCATGGATGCACAATTGGTTCAGCTTATTGTCAATGGAGTGACGCTGGGGAGTATTATTGCCCTGGCAGCGGTGGGATTAACTCTCACCTATGGCATCCTGAGACTTGCCAACTTTGCCCATGGCGATTTTATGACTCTGGGCGCTTATCTGACCTTTTTATTGAACACGGGCATTGCGATCGGGCAATTTCAAGTGCCGGGCATCAACATTTGGCTGGCAATGATTTTTGGGGCAGCAATTACGGTAGCGGGTGTGTTGTTGTGTGAGAAGCTGCTGTGGGCACCGATGCGATCGCGCCGTGCTACTTCGACCACATTGATTATTATCTCGATCGGGCTGGCACTTTTCATTCGTAACGGTATTATTCTGGTTTGGGGTGGTAGCAACCAGAGCTATAACTTGCCGATCGAAGAAGCGCTCTCCATTGCAGGCATCCGCATTCCGTTCTACGACATTGTGGTGACGGTGCTGGCACTGCTGACCATCCTGGCACTCCACTATCTTTTGCAAAATACCAAGATTGGCAAAGCCATGCGTGCAGTTGCCGATGACATCGACCTGGCAAGAGTTTCAGGTATCAATGTCGATCGGGTGGTAATTTGGACTTGGGTCATTGCTGGAGGCTTAACAGCACTGGGAGGTAGCATGTTGGGACTGGTGGAAGCTGTGCGTCCCAATATGGGCTGGTTTTTGATCCTCCCCATGTTTGCCTCAGTCATTCTGGGTGGCATTGGCAATCCCTATGGCGCGATCGCAGGCGCTCTTACTATCAGTGTGGTGCAAGAACTTAGCACCTATTGGCTCCGCACGGAATATAAGCTGGCAGTTGCGCTGGTTATCATGGTTCTGGTGCTGTTGGTTCGTCCCCAAGGGTTGTTCCGAGGAACGCTTTAAGGAAGCGATCTAGTGCACAACCTCAAGGTTCAAAAATAAACACCAACTTGATGTGCCAACGATCGCTTTCTCGCTCTAGCTGAATCTGGCGGAGGAATTCGCGGAAGTAGAAGCGACGTTCCGATTCCGAAAGGTCAAACCAAAATTGGGGAATAGAAACGGTTTGGGCGATCGCTTTCAGGTTCATCGGTGGCAATTGTGCCAGTTTTGCCTGGAGTTGGGCAGTTTCGGTACGCAGTTTGTAGGCGCGCAAATCAGCGGTCTCGGGGTCCAGAATGCCGCCTGCGGTCAGGCTGGGAAGTTGTTCGAGAATAGCTTGTTTAGCAGCGATCGCCCCTTCAATTCCTTGCTTGACGAGATCCATATCGGGCAGATTGACTCCAGACACCGCGCGGGGCAAGTCCTGACAAATGCGCTGGATGGTTTCTTGCAAGATCTGGTCGTAGGAGATCGCTCGACATTTGGGCTTGCGGGTGCAGGCAGTGGGGCGCAGATACAGGTATTCTGTCGCTTTGCCTCGTGCGGAGACTCGTGTAACCGTCATGGGTGACTGGCATTCCCCACAGCCAACTAGTCCTGCCAGAGAGCGGGGCGCGCTGGCAGTGCGGGGAGGCAAACGGCGGTTACGGCGCAGCAAGCGATCGACCTGCGCCGCCTCATCTCGTGAAATAATCCCAACATGGGTATCGGGCACCAGTTCGCCATTCTGATACTCCAGATCGCCCCGATAAACTGGACTGGTGAGCCAGCGTTGTCCTGTGGAGACCGAAATCTTTTTGTTATATTTTTTCTCCAAGTAGCGCACGGCTCCCCGCAAGGAACCGTAGAGCAAAAAATGCTCAAAAAAGTCTTTGACTACGGGCGCAGTGGCGCGATCGACCGCATAGCGATCCTTGCCCCGTTTGTACCCATAAGGGGCTTTTCCGGGTGGGGGCAGCGCTTTGATGCGATTGTGGGCATGTCCGCGTCGAATCCGCTGGCTCCGCTGGTTTTGCTGAATTTGTTGCAACAGTTTCACCAATTCTGCCCGCAGATCGGTGCCAGGGATGACCGTGGCATGGGAATCGTAGGATTGTTCAATCGCAATCACTCGCACGCCCAGTTGATCGAGTTGAGACAGGCGATCGCTAACTGTTTGCATCGAGTCTCCCAACTCTTCCAATCGCCGCACCAGCAAATAATCCACTGGGTCTTGCTGGCAATCCTGTACCAACTGTTGCCATTGTGGGCGAGTTTCTACAGTTGTTTCAGGCTTGTTGTTTTTAAGCTTTTCGCTGGTGGCGCTAAGGCTTGCCAGATCTTGATAGACACGATCGATTTCCCAGCCCCAACTTGCAGGATCAGGGGAAGATTCCAACAGACGATCGGTGTAGAGATAGGCAATAATTCTCATCCAAAGTGAAGCACACTTAAAAGACTATTCATGGTCTCTACCCCTCACTGAGCTCAATTACATTGCCATCAGGATCTTGGGTAAACAAGGCAGAGCGACCCGAAGCACTGGTTTGCACTGCATAACCTTGTGCCAGCAACTCTTCCTTTGCCACCTCTAAATTGGCAACTGAGAAAGCAATGTGGCGATTTCGTCCTAGTTTTTCTGGATTTTGGAGCACCCCTTGAAAAGTGGTGTCTACGATCAGGTGAATTTGAAACGCACCAATCTGATACCAGGCTCCGGGAAACCTGAGAGATCGCTCAACCTTCGTCAACCCCAACACTTCGCCATAGAACTGTTCCGATCGTGAGAGATCCGTAACTAACAAAGCTGCATGGAGACACTGATTAATTTGCATCATCATTACTAGAGGGTGAAAATAAGTCAGTTCCGTTTAAGAAGGCAGGGTAGAAATTCGATCTATGACATCTTCACGCAAACTTCCCTGGCTTTCTTTTACTCTACTCCTGGTTTCGTATACCTGCTTTGGTTGGTTTATTTCTGATCGGTTTGGTTGGTTTTTTGCCAGCACAACCCTCCCAAAAGTCGTCTGGCTGCTCGCATTTGCTTGGGCTTTCTTTATCGACACAGCGTTCATTGCCCCACTGACCTATGGCAGTCGTTTGGTTGCCCGCTGGTTTCGCTCCGACACGGTGGCGTTTTTGACTGTTTTTAGCGTCATTGCTGGCTTCATGATGCTCTTGTTCTGGTTGCAAATTTTTGCTTACATTGTGCTGATTATTTCCGCAGAAGCACTCGCCAGAGTTGATATGCAGACCGATGGCTTTAGCCCCAAACAAGCTTTCTGGTTTCTGGCAATCCTTTCACTCTTAGGGCTAATTTGCGGAGGAATACTCCATCACTACGCCATTGAAGATGAATTGCTTTGTAGCTTATTGAATCAGTTCATGTCTGAGCATCAATGCCAAATCTTGATTAACGGCAATCATTAGTTGAGCTTGGGTGCCCCTTGAAACCTGCGATATAAAATGGCATTTGGCGGCTCCAAGACCTGCCCGACAATCGGCATGTCCCAAACACTTTCTCAAGCCGGAAGCCCCCAGCCAAAATCTAACCACCCGGTAGTGCTTCAAAGGTATTGTTGGTATTTTTGAAAGCTTTGCTCAGCAAAGCTTTCAAAAATACCAACAACATGTCTACAACATAATCAACCACCCATTGGGACGACCAGACGTCCACTACTCTCAAAAAATAAAAAAGCAGCCGCCTGGCTGCTGGTGCTTAATGCATGAGGTAATTATTAGATTAGGGGGAGTTGAGGCTCAGCTAGAGCAGGTTACGGTTTCTGATACATCGCTCCTTTTTGTGCAGCTTCTTGAGACCAGACAATCGCTTTTACAGAGAATTGAAGTCCCACACTCCCCTTCCAGCACCCAGAAGGATTCCAGTTTTATTCAGGTGACAATGGGAAAACCGTCACATAGGAGGAGGCGATCGCAGGGAAAGTCGAGGAAACTATTTATAGCGTTTAACTGTCTTCCTGCCCTATAGCGTCCTGGCTGTGGGGCATTTTTGATCGGATTAATTACTCAATCAACCAGGCTCGTCCGACATCCGGAAAAACGACATTTCTGCAAAAATACGTTATTTCAGAATCAATAAAACCCTGCCGTGGGAATGTATCTGAGAAAGATAACACAGGCAGGGTCGTTTTGTAAGATTTTTTAGGTTTGACACTATCCCTAGAGCCGTTTTGAGGAAGCCAGTTTTATAGTTTAGGCTTATAGCAACCGGAAGATAAAGGGATAGCGGAATGCGCTATCGGGATTGCTAAAGCAGTGAGACAGCGCCCAGATCGTCAAACCCCAATGCAGCAAAAATCCGATCGGTGCCAGGAACCAACCCAGTAAGCCGAAGGTGAGAAATGCTAACACGGCAATGATCGTGCCGTAAAACCAGACATTAAAGTGAAAGTTAATCGCTTCTTTCGCGTTTTCTTTCACCACGGGGTCATCCGAAATAATCAGCAGCCCGATCGGCAAACCAACGGAAAAAATCAGTGTGCTGACAAAAATAGAAGCGTGTGCCAGGGCTGACAAAAACTTGCGCTTGTCGATATCAAATGCTTCGGGGCTTTGTACCATCCGAGTCTCCTTCCACCTGTTTCTGACGATCAACTATCAATGAAACTATAGCAGCCAACTTAGGGTGGCAGCGTTGAGGAAACTACGAACCGATCGGCAGAGATTACCGAAGGTTTACACCAAGCGGAAGATAAAGGGGTAGCGATAGGCCTGATCGGGAGTGCCGAGACAGTGGACGATCGCAATAATCGGCATCACAAAGCTCACAATACCCAGCAAAATCAGCAACGGAATCCCAATGAGCAAAAAGATCAACACTGCAAAAATAACAGCATAAATGTACAGGTTGATGTGAAAGTTAATTGACTCTCTCGCATTTTCCTTGATCACCGGATCGTCGGCAATCAACAAAATGCCGATCGGAATGCCGATCGACACAAACAGTGAACTAAAAAAGATTGCCCCATGACAAAGAGCAGACAGGAGTTTTCGCTTATCAGGATCATCCATCTTAATCAACTCAAAACAAGAATATTGTTTTCATTTTCTATTGAACTCGCTTTTGCAACCTCATTGCTCCCATCGCTCTCGCAATTCCGTTTCCAGTTTGGGCAGATCATCTTTTAGAAACACCGTGATCTCACCCGAGTAGGCATATCCTTGACGGGTCTGGGCAATTTCGACCCAGTAGGCAAAGCGATCGCCCTGCCGGATCTGCCCCTGAATGGCATTGGCAAGAGGGGTGGGCGCTCGATTAAGCTGCTTGACGGGATACTGATAAACCGATTTCGCCTGAGCATAATCCTGGTAAATGTCCAGTCCATAGAGATTGCGCAGCGATTCTGCCAATCGTTCACGGGTAACGCCATTGGTCATGTCAAACAGCGTAAACCGCTCTGTGCGAATCACACCTCCATTGGCAGACGACGATGCTTTGCCTACCTGAAGTAAGGAAGCTTGAAACGTAAACCGACGCGCGATCGAATCGCTCTTTCGCACCATCAACTTCTCGCCGCTCTCAGGTCGCAAGGTTGGGTGCCCCTGAATCCAGGCAGCGACCTCTGCGGGAGTTTGTCCAGGGAGAGCTTGAGCAGGCACCCCCCACAAACCGAGCCACACACTCAAAGGTACAATCCGCCCCCATTGATTTCTCGGCATATGACACGTCCTTGCAGCAAATCACCGCTGCCCTTATAGCATTTTATTTTTCATTTGCCACTTCTTTTAAGTGAGTGGCATCCTCAAAACCTATTCAATAGAGAAAGCGCACAAGAGAAAGCGCCGCCATCGTTGCTCAAGTTCCGCAGTGAAAGCCCAACTCTATTCACGAAACTCTCAAAAAATTTGTGTAGTTCTTTGGGTAGATGACCTGATTGGCGCAGAATTCGTACTTTTACTGAAGAACACAAACGACCCCCGTGAAAATCGTAAAGCCGATTAAGAGTAACAAAACGCCACCTGGCACAAATGCCAAGATTGATGTCCCTCGTAGTACCCAAATCAAACTGGTCACTGCCAGTGTAATCAAAAATACAGTCGTTCTGGGGCTTGGGGGTCTTCGCTTTGCTTTCACCTGGGTCATCTGGATTCATCCCATCAAACTTGTTGGAAACTTTATTCGCACATGCCACAACTTTGTATCAAATTCTTGAAAGATAGTTAATGTTTTTATAAGTGGTTCTAAGCTTCTGCCCCTACGATTCCATCTTATGGGAAACCTAAGTCTAGCTCACCTCATTATTGCAAGGAGTTTCTGAGTGCACAGTGCTGTATTCTCTGCTATCGGTTCTCTAGAGCCACCCCCGAGCTTAGACTGGGATCGCAACAGTCAGATAGCACTCCTCCAGGGTGAGATTTTGCTCCAGACCCGCCCTCACTCTGCCTGGGGAGGAGCCGTGACTGCGGCAATGTATTTGCCGATCGCCCGTCAAACCGTTTGGCAACAAGTTACAGATTATCCCCGATGGGTACAGTACTTTCCCGATTTAATCCGCAGCGAAGTTCTACATTGCGGCGATGGTTTAACCCAAAGTGGTAAACGCCTTTACCAGGTTGCCAGCAAAGCCTTTTTCTTTTTCAGCGCCCAAGTAGAAATTTATCTGAAAGTATTTGAGGTCGTTTCCCTGGCGGGGACGCCCTCTGCCAATGTATTAGCGAAAGACAGCACCCGAACGGGTGAAACTCAACAAATTCAGTTTCGCATGGAGAAAGGCAGCTTTAATGATTTTGCAGCCGATCTGAAACTGCAAGATTATCTCAATGGCACCCTGTTGACCTACTCGGTGCAAGCGACTCCTACGATTCCCGTGCCCACCCAACTCATTCAGCAAGCTATCCAGTTAGATCTCCCCACAAACATGCGACGCATGAGAGATGTGTTGTGTGGCATTAAAAAATAGTTCTAGGTGCGCGGCGAATTCAACCCAGAAGCCTCTCACAATCACCCATAAGTAAAAGCTGGCATTGACAACGATCACAAATCCGCGATTTACAATGGGAGCAACGATCCTCCTGGATCAATCTGGATAAGTTGTATTTCCGGGTATGTTTGAGGCGATTTTGATTTTGGTGGTGGGCTTCGTTCCAGCGCTACTATCCTGGTGGGTTATGCGTCGAGCCGAGGCGCAAGCGCGGGCGAGTTTACGGGCAGCGATTCATACAACCGCAATCGTTCCCTTGCGGCAGATGCCCCACCCTTTGTTTGCTTCTGATCAGCGCTATATCGAAGGCATGGGATACATCATCGGGGACATTACCTGTCGCTTCAATGCCCGCTCTTGCTACGTGCGCTGTGCTGTCAACCCATGTGGACCTTGCCGGGATTGTTCTTTCTACGAGTCGATCGAGTGATTTTAGACCAGGTCATTGGAGTGGCGTCCTCTGCATCCAGGCTCACAGACCCGAATCACATTCTCCTGTCGTTAGACAGAACGTTGCCAAGACTAATGATGCGCTTGAATGACCGACACTTGCGCTTATTGCCTTTAACAAATCCTGGATTCTGGCAGAGTAAAGTATACTTTCAAAATCTTATACTCTGATTGCTGAAGCCATCTGTCAGGATAAATTGGAACAGATGGCTGTGGCATAGATGACTAGAAGGGCTTTCCAGGGCAACCCATGATCTTTCCAAACTTTTCTCAGTTTTCTGCATTGGCAAAGCAGGGCAATTTCGTACCCGTTTGTCAGGAATGGGTAGCGGATCTGGATACGCCCGTTTCTGCCTGGTATCGGGTTTGTGCGGGACAGCCCTACAGTTTTTTGCTGGAATCGGTGGAAGGAGGCGAAAACCTGGGTCGCTACAGTTTACTGGGCTGCGATCCTCTATGGGTATTGGAAGCCAGAGGTGAACGCACAACCCAAACCCATCGCGATGGTTCCGTTAAAGTGTTTTCAGGCGATCCCTTTGCTGCTCTTGCCGATTGTCTGGAACCTTATCGCCCCGTCAAGCTTCCTCAACTGCCACCGGGGATTGGTGGACTCTTTGGATTTTGGGGGTATGAGCTCATTCACTGGGTTGAACCGCGTGTACCGATTTACCCCTTGACCTCAGAGGATCTGCCCGATGGCTTGTGGATGCAGGTCGATAATCTGCTGATTTTTGACCAGGTAAAACGCAAAATTTGGGCGATCGCCTATGCGGATTTGCGCGACCCAGCAGTTAACTTGGCAGCAGCTTATGAGCAAGCCTGCAGCAAAGTTCAACAACTAGTTCACAAACTTCAGTCTCCCCTCTCAGGGCAGGCAACGTTGCTGGCGTGGAGTTCGCCACAAGGGCAACCGATCGCTGACAGTACATCCACTACGGCTGAAACTCTCACCTTTACTAGCAACACCAGCCAGGCTCAGTTTTGTGCCAATGTAGAAAAAGCCAAAGATCACATTCATGCAGGTGATATTTTTCAGGTGGTGCTATCGCAACGATTGTCTGCCGAGTTTAATGGCGATCCGTTTGCCCTCTACCGCTCTCTGCGCTTGATTAACCCGTCACCCTATATGGCATATTTTCACTTTGGCAACTGGCAAATTATTGGTTCCAGTCCAGAGGTGATGGTCAAAGCAGAACGGACGATCGATCCAGAAGCTTCTATGGTGGCAACCGTGCGCCCGATCGCAGGTACCCGTCGTCGGGGACAAACCGCCCAGGAAGATGCCGCCCTAGCCGAAGAACTGCTCCAGGATCCTAAAGAAGTGGCAGAACATGTGATGTTAGTCGATTTGGGGCGCAATGACTTGGGGCGTGTCTGTGTCAATGGTTCGGTCAAGGTCGATCAGTTGATGGTGATTGAGCGCTATTCCCATGTCATGCACATCGTCAGCAACGTGGTAGGCACCATGGCGCCTGGCAAAACTGCCTGGGATTTGCTCAAAGCTTGCTTTCCGGCGGGTACCGTTAGTGGTGCACCCAAAATCCGTGCCATGGAAATTATTCACGACCTGGAACCCTGCCGTCGGGGTCCCTACTCTGGCGCGTATGGTTATTACGACTTTGAAGGACAGCTCAATACCGCGATCGCCATTCGCACCATGGTGGTACGTACTCGGGGCGATGGCAAACATACAGTCAGCGTGCAGGCAGGCGCTGGACTGGTAGCAGACTCCCAACCCGAGAAAGAATACGAAGAGACTCTGAATAAAGCCAGAGGCATGTTGGAGGCAATCCGCTGTTTGGGCGGAGCTTAGCAAGAAGACTACCCAACCTTAACCTCCTGTCAATCTGGAAATTACCTTCTCTTGAGCTTTCAGCCTTAAGTTGGAGGGTAGAATCTGTTTTCGGATTGTTCGTATGCTCCATCCTTATGTTGCGGAGCCAGCTTCTAGCCCAGATCTACGCCAGCTTCTAGAGGAGCTATATCAGGGGCAAAGCTTGCAGCCTTATCAAAGCGGTCAGTTGATACCCATGTCCCCAGATGAAGTTTGGATTGTGAGTCGGGGAGTTGTGCAGCTTAGTACCCTGTATCCCAATGGGGAGGAGGCTTTGTTGGGGCTAGTTAGCCCTTCAATGCCCTTTGGTTTGCCCTTCACTCTCATTTATCCCTATCAAGCAACGGCACTATCGGATGTGGATCTGATGCGACTGACGATGGCTGAAATTGAACAGTCTCCTACTTTGGCACAAGGAATTTTTCGTCACTTAACCCGTCGTCTGAGACAGACGGAGGCTTTTTTGGCATTAGCAGGACATCGTCGAGTCGAAGATCGATTGCGTCAGTTGTTACTGCTGTTGCGCCAAGAAGTCGGTCAAACAACCCAAACTGGCGTGCGTTTGGGGGTCCGGCTAACACACCAGCACTTAGCCAACGCGATCGGAACTACTCGTGTGACAGTGACCCGATTGCTGGGTCAGTTTAGAGACGAAGGCTGGCTCAGTATTGGCACCGATCGCCATATCGTTTTACCGTATCGGTTGCCTGGACTTCGATAAAGAGTTCGGTAAGCATTCACAATCTGCAACCTGACTCATAAAAAAAGGTTTCCCGAGGGAAACCTTTTTTTATGAGCCTCTGCCGATCGTCAGGTTCCTTAAAATCGCTGGGCAAACTTTTGACCCTGCGTCGAAGAGTTCACTGATTCTGGCTTCATCACCACTGCCTCGATCGGAACTACTCCGGTATTTTCAGCATTGAGCCGACGAGCCGCTTCGCGCGACAAATCGAGCACCCGATCTTCCAGATAAGGACCACGATCGTTAATTCGCACAATCACACTCTTGCCATTCTCAAGATTCGTGACTCGCAAATAGGTATTAAAGGGCAGATAAAGATGAGCCGCCGTGAGTTCATCCTGATTAAAAATTTCCCCAGTCGCAGTTAAATTGCCATCAAAATAGGGACCATACCAGGATGCCAGCCCACTAATTACTTCACCAGTTTCTACCAATCTCCGTAATCTGGCTTGTGCTTGAGCCTGAGACAGCGGTGCTCTGTTGAGGGCAATCCTGAGATTGTTGACCCAATTGATTGCTAACTGCTCACTGGAAGCGTTGAGTTTACTTGCCAATTGGGTGGGCACTGTAAAGAGAACGCGATCGTTCAACCGTCCGCCCGGCATCCCATTAATCATGGCAGGTTCTAACTGGGAAAAGTCAACACCAGCGATATGCAACACTTTTTGCCAATTGCGAGCCATCGCCTTGGCTTGAGATTCCGTTGGCAACTCTGCCACAAAACATCCTCTTACCCAAATTTGAGCCTTTTCGGCACTGACAACCTGAGTGGAAGTCGTTGCCTTTAGAGGCATAGGACATCGCCAAAAACCACGACCTTGAGAACTCATATCCGCTTCGGAAGAAAGCGCACTCTCTCTTCTGGCTTTGACAACTACAACTTCTGACATGGCAGGGGTAACCTGAGCAACTACCTTATGCCAACTGCGAGACAAAAATGACTGAAAAGACCAATTTTCTGTTTCCAGTGGTTCGGTAGTCATTGCGCCGATCGCTGCGAAACCACCAGAGGTTGCTGATTGGACAGAAGGAGAATGCGAGACCAGCGGAGACAAGCCAGACTGCCCCTCCCCCAAAACAAAAAGATTCTCCAACGCATTGAGCCAGCCAATGGCTTGTGGAGACGATTCCTTTGATGAGTTATTTAATTCATCCAAAGGTAAGCCGACACTACCGGGTACTGGCACGGCGCGAGTTCCCGGCGACTGTAGGAGGGTGGAATTAAATTGTGTACGAGCTAGCAGAAAGTACGGTGCTGGCGAACGATTTGAACTGGATACTCCGTGAAACCGAGGAATGGGCAAGAGATAACTGGGTTCTTTTAGAAGCTCTTGAGTTGATGAAAAAAAACAACCCACCCAGGATGCAACCCAAACAAGTCCGAAAATTGGCATGTATCAAAATGCTTAAGTGTAAAAAAGGCTACAAATTCCCAAACAATAGTCAACTATATTACCGTGTTTTTGACAGAGAACCTACCCAGAGATGTATTTTTTAAGATCCCATAGATTTTATTAAAAATACCAGAATCAGCCTGCTGCACTGAATCAACAAAATGGATGCAAATCTTCCAACTCAAGTATGGGAAATTCTTTTAAACAAAATTTTACAAACCAATCCATGGGTTGTCCTTGGTGCTCGCTCTGAACCGCCTTGTGTCAGAGGGTTCAGGTATACTCAGACGATGCCATCCAAAGTTCCTATCAAAATCCCATTCAAAGTTTCTCTGCTGTTACCTGTGGTATCGCCGTTATTGGCGATCGTCTGTGCCTTATTGGTAGGAGCCATCCTGATTTCCCTAGCGGGAGCCAGTCCAATCAAGGCTTACACCGTTTTGTTCAGCGATTCCCTATCGGATTACTACGGGTTCAGTAACCTATTAACCAAACTCTCGCCGCTTTTGTTGGCAGGGTTAGGGGTAGTGGTCGCCCTCCGCGCCAAGCAGTTCAATATTGGTGCAGAAGGGCAAATCTATATGGGAGGGTTGGGAAGCGCCCTGGTGGGACTCTACATCCACGGTTTGTCTGCCTGGCTGCATGTGTCCCTAGCGTTGCTGTGCGGATTCCTTTTTGGCGCCTTCTGGGGACTAATTCCGGGTTATCTCAAAGCAATGCGGGGCATCAACGAGGTAATTACCACGCTGTTGTTGAATTACATCGCGATCAATTGGGTCAGTTATTTGGTGCAACGACCCATGATTGAGTCAGGCGCACCTAGTCCCTATTCGCCCCCGATCGCCCCCACTGCCCAGTTACCGATCCTCTTGCCAGGCACTCAGGCCCATGCAGGGGTTTTAGTGGGATTGCTGGCAGCTGGGGTTTTGTGGCTGATGTTTGCTCGATCGCCGATAGGCTACCAGATTGAAGCAGTGGGGCAAAACCCGATCGCAGCTCGCTACGGTGGCATCTCGGTAGAACGCACCATCATGCTGGTGATGGTACTGTCTGGCGGGCTAGCGGGATTAGCTGGGTCCGGTGAGGTACTCGGGCTAAAGTATCGCCTGTTTGAAAAATTCTCCCCTGGTTATGGTTTCGATGCGATTGGCATTGCTTTCTTGAGTCGCGGCAATTTGGGAGGGGTCGTCCTTACCTCTCTCTTTTTCGCCATTTTGCGGAGTGGCGCGAATGTCATGCAGCGCAATGCAGGGGTTCCGGTTACCGTCATCTACGCCATCCAGGGCTTGACGGTACTCTTCATTGCCATCAGCTTGGTTGTGGAACAAAAAATTGGCACAGCAGCAACTTCATGAACCCTCCCCCTCTCAACCACTTGACCTTTTTTTCAGACTATCTCGTGGCAAGTTTACGTTTGTCGGTGCCGCTAGCGTTTGCGGCATTGGGCGGTTTGTTTTCAGAGCGATCGGGGGTGCTGAATATCGGCTTAGAAGGGATGTTGTTGACGGGAGCATTTGTGAGTGCCGCGACCGCGTTTCTCTCTGGGAATGTGTGGATGGGGGGCTTCGCAGCCTTGCTAGCGGGGGGATTGGTGGGACTATTGCACGCCTATCTCTGCGTCACGCTGCGGGTTGACCAACTAGTGTCGGGCTTAGCAATCAACCTGGTTTCGGCGGGATTCACTGCCTTCTTTTCGCGGCTGGTGTTTACCAGCGAAACCGTACAAAAATTACCAGGCCTCGATGCCATCAGCATTCCAGTCTTAAAAAATTTGCCGATCGTCGGTCCACTGCTGTTCAACCAAGATCCCTTAGTCTATTTGCTATTTCTATTGATACCGCTCAGTACCTATCTTCTATTTCGCACCAGTCTAGGACTCACGTTGCGAGCCGTGGGGGAGTATCCGAAAGCAGCAGATACCGCAGGAATTAGCGTGACGCAAGTGCGCTATGGGTGTGTCATTCTCAGTGGTATGCTTTCGGGGTTAGGAGGGGCGTATCTTGTCCTCGTGCATGTCCGCTTTTTCACGGAAGATATTAGTGCTGGCAAGGGATTTATTGCGCTGGCAGCGCTGATCTTTGGGCGGTGGCACCCGGTCAGTACCACACTCGCCTGTCTCTTATTTGGTGCCACCGACGCCCTACAGTTGAGGATTCAAGCGTTAGGGCAAGGAATTCCATACCAGTTTTTGATCATGCTGCCCTACGCGATCGCGCTTCTGGCTCTGGTGGGTCTAGCAGGCAAGTCTACTCCACCCTCTGCTCTAGGCATTCCTTACATTAAAGAAAGTTCTAATCAGTAGATCCCAAAGGAAGATGAGGTGTGAAAAGTCTTAAAGATAACATCAAAACAATTATAAAAAATCTACCCATTTTGCGGCAGGTGTTTCATGAAAGAGATCAGCTTAAAGCAGAAAATGAATTATTAAAAAACTATGGCACCTGGGTTCCTTTAGGACATTTCTATTCTCCTTTTCCAGCAATTTCAGAACTGAAAAAGCGAGAAGCAGAAATTTTTAATTCAATTCCTCAGCAGATCCCAGGCATTGATTTGAATCAGCAGACCCAACTTGATTTATTTGAAAAATTCAAACCTTACTATCAAGAACAACCGTTTGATAGCGAGAAAGGAGAGTCTCTTCGATACTTTTTTGAAAATCCCAGCTATTCTTATTCCGACGCCATCATTCTCTATTGCATGATCCGGCATCTGCATCCCCAGCAGATTATTGAGGTCGGCTCCGGTTACTCTTCTTGCGTCATACTGGATACGAACGAATTGTTTTTCCAAAATGCGATTGCTTGCACATTCATTGAGCCTTATCCAGAATTATTGAATTCACTGATTCGAGCCAGCGATCAACCAAATATCCAGATCATTCCTCAACCCATTCAAGCGATCTCATCCACTCCCTTTGAAGCCCTCAGTGCAGGCGATATCTTGCTGATTGACTCTACTCACACCTGCAAAACTGATAGTGATGTCAATCATCTTTTCTTCAGAATTTTACCCTGCCTTCAGAGTGGAGTTTATATTCATTTTCATGATGTTTTCTATCCGTTTGAATACCCCAAAGAATGGGTGTATGAAGGTAGGGGTTGGAATGAAGATTATTTACTTCGTGCCTTTTTGCAGTACAATTCCGCCTTTGAAATCCAATTTTTCAACACCTTTTTAGAACATTTTTATGAAGCCAAGTTTAGCGCAGAGATGCCACTCTGCTTGAAAAACAAAGGAGGCAGCATTTGGTTGAGAAAAAAATGAACCGAGTTTTGCTTATCGGTGGACATGGACAGGTTGGACTTGAACTCTACAAAATTCTGAACGATCGCCCTGAATTCGTCAGCGTCGGGCGTGAAGTCGCAGATCTGACAAACCTAGAGAGATTACGGCAAGTTGTACTGGACACGATGCCTGAGATCATCATCAATGCCGCCGCTTATACCGCAGTCGATAAAGCGGAAAGTGAAATGGCTTTGGCTCAGGCAGTCAATACGATCGCGCCCCAAGCCTTGGCAGAAACCGCCCAAAAACTGGGAGCCGCTTTGATTCATCTATCTACCGACTATGTCTTTGATGGCAAGCATCACTGTCCTTATCGAGAAACCGATCCCACCCATCCACTCAGCGTCTATGGCACTACTAAATTGGCAGGAGAAGCTGCCATTCGCACTGTTTGCGATCGACACATTATCCTGAGAACTGCCTGGGTTTACGGGACTCAGGGCAAAAGCAATTTTGTCAAAACTATGTTGCGATTGGGGGCAGAGCGAGAAGAGCTGCGGGTCGTTGCCGATCAAATTGGTTCACCCACATGGGCTGCCCACTTGGCAGGCGCGATCGCACAATTGCTGCCCCAACTCACCCCCAACCTGGTAGGTACCTACCACTACACCAACAGTGGAATCGCCAGTTGGTACGATTTCGCCACTGCGATTTTTGAAGAAGCCAGAACACTCGGTTTTCCGCTCAAAATCCAACAAGTGATCCCCATTTCTACCGCAGAATACCCCACGCCTGCTCGTCGTCCCCCCTACTCCGTCCTCTCCTGTGCAAAAATAACAGCAGTCTTAGGAACCAATCCGCCTCATTGGCGACAGGGACTCAGACAGATGCTCCAGGAACTCTATTCCCTCACTTATGAAAGCGCTGATTCTCTCAGGCGGTAAAGGAACCCGTTTGCGACCCCTCACTCATACCGGAGCAAAGCAATTGGTGCCCGTCGCAAACAAACCAATTCTCTGGTATGGCATTGAGGGGATCGTCGCCGCAGGCATCACTGACATCGGCATTATTATCAGTCCCGAAACAGGGGAAGAGGTCAAAAGTCAAACCGGGGACGGTTCGCAGTTCGGCGCTCAAATTACTTATATTCTGCAAGAAAAGCCTGCCGGACTTGCCCATGCAGTCAAAGTTGCCCAATCATTTCTAGGATCGTCGCCCTTCATTATGTATTTGGGCGACAACTTGATCCAGAGTGATTTGCATCTGTTCGTAGACATCTTTAAGCAACAAGCACTGGATGCGCTAATTTTGTTGCGTCAGGTAGAAAATCCTTCGGCGTTTGGCGTGGCGGAAGTTGATCCTCAGGGACGGGTACTAAGACTGATTGAGAAACCGAAAAATCCCCCTTCCAACTTGGCATTGGTGGGAATTTACCTATTCTCTCCTGCGATTCATGCAGCGATCGCCTGCATTCACCCCTCCCCGCGAGGTGAATTGGAAATTACCGATGCAATTCAAACGCTAATCGATCAGGGAAAACAGGTTGAAGCGCTGCAACTAGAAGGCTGGTGGTTGGATACTGGCAAAAAAGATGACTTACTAGAAGCCAATCGGATTATTTTAGATACTTGCCTGACTCCCGAAGTTTTGGGTGAGGTCGATCCCCAAAGTCAGATTAGTGGACGAGTGCAGATTGGCATCGGCTCTAAGTTGATTAACTGCCGCGTTCGAGGACCTGTGATTATCGGCAAAAACTGTTATTTAGAGCATTGTTTCATCGGTCCTTATAGCAGTATTGCCGATGGCGTGACACTGGTTGATGCGGATTTAGATCACAGTGTCATTTTGCAGGGAGCCAAAGTGATTGGTGTACATCAACGCATTGTGGATAGTGTAATTGGACAGCGGGCAAATCTTACCGTTGCACCCAATCGCCCCAAAGCATTACGGTTTATGATTGGCGACGATTGCCAAATAGAATTGGTGTGATTTATCTAATTACCGTTAACTATTATTCAACTGAGCTAATTGCAAATTTGCTGAGGTCAATTCAGTTAGAGCAACCAGCATCTTATAAGTTGATTATTGTCAATAATTCACCTGATGATGCACTTTTGCCTACACTAGAAATGCCTTCTACCTTCATCATAGAAGCGCAGGAAAATCTGGGGTATGGGCGCGCCTGTAATATTGCACTTAATTGGGTTTATGCCCATGACCCCCAAGCGATCGTCTGGCTGATCAACCCGGATGCTCACCTGGTTGGGCAGTCGATCGAGCAAGCCCAAGCTTTCTTCCATCAACATCCAGAAGTTTCAATTTCAGGCACAGCCGTTTATGATTCAGCGGGCAAAGTCTGGTTTGGTGGAGGCATTTTTCTCCCCCTTTTAGGAGCCATTTTATCGAAAAATTTATTATCTAAATATTCAAAAAAAGACTACTTTGTCAGCGAATGGGTAACAGGTTGTAGCTTATTGATTAACCTCAAACATTTTTCGGAATGTCCATTCTTTGATCCCGATTATTTTCTATATTATGAAGACTTCGATTTTTGCCAACGATATGCTCATCAAAATCATCTGGTTGCTGTAAATCCAAAAATCACCGTTATTCATCAGGTTTCCTCTACGACTCAACGGAATATTTCTGCCAAGATCAGACATAGCACCTATAGCTATTTAATTACATTAGAAAAACATGCTAGTTCTCCCGTTCTACTGATACGGTTGTTGGGAATTATTGGGCATTCAATCATCCGGCTTCCAATCAAACCGAAGGTTTCGATCGGGGCATTTCGGGGCATCTGGTTCTATCTCAAACGAGCGATTCAACCTTGAGTCAACTATTGATCAATCTTTCCTTTTTGATGGAGAAGCCCACTGGCATTTCAACCTATGCCAGAAATCTGCTGCCGTCGTTACGATCGCTCAATCCTATTTTACTGACTAGTCAAGAAATTCCTGGCTATTCCTGTTATCAAGTTCCGGCAAATATGACTCCGGAACAGGGAAGTCTCGGACATTTTTCTCGTCTATTGTGGACTCAATTTCAATTACCTAAGATTTATCGACAACACCGATCCCAACTCTTCTTTTCTCCTGTAACCGAAGCCCCTCTTTTTGCGGGTTGCCGATCGATTGTCATGGTGCATGACCTGATTCCTATTCGGTTTCCCCGCAACTTTTCACCTCTCACAAATTACACGCGCTACTGGGTACCACTGGTTTTACGACAGGCAGAACACATTCTCTGCAACTCCTATTCCACCGCTCAAGATATTACCCAATTCTTCAAAATTTCATCCCAAAAAATTACCCCGATTCCGCTGGCATATCAAGCCGATCATTTTCGGTTTCTGGATCTCCCTAAACAAAATTATTTTCTGTATTTAGGTCGAATCGATCTTTATAAAAATGTGCAGCGATTGATTACGGCATTTGCGAACTTGCCTCAGCGATCTCAATACCAGCTTTGGATCGCCGGTCCCGCTGATCAACGTTTTTTACCTGCTTTAATCGCTCAAATTGAACGGTTGAAGCTCACTGCTCAAGTCAAATTTTTGAACTACGTTTCTTATACCGAATTACCAACCTTGATCAATCAGGCGATCGCGCTAGTTTTTCCCAGCTTATGGGAGGGGTTTGGGCTTCCGGTTTTAGAAGCGATGGCATGTGGAACCCCTGTCATCGCCTCCAATCTCTCTTCTCTACCTGAGTTCACTGGCAAAGCTGCATTGCTGATTGATCCTTACCAGGTGGCTGCAATCACAGAAGCCATGGAAGCCGTCTCTAGTGATGCAGGTTTAGCAGCTCAACTGCGCGATCGGGGCTTAGCTCAAGCCAACCAATTTAGTTGGGCCAAAACCGGCGCAGCCACCGCTGCCGTACTTCAGCAATATCTGTAAATCCAAAAATCTAAAAATCAGTCACCAATCAAAAATCAAACTGTGGCAATTGTTACTGATTTAGCCCTGTAAAGAAATGCTTAAATTTGACGTGTTAGTATCCGGGGTACGCTGGGGACTCGCTGAATCAGACGTTAGAATCAACACAGAGTTCACAGACCTCGTTTTAATAAAGTTCTACTATGTCCACTGTCACTCAGTCTTCCTACACTCGTGAGCAGATAGCTGTTTGGTTGCGTGGCTTGGTAGCGCTCGCCTGGTCAGACGGACACTTCGATCCAGAAGAGCGCAACCTGATTGCTTCTTTGCTAGACAGTGATCTCACGGACACTGCCGATCTGGATACTACGCCTCCATCCTCTGACGAACTCGTCAAGGCATTTGGAGAAAATTCAGAGGCTGCTGAAAATTTTTTGCGAACAGCAGTCATGGTAGCGGTAGCAGACGGAGCCTATTCTGTTTGTGAGGACAAATTGCTACAAAAGTATTGTCAAGCGCTGAAATTAGAGGGAAATATCCTGAAGACCCTCCGATTAGCGCTCTATCATCCTGAAAATTCCGTCGATCGAGCATCTTCTGCCCAGGCAGAGAACTCCCCCAGCATTTCTGACACCGCAAACAGTTTCTACCCTCCGACTCATTCTGGCGACCCCCATGTGGATGTGCTGCGTCCCGTAAGAGACTGGTTGGAGCAATTGGACGTTCAGGATGCCAGTGTTGCCGAACTGATCTGCAAAATTATTCCTTCTCAGTGCCCCTTTGAGCGGGATATTAATCTATTTGGGCGTAAAGTGGCACACATCCCCCCGCTCTGCAAGCTCAACCCCTTGTATGAACAAATGGTGAGTTTGCGCTTTCGAGCGCTCTCTTATCTGGCAGATGATTGTGGGCGGGATGTTTCAGAGTTCTGCCAATAACATTTCTCAAAAGCGTGGGAGTTGGGGGTTCATCTCCCAAACTCGCAGTAGCGCTCCCTGATTGAATGAGTTGGGAAGATTCTTTTCGTATTGCCTAGTGAGCAAGTGGAAGCAGAAATTGGGCGATCCTTTCAGCAGAGCACTACTGTTCTTGCATGAGCCGCAAATAATTTTGCTGAAGTTGAATGTGGTTCTGCGTCATCTGTTGAGTCATTTGCTTTTCCAGATCGCTAATTTCTTGCCAAAATGCTGCCGATCGCCGTGCAGCTAAAAGCTCACACCATAACATGTCCAGCATTTCACTCAGGTTAGATGAAGCATCTAAATCTGCCTTTAGTTCTGTAAAGGACTGACGAGCATCTTGCTGCGTTGACGGATTTTGAGCGAGCAACAAACAGGCTTGTAGCTGCGCGATCTGAGGATCAAGGGGAACTTGTGACATGATCGATAACAAAACCTGGGATCAACAGCGGGTGATATAATGAGTGACTGTTTACATTTCTTAATTATATCTTTCTCCCAGCGTGGAGTTAGAGTTGGGCAACCGTATTTTTATCAAGAGTGATGAGTAAGCAACGGGTCTTATCTGGGGTTCAGCCAACGGGTAATTTGCATTTGGGTAACTATCTAGGAGCAATTCGCAACTGGGTAGAGGGGCAAAGTCAGTATGAGAACTTCTTTTGCGTGGTCGATCTACACGCGATTACAGTCCCTCATGACCCCGCTACATTGGCAGAAAATACCTATAAGATTGCAGCACTTTACCTTGCCTGCGGCATTGACCTTAAGGACTCAACCATTTTTGTGCAGTCCCATGTGCCAGCACATAGCGAATTGACCTGGTTGCTGAACTGCATCACACCGCTCAACTGGCTGGAAGACATGATCCAGTTTAAGGAAAAGGCAATTAAGCAGGGGCAAAATGTCAATGCTGGCTTGTTAGATTATCCAGTGTTAATGGCAGCCGATATTTTGCTCTACCAGGCAGATAAGGTGCCTGTGGGAGAAGATCAGAAGCAACATTTAGAATTGACTCGTGATCTGGTCGATCGCTTCAACCATCTCTTTGGCAAAGGGCAAAAGATTCCAGTCCTGAAATCACCCAATCCGCTGATTCGATCAGAAGGAGCGCGGGTGATGAGCCTGACTGATGGCACGAAAAAAATGTCAAAATCTGATCCTTCTGATCTGAGTCGAATTAATTTGCTCGACCCGCCCGATTTACTGCGAAACAAGATTAAACGCTGCAAAACTGATCCGGTTCGGGGACTAGTATTTGATGATCCCGCCCGCCCAGAGTGCCACAATTTGCTCACACTTTACATGATTCTCTCTGGAAAATCGAAAGAGCAGACAATCACCGAATGTCAGGACATGGGTTGGGGGCAGTTCAAACCTCTATTGGCAGAAACGATGATTGCTGCACTTCAACCGATTCAAGACAAGTATCAGGCAGTAATGAACGATCGCAGCTATCTCGAATCGGTGCTCAGAGAAGGCAAAGAAAAAGCAAGTGAGATCGCCAACCAGACCTTAAACCAGGTGAAATCGGCGATGGGCTATTCGATGCCCCTATAAGGCTGATGACAATATTTTTTTAACTGAGAAGCAGAAATATCCGGAAGCGGGCAAAATAGTAGCGAAAAGGGCAGCCTAGAATCCCGCATTCAAAGTTTGTAGTAGCAATTTGCCAAAATCTGCCATCCTGAAGATGCAGATGCCTGCTAGCTTAGAATATCGAAGATAGCAGGTTTTCTGGGTTGCGCCAGCAACCTGTGATATATTTTTGTGCCCAATGTCACTCAAGACATCGCAACAGTTTTATGAAAACGGGCTGCTTTAGACTGCATAAGAACCAATTTTGTAGTTTATAGAGAATCAGTGATTTGTAGAGATAAACTGTCAATGCCAAAAGTTATAGATAGGTGATTTGAAACCGCTATCGTTGGCTGCTGAAAATAGCTTGCCATCCAAAATTTACTCAATGAAATGTCCCTGTCCAGCTTTGCTAAAGGAGTTCGTATTATGGATTACGCGATTCCAGAGCTTGATACCATCAGTCGCCAACTGATGAGCCTGGAGCGACCCAAAAAGGCAAAAATGCTGGTAGTCGATGATGAGCCAGATAATTTAGATCTGCTCTACCGTACCTTCCGGCGAGATTTTCAAGTTTTGAAGGCAGAAAGTGGGGTGCGTGCCCTAGAGTTATTAGCAAGTGAAGGAGAAGTTGCTGTCATTATCTCTGACCAGCGAATGCCTGAAATGAAGGGAACAGAATTTCTCAGCCGAACTGTGCCTCAGTTTCCCGACACAATGCGAATTATTCTAACCGGATTCACCGATGTAGAAGATCTGGTAGAAGCAATCAATTCTGGACAAGTTTATAAGTACATCACGAAGCCCTGGGACCCGTCTGAATTAAAAACAGTAGTACAACGGGCAGCTGAAACATATGAGATTCTGAAGCAACGTACTGAAGAATTGCGGCGATCGCAAGCTCAAACTGCGCTCTTATCAGCGATTGTCCAATCTGCCCAAGAAACTACGAGCATAGAAGCGTGCTTAGAGCAGATTGCTGCTGCGTTTGGCAAAAACTTCATCGCCGATGGCTGCATCCTACAACAAGTAGAAAACTCGACTCCAGCGGCAACTTTTGGATCCTACAGTACCAGTGAGCACGTCGAAAATTGGTTGGCGGAAGATCCCCTTACCAGAGAGGCAATCTCGACCCAAAAAATGCAAGTTGCCGTTAATGTGCCCGCAGACATTACCTTGTCAGGTGTTGAGCACTATGCCAATTCTGGTATTCAGGCACATTTGATTGTCCCTGTCACCTATCGCAATGAAGTGTTAGCAGTCCTCTCGTTGCAATGGAAACAACCTTGCTCACTGCGGGAAGACGAGCTAATGTTGCTCCATCTTTCCGCCCAACAGGTCGCACTTGCCTTAACCTGTAGTCGTCGTAAGCATTAGTTTGCCAACTCACTGCATTCTAAAGGGCTGCTAACCTCTCCAATTTTTGGTATTGTCATGGATTCTGACCAAATTCGCACTCTATTCGATCGCATCGCTCCAGTCTACGACCAACTCAATGATTGGCTCAGTCTGGGACAGCATCGGGTTTGGAAACAGATGACTGTGCAATGGAGTCAGGCAAAACCGGGGGATACTTGTCTGGACTTGTGCTGCGGCAGTGGGGATTTGGCTCTGATGCTTGCGAAAATAGTGGGGCTTTCAGGACATGTGATTGGGGCAGATTTTGCAGCAGCGCAGCTAGAGATCGCCCGACAACGATCGGAACAGTGCTATCCGGTTCCCCCGATTCAATGGGTCGAAGCCGATGCGTTGGATTTACCTTTCGCTGATCAGACGTTTGATGCTGCCACCATGGGCTACGGATTGCGCAATGTTGTAGATATTGAACGATCGCTCAAGGAACTGTATCGCGTCCTCAGACCTGGAGCGACCGTTGCCATCCTAGATTTGCACCGCCCTAGCAATCCTCAATTTCGTGCCTTCCAGCAGTGGTATCTCCAGATGCTGGTTATCCCCACAGCTCGCCGCTTTGGGCTGACCGAAGAATATGCCTATCTCAGCCCTAGCCTCGATCGCTTTCCTAGGGGGCAAGAACAAGTGCGCCTGGCAAAGCAGGTTGGTTTTGTCCGTGCTACTCACTACCCGATCGCAGGCGGTACGATGGGAGTATTAGTCGCAACCAAATGATGAAAGGTCAAGGTATCATCCTTGATCCCTCATCCTTCATCCCTCACTTTTCCCTTGGATCTCGCAACCCTCTGGCTCTTTCTCGCTCCGCCTGTTGTTGGTGCTGTCATTGGCTACTTCACCAACGACATTGCGATTAAAATGCTTTTTCGTCCCTACCGCGCATACCATATCGGAGAGCGACGGATTCCCTTTACACCAGGTCTAATTCCGCGCAATCAGGAGCGGTTGGCAAAGCGTATTTCAGACACCATCATGGGGTCGTTGTTAACCCCTGAAGAGCTCCAAAATCTGGCACGACGGTTACTGCAAACTGAGCGGGTACAATCCGTCATTCTCTGGCTGTTGCGCCTGGCACTTGATCAAGTGCAGGCAGATAAGGAACAAAAAACCGTCAAAATTTTGGCAAGCATTCTACGCGATTTGCTGAGTGAATCGCTGCCCCGCTTGCTAAAGGTGATGGCGCGTCGAGAGGATTTTTTAGAAACTCAACTCAATCAAATCTTTGACCAGGTTTTGCTAGAGTTGCAACTCAATGAAGAACAAGCGAGTCGGTTATCTGACTGGTTGTTGGAGGTTGTGTTACCACCAGATATATTACGGCAAGCGTTGATCGACTTTCTCACCGATCGCAACATTCAAATCATCGATGAAGGCTTGCGTGAAAAAACTAGCGGCACCTATTGGGTCATTGCCAATTTGTTTGGAGTACGCAACTCCCTCACCCGTCTTCGAACTTTTTGCTTGGACGAAAAAGAAGCCAGCAATGCCCGTTTACAGGAACTCATTACGTCTCTAGCAATTCGGGCACGGTTAAGAGAATTTTTACAGAATCTCTCACTACAGAATTTACCTGTTTCAACAGTCAGACAACTCAGAAAAACGATTCGAGATAGTGTTCGACACTATGTGCAAGAACGTGGCTCTGAGGTGCTCCAGGAACTCAGTAAATCGATCGACTGGGAAAATGTTGCCACTTTAATCCTCAATCGCTTGCGCAACTCTGCTGTGGCTAGCACCTCACTGGAGCTGGTGAGTCAAGAATTAGCGCTGATTCTAGAGCTTTACCTGGAGCGAGATTTGGAAAATATCGTAGCTCAAGCAATCCCTATTCTAAATATTGATCAGGTCATTATTAATCGGGTCAAGGCAACTTCACCTGCGGATCTCGAAGCGGCAATTAATGGCATCGTTAAAAGTGAGTTGCAGGCGATCGTAAGCTTAGGCGGTATTCTGGGATTTATTATTGGAATCTTTCAATCCTTTTCGTTGTTATTGCACTAAGCAATTAGGATGAAATGATTTCGATGTTTTCCAGACAGGACAACCAGCCTCACACCTTGACCAGTCGTCATTGGTCTACCCGATTAAATTCACCGTCCTAAGAAATTGATCGCTCATTCCTCTTTTACTGCGCCATCCTGATACCAAGCCTGAAGTGCTTGTTGTTGAGAACGGCGAGAAGTACGACGGTACTTTTTACTCTCTAACTTCGGCTCGTATTGTTCTTGCCCTTCCCGCTTACTTTTGAGCTTCAATGCAGGTTCGATATTTCTGCTTTTGTCTCGACAGTCTTGATGCCCAATTATTTCTTCAAATAGAGATAAATACTGTTCATAGCGTTCCCAATCGCCTCGTACCAAACAGTTGGGTTCCTCTCGATGCGAACAATTACTAAACTGACAATGTCCGATCGCCAACTTTTCTCTGATCTCTGGGAAATAGGTTGCCAGTTCCTCCGGTGCGCAATCCAGTTCGGGTTGATTAAACCCAGGCGTATCCGCCAGCAACCCCCCATGGGGCAAGGCAAACAGTTCTACATGCCGGGTAGTATGACGCCCACGCCCTAACTTGCCTGAAACCGCTCCCGTTCTTAAGTTCAAATTGGGGATCAAATAATTAATCAGACTAGATTTTCCGACTCCAGAGGGTCCAGAAACAATACTGATTTTTTGGTTCAGTCGTTCCTGGAGCGTTGCCAAACCCATTTCGGTAGGTACGCTGATCGGAAGGGGATGATAGCCCCAAGTACTAAGGCGATCGCACCAGTCAGTCTGCTCTTGCTCACTCACGAGATCGCACTTACTGAAACACAGGCAAACTTTAAGCCCGGTAGACTCTGCTTTGACCAAGAAACGACTGAGCTGATGGGGATCAATCGTCGGTTCGGTTAGCGCAAAGACCAATAAGATCTGATCTGCATTGGCAACTGGTGGACGATCTAGCTCAGATTGGCGTGGCAAGACCTGCACAATCACACCTTGGCGATCGTGCCAATCAATTTCCTCGACTTGCACCCGATCGCCCACCATCACCTGTTGACCAATTTTTTTAAGGCGAGATCGGCGAGTACACAAAAGCAGTTCAGGAGCAGAAATCGAAGCAATCGAGTCTTCAGAATTAACTATCTGTGCTCCACAATGTCTAGCTCCAGACTCCCAGTACCCACCTTTTTTTTCTATATCCAAACTCACTGAATAAAAATTGGCTTGGGCTGCCAAAACAGTACCTAAATGATGAGATTCTGCAGCGAATTTCCCTGAGTCAGATGGATAAGCCTTGAGTTGATTTTCTAACTCAGAACTCATAGCTCAACACTCAAAGCGACTGAAGTTGCTCATGACTCACACTCATTACTTGCCATAAGAGGTTGTCGGACTTTCACGGCAAAAAAGCTAGAATGTTCTTCAATATGCTCGATTCTGTATCCTTCCATTGCCAAACTATCCGGAACCTGCTCGATTGGCTCACCCGCATCAAGCCAAACTTCGAGCAGAGAGCCAGGTTCCATTTGCTCTAATCGCAATTTTGTACGAACAAAGTTAATTGGACAAGGTGTGCCGCGCAGATCCAACTGGCCATCCGGCAATCCAGAATGAATAGAGCTTTCAATCTGGCTCATGCGCCAAACACCTTACCGAAAAAACCTTCTATCCCGCCTTTACCGATGCGATCGCCTCGGAGCTTTGCTAGTTTTTCCAAAAGTTCTCGCTCTTCAGGCGTAGTCCGCAGCGGAATTTCCACCGAAACTGTAATTAAATGATCACCACGACTAACCGGATTACCCAAACGAGGCACGCCTCGATTCTCCATAGTTAGGACTGTACCCGGTTGGGTTCCGGGCGGGATTGGTAATTCAACCGAACCGTCCACTGTATTTACATCCAGGCGACAGCCCAAAATTGCTTGCAAATAACTGATCTTCACTTCAGACAGAATATTAATGCCATCTCGGTGAAACTCAGGATCTTCATTGACAAATAGGTAAACATACAGATCACCAGGGGGTCCCCCTCGCTGTCCTGCATCGCCCTCACCAGAAACGCGCAATCGAGTCCCTGTATCAACACCTGCGGGAACAGTGATTTTGAGCTTTTTCGTTTCTTGCCGTTGCCCATTGCCACCGCAAGCGTCACACTTATCCTCAATCACCTGTCCCACACCGTTGCAGGTCGGACATACAGAAACTTGTGTGAAGCTACCAAACGGAGTGCGCGTTGCTCGGCGTACCTGCCCACTCCCACTACAGGTTGAGCAAGTACGCGCTCGCGTCCCTGGCTTTGCACCTGTACCACTGCAAACCGTACAAGTTTCTAAATGACTAATCCGGATTTCTTTCTCTCCGCCAAAAATTGCTTCTCGGAAATCCAGCTTGAGATCGAGCCGTAAGTCATCCCCACGTGATGGACCAGCGCGTCTACTCCGAGTAGATTGCCCCGAAACACCTGAAAAGCCGTTAAAGAAGCTTTCAAAAATGTCGGCAAAGCCGCCCATATCTGAAAAATCTTGAAAACCTGCCCCTGCCGCAGAACTGACTCCTGCTTCCCCAAAGCGATCGTATCGAGATCGGGTTTCAGGTTCAGAAAGAACTTCATATGCTCGGTTAATTTCTTTAAACCGCTCTTCCGCCCCATCTTCTTTATTGACATCAGGATGATATTTGCGGGCTAAGCGCCGATAAGCTCGTTTGATTTCTTCCTTGTCGGCATCACGAGAGACACCGAGAACTTCATAATAATCGCGTGGCATAGAGCGCTGCTTTGAGGATAGAGGGAATTCAGAGTTTTGATTGATGGAGTATCAAGAACATCTTAAATACTCGGTAACCCAATACTGAGTTAGTCAACCGCTTCGTAGTCGGCAGTCACAGTCGCATCGTCGAAACCAGGGTCTTCTTCCGTCGGAGCAAAATCTTCACTTGAAGAAGTTGCAGCAAAGGCATTATCTGACCCATCAGTCTGATTGGCACTCTGATAAACTGCTGCCCCAATCGCAAATAAAGTCTGTTGTAAAGCATCAAGTCGTTGCTTCATTTCTTCAACAGTAATTTTGGGATCGGCGATCGCAGCTCTCAATTCAGCCACTTTTTCTCCAGCTTGGTTCTTCAGAGACTCTCCAATCAGACTACCTGTATCCTTAATTGTAGTTTCATAACTATAGAAAAGGCTATCCGCCTGATTTCGTAGCTCAACTAATTGCTTACGTTTGCGATCTTCATCGGCAAAGATATCTGCCTCTTGACGCATCCGTTCGATCTCAACTGAGCTTAGCCCACCAGTGTTACTAATCTGAATGCTCTGTTCTCGCCCAGTTCCCTTATCTCTAGCTGATACTTTAAGAATGCCGTTGGCATCAATATCAAAAGCAACTTCGATCTGAGGCACCCCACGAGGAGCCGGAGGAATCCCTGTCAATTGAAATTTACCCAGACTCTTATTGTCTTTTGCCATGGCTCTCTCACCCTGGAGCACATGGATTTCAACCGAAGTCTGCCCATCCGTCGCAGTAGAAAATACTTGAGTTTTGCTGGTCGGAATAGTCGTGTTCCGCTCAATGATGCGAGTAAAAACTTCTCCCAAAGTTTCAATTCCTAAAGAAAGAGGCGTCACATCCAGCAACAGCAAGTCTTTGACTTCACCACCCAATACTCCACCTTGGATTGCAGCCCCTAAGGCTACCGCTTCATCTGGATTGACAGAACGATCGGGAGACTTGTTATTGAAATATTTTCTTAAAGCCTCTTGTACCGCTGGAATACGAGTAGAGCCACCCACCAACAAAATCCGATCCATATCGTCAATGGTCAGATCACAATCTTTCAGAGCTTGCGTCATTGGCTCGATCGTGTTTTCGACTAAATGACTGACTAATTCCTCAAATTTGGAACGAGTCAACTCCATCTCAAGATGTTTGGGACCCGTTTCATCAGCAGTGATAAAGGGCAAATTAATGGAGGTCGTCAGTGTTCCAGATAGCTCAATCTTGGCTTTTTCGGCGGCCTCTCGTAAGCGTTGAAGCGCCATCTTATCAACGGACAGATCAATCCCTTCTTGTTCTTTAAAGATGCCAATCATCCACTGGACAATACAATCATCAAAATCATCTCCACCCAGGTGGTTGTTCCCAGAGGTGGCTTTGACTTCAAAAACTCCATCCCCCATTTGCAAGATTGACACATCAAAAGTGCCGCCCCCCAAATCAAATACCAGAATCCGCTGATCTTGCTCTTGTTTGTCCATGCCATAAGCAAGCGCAGCAGCCGTTGGCTCATTGATGATTCTTAATACTTCTAAACCAGCAATAGTACCCGAATCCTTAGTTGCCTGCCGCTGAGCGTCACTAAAGTAAGCAGGTACTGTGATGACTGCCTGGGTAACTGGTTCACCCAAATAATTCTCAGCATCCTGCTTCAGCTTTTGCAGAATCATGGCAGAAACCTCTTGCGGGGTAAAGACTTTGCCACGAATTTGGACATCCACAGTATCATCTCGTCCCTTAATACAACTATAAGGGACTCTAGAACGCTCAATCTCAGTATCATCCCACCGACGACCAATAAACCGCTTAATACTGAAGACAGTATTTTCAGCGTTGGTAACCGCCTGTCGTTTTGCCAGTTGCCCCACTAGGCGATCGCCAGCTTTGCCAAAGCCTACCATGCTGGGAGTGGTTCGCCCACCTTCTGAGCTGGAAATAACAACCGGTTGACCGCCCTCTAGGACAGCTACACAACTATTGGTCGTGCCCAAGTCAATGCCAATGACTTTTCCCATAAGCTCACAGTTGTGAAGGTATGCAAGGTTTCAATTACTCAGCCTAGGCAATGGCAAATATAAACCATTTCCTAAAAGCAACATTCCACAATTTGCTAAGAATTCATTCAGCCTTAAGCCAAAGATTTTAACAAATTGGGTCGATGGATTCATCCCTTTTATCTGGGTGAAATTTATCTGGGTAAAATTCCACTCCCCTATAAAATTAGTTCTAGTCGCGGATTAATTTTGACTACTTTCCTCCGAAGGTACCACGGGTTCTGGAGCAGCAGCAACTTTGACCATTGCATGACGCAAAACCCGATCCCCCAACATGTACCCCCGCACTAACTCTTCAATCACTGCTCCTTCAGGATGTTCGTCAGTCGCTTCCCTCATGACAGCCTCATGCAAATTGGGATCAAACTCCTTCCCTTCGGAACGCATAGGAGCCACGCCAACCCGTTTCAGACATTCCACCAGCTGCTTATAAACACTCTGGTAGCTTTTATGAATATTCATTTCCTGATCGGTTTGGGGCTTGATGTGAGATCGTGCCCGCTCAAAATTGTCAACGACTGGCAATAATTCATTAATGGTTGAACACTTGATCGTAAGCTCCAGATCTTCCTTTTCCTTCTGGGTTCTGCGCCGAAAATTTTCAAAATCCGCTGCAATCCGCATGTATTGATGGGTTCGCTCTTCTAATTGGCTTTGCAATGACTGAATATCCTGCTCCATAACAGCCAACAAAGCTGGATAGTCAATCTCTTCACCTTCACCTAAAGCAGGCTCTTGTTCAGCATCCAAAGCAACCCCACTTTCGATGACTCCATCGCCACCCTGTCCAGATTCAACGTTAGAATCTGACTCCGGCATTTGGCTTAGCTCAGCCTCACGAGATTCTCCATCTGCGCCCCCTGACACCTGTGACTCACCGTTTGAAGTTTCGTCTAGCTGCTTTTCTTCGTCATCAATCATTGTGAACTAATCCCAGTTGCTAAAACTGCAAGCTTGGCTAACTAGTTTACTCCCTATCCTTCTGGGATACAGTCTGAGATAAGGAAACTAAGCAACAAGCATATCCTGCCAGAAATATTTTGACTCAATTTCCTTAACTTGGGTAAATCGTTTCCTCACTGAATCGTTGGAAGTTTTTCAAGTGATTTAAGAGGTTGTCCACAATTTGTCTAGCATTCAACCTCGGCCCAGTGAACAATTAAGAGATTACCTCGCTGATTAACCAAACCCCGTCTTGCATCCATACATACTGCCTTAATTTAGTCAAGATTTTGATTCCTGGTTGTCGTTAGGCAAGAGACGAAACCCTTAATCTATTCGGAATCATGCCACACTTTCTCTAAAGATTGAGTAGAATTAGTCCGATCGCTTAGTTGAGTCTGCGATGTTATGTAGTCATCCTCTACAGTTTGTCTCCTTCAGAAAAAACAACCAGCCTTCAACGCAAACTCAATAAAAAGCCAACCTCAACTAATTGACCGACCTTCATAAAAAAACTCTACGACTTTTCATAGGAAGCCTTTGATCAATTAACAATTGTAGCCAATATAGAGGTTTTGTAACATCCATCTCCTTAAACCTCGATCCCTTGAGTTTTGCCCTCAAGCTTTCAGCTTGTAAGCTTGAGGGCAAGGCCTCTTTAAATATCGGACTTGACTTGAACCAAACCTGAGTTCAAACTGCCCCCTTCAAGCCAAGAGAAAACTAACTTGCAGGTGGTTACTCAGTAGACGAAAATCTTCTGTCAAGCCACAATAGATCTAGCTTCTGGGTAAAAAGTCGCGCGGGAAAATTTTCCGTTCACATTTATTATTCTAGAGACTGCGTTACGATACGATTGCAAAGCACAAAATCATCAAGATTGTTGTGCCATTTCTCTGCATCTACCTAAAGTTGCATTTATCATTACAAATGTGCCGAGTTGTTTTGCGCCAATCAGATCCATGCCTTGTAGGGTGACTTGGTTCAGCTAAAGATTCTTGACATGTGCGGTTCGCACTTCGTGAATCCTTGGGGCTTTGGCTAGAAACTCTGAAAAATTTAAATGGAGATCCTCGTTCATTCGCTATGACTAACTCCCCATCACAGCGGCGTGCGCTAATTGTTCAGAATAACTTTTCTCCTTTTGGAAATAAGCTGATTCAGTCCGGCTACGTCAACAATGAACAGATGCATCAGGCACTGATTGAGAGCCGCAAATCGGGCAGACCTCTGACAGAAGTTCTAGAAAGTATTACTGGGCAATCGCTTCCGCCAGATTTATTGCGCCAATATAAGAAGCAGCAGCTCTTTGAGCTAAAGATCCTTTACGGAGTAGAGTCTCTCGATCCAGAGATTGGACAGATTGCGCCTGCCCAAATCAGTCATTTGATTGACAATTTGGTCTCGATCGAGCGCTGTCGTCGCTGCCGTATCATCCCCTTGGCTCAGAATGCAGGTCCCCCTGCCTCTTTGTTAGTTGCCATGGTCGATCCCGACAACTTAGACGCACAAGATGAACTGAATCATATTTTGCGTAGTAAGGGATTGGCACTCCAACGGCTTGTGATCACATCCGAAGACTACAACCATCTGCTTAATCGCTATTTAGATGAAAAAGTAGAGCGACAAAAGCAACAGGATCAAGAATCGAAGGTCAATGTTCAAGCGGATCTGGAAGAACTCGGCTACCTGGATCTGCAAGAAGCACCCGACGAAGCCGAAGCCAACTTGGATGTTGAAGATGCAGAAGCTGCTCCCGTGATTGCGTTAGTGAATAAAATTTTGATTAAGGCACTACAAGAAGAAGTATCTGACATCCATATTGAACCGCAAGAAGAACAGCTGCGAATTCGTTTCCGCAAGGATGGTGTCCTCCGTGAGGCATTTGAGCCATTCCCTAAAAAGATTGTTCCTGCGGTTACTGCTCGCTTCAAAATTATTGCTGAACTCGATATCTCTGAACGCCGAGCGCCGCAAGATGGTCGGATTCGCAGAATTTACAATCAGCGCAAAATTGATTTTCGGGTCAATACTCTACCCAGCCGATATGGCGAAAAAGTCGTTCTACGGATTCTCGACAACTCAGCAACTCAGCTAGGTCTAGATAAGCTGATTTCTGATCCAGAATCACTACACATTGTGCAAGA
Organism: Scytolyngbya sp. HA4215-MV1; assembly: GCA_019359045.1. Classification (GTDB taxonomy): domain Bacteria; phylum Cyanobacteriota; class Cyanobacteriia; order Leptolyngbyales; family Leptolyngbyaceae; genus Scytolyngbya. The sequence continues at coordinate 190,674 of JAHHIA010000007.1, forward strand.
GATGGTTCGTCGTCCCTTTGGACTGCTCCTGGTAACAGGTCCAACGGGTTCTGGGAAAACAACTACTCTTTACTCTGCCCTTGCCGAGCGCAATGACCCTGGTGTAAATATCAGTACGGCCGAAGACCCTATCGAATATACCTTAGCAGGCATTACTCAGGTACAGGTGATTCGAGAAAAGGGCTTGGACTTTGCCTCAATTTTGCGAGCATTCCTCCGACAAGATCCGGATGTCATTCTGGTAGGTGAAACGCGGGATAAAGAAACAGCAAAAACTGCGATCGAGGCTGCTTTAACTGGACACCTCGTTTTGACCACGCTCCATACCAATGATGCGGCTGGCGCGATCGCTCGATTAGACGAGATGGGCGTTGAGCCTTTCATGGTTTCTGGGGCGCTTCTAGGAGTTGTTGCTCAGCGTTTGATGCGAAGAGTTTGTAGTGAATGTCGAATCCCCTACACTCCAAGTCCTGAAGAGCTTGCTCGGTTTGGTTTATCCGCCTCTAATAGCGCTGATGTCACCTTTTATAAAGCGAACACCTTACATCCTGACGAAATCCATCATGCTCGTGAAAGGAATCAGCTCTGTCCAAAATGCAACGGTGTTGGTTACAAAGGTCGTTGCGGTGTCTATGAGGTGATGCGAGTCACTGAGTCAATCCAAAATTTGATTACTGAAGGTGCTCCTACAGAACGCATTAAGGAAGTTGCGGTTGAAGAAGGAATGCAAACTCTACTGGCATACTCACTCAATCTAGTACGTCAGGGGGAAACGACCCTTGAAGAGGTAGAACGGGTCACCTTTACCGATACAGGGCTTGAGGCTGAGCTGCGCGCCAAACGTAAGAGTTCACTAACTTGTCGGGTCTGTAGTGCTGAAATGAAACAAGAATGGCTCGATTGCCCCTATTGCACAACACCACGTTTTCCAGATTAGTCACCTAACTAAAATCTATTCTTTTTTGGACTAGTTTCTGCAATCATTGAAGGTTCTGAAATAGCAGGTGGGTAGACTAACGTTTTGTAAGTCTTTCTAAGATCTAGTCTCTGTTTGCATTGCATCTTCCCCCGAACGATTAACCAATCACCAAGGAGCAAGCCTCATGGAATTGATGATTGAAGACCTCATGGAGCAACTCATTGAAATGGGTGGCTCTGACCTGCACCTGACAGCAGGATTGCCCCCCTACTTTCGGATTAGCGGTCACTTGCAGCCGATTGGTGACATTGCTCTCAGCGCAGAAGAATGCCAGCGCCTTATCTTTAGCATGTTAAATAACACCCAGCGCAAAAACCTGGAACAAAACTGGGAATTAGACTGTTCCTATGGTGTGCGAGGCTTAGCCCGTTTTCGGGTCAACGTTTACAAAGATAGAGGCACCTATGCAGCTTGTCTGCGAGCATTAAGCTCTAAAATTCCTAACTTTGATTTGTTGGGCTTGCCTGATGTAGTAAGGGAGATGTCCGAAAAACCCAGAGGCTTGATCTTAGTCACAGGTCCCACAGGGTCAGGCAAAACGACGACACTAGCAGCCATGATTGATTTAATCAATCGCACCCGGGCAGAGCATATCCTGACCATCGAGGACCCGATCGAATTTGTCTACGAGCCTGTCAAAAGTTTAATTCACCAGCGGCAACTCGGTGAAGATACCAAAAGCTTTGCCAACGCGCTCAAAGCAGCGCTAAGAGAAGATCCCGACATCATTCTGGTTGGAGAAATGCGAGATCTAGAAACGATTTCTCTTGCAATTTCTGCCGCAGAAACAGGTCACCTAGTTTTCGCAACGTTGCACACCAGTTCTGCAGCTCAAACGGTTGATCGGATGATTGACGTTTTTCCTTCAGAGCGACAAACCCAAGTTCGAGTTCAGCTTTCCAATTCTTTGGTTGCTGTTTTCAGTCAGACCCTTGTCCCGAAAAAGAATCCCAAGCCAGGTGAATTTGGGCGAATCATGGCACAAGAAATCATGATTGTTACCCCGGCAATTGCGAACCTCGTTAGGGAAGGTAAAACCGCCCAAATTTATTCCGCCATTCAAACAGGCGGCAAGTTGGGTATGCAAACGCTTGAAAAGGTTCTGGCTGATTTATACAAATCCAATGCTATTTCTTTTGAAGCAGCGATGTCTAAGACCTCTCGCCCGGATGAATTACAACGCTTAATCGGCGGCACTGCCGCGCCACAATCAGGTGCTTACGCAACGAAACGATAGAGTCTGAAAGCGGAATTAGGTAAGCCTCTATTGGGCAGAAAGGTAAAATCTCTTTGAGACCATAGGGGCTTATTGTTTTTTTCCATCAATACTTTTGGCTAAGGATTTTCTTACAGACTCTGAGCGCAAGTCAACCGCTAAAAATACTGAGTATAGATATCAAGAAATTGGGATATAACCATAGCATTAACAATGCAATGGTTTGACAAAGAACCGATTGATTCTGTCGATCAATCAGTTTCCTTGAGAAATTTACTTTCAAATTAAAATTTGCATCCGAATCGCAGAAAAACTGTTGTTTACGCCTCCTTGTCATCTGGAAGTGAGCCATGCCTACCTATGTTGCCCGAGTTCGAGATTCTAAAGGAAACGCGAAACGCGAAAAAATTGTCGCTGATTCACTAGGTGAAGCACGCTCTAACCTAAGAGATCAAGGACTTTTTGTACAGGATATTAAGCAGGATGAGGGACTATCCCTGACAAAGAGTCTGGATATTAAGAATCTTCAGTCCTCTCTGGTCAGTGTTACGGTAAAGGATAAGGCGGTATTTTCCAGACAATTTGCAGCTCTCGTAAACGCTGGTGTGGCAATGGTCAGGAGTTTAGGCGTCCTGTCTGAGCAGTGCACTAATCCAAAGCTCAAACGTGCTCTGCTTGAAATTAGTTCTGAAGTACAACAAGGGACGAATCTCTCAGACGCCATGCGGAAGCATCCTGATTGTTTCGACACGCTTTATGTCAGCATGGTGCAGGCTGGGGAAGTTGGGGGGGTGCTAGACGAAGTCTTGAACCGACTGGCAAAGCTATTGGAAGATGTTGCCCGATTGCAGAATCAGATCAAGGCGGCAATGTCTTATCCAGTGACAGTTGGCATTCTAGCAACGGCAATCTTTTTTGGGATGGTGCGGTTCTTGTTGCCAATTTTTGCAAGCATTTTTAAGGAAATCGGTGTGGAGTTGCCTGCTTTTACTCGATTTATGATGGGAATCAGTGAATTTATCCAAGATCCCCTGAAGTCGGGAATGCTAGTGGTAGGAGTATTCCTTGCCTTTTTTGCCTACCAGCAATATTACAAAACGCGGGTTGGCAAGGAAACGATGGATCGTTTTTTCCTCAAAATGCCCTTATTTGGTGATCTGATTCAAAAGACTGCAACGGCTCGGTTTTGCCGGACTTTTGGAGCGCTGACCCGCTCTGGAGTACCGATTTTGACTTGTCTGGAAATTGTGCGAGATACTGCAGGAAACCAGGTCATTGCCAATGCAGTTGATGAGGCAAGAAAGGAAATTCAAACCGGGGGGATGATTAGTATTGCGCTCCAAAAAGAGCAGGTTTTTCCGATCATGGCAATCCAGATGATCAGCATTGGTGAAGAAACCGGGGAACTCGATAAGATGCTGATGAAGGTTGCCGACTTCTATGAGGATGAGGTGGAACAAGCAGTTAAGGCTTTGACCAGCATTATGGAACCCCTGATGATTCTATTTTTGGGAGGCATGGTTGGTTCAATTTTGCTTTCCATGTACTTACCCATGTTCAAGGTCTTTGAGAAGTTGGGATAACGAGCTGCAGGGTTCTGTTGCAATGGAGTTTTAGACTTAAATCAAGATGCCAGTTAAAAAATCCCATTATGAAGTGTTGCTGGCAGAGTATACCAATCGGGAGTCAGCTATTTCTCTGCTCAAACAACACCGTCCGTATCTGGAAATGATTCCCAGTATGCGTCGGTCTCAGGAAAGTGTTATTACGATCCCTTTACCGATCGTCCGTATTCGCGGCACAGCTTCAGCTAATCACCATAGCAGCATCACCGTCACACCGCTGGAAACAGTAAGTATCCCCTGTGATGTTGCAATCTTGATGTGCGATCCAGAATGGAAGATCAAAACAGGGGTGGAGATTTTCATCTTTATCCACCGTCCTGAGGAAGACTTTTCGGATCTGCTTAGTCGCTGGCGGTACACACAAGTTTTGTTGGGCAAAGGCTATGAATGGGTCATGCCATCTCGTTACAAATATGTGCTGAGCGAAGAAGCAGAGAGTACTTACCCGCTTTTTGTGGTTTTCGACGAAACCCCTGATCGCATTAAGCGGGGCTTGAAGGGAGCTTATTTGCCATTCGTTACGCATAGCCTTGACCCACACTTGGGAGAAGAAGACCCCCCTGAAACCTCGTCTGCTGAAGGGCTGGTTTTAGAAGAGTAGACCAACAGTATCCCCCTGCTGAGCCACTCAAGCTCTCCCAATCATTCATAAAAGTCTATTTTGATGGCTCATAGTCAGTAGGCGAGTATCAATGCGCTCCACACTTGCCTCAGAAAAGTACCGCTGACCAAGATCTAAGCGGTCAATGGGCAATTGGCAAGGAGTGACCACCTTACAAGGCATTTATCTATTCTATTCAATCCACAACAATAGACTTTAAATGCTTGGGGTTGGAACCTTTGGAAAAACCTGGATTCCCTTTTGCGATTTAAATTGCCGGATTAAGGCCTTTGAATAGAAAATTTCCCTTCTACCTCTTCAGGGTCAACGATCGAGCAATTTGGGCAGCAGAGATAGGGTGCCCTGCCGAAAACATAAACTTATATAACGCTTTTATGGCTTGACTCTATCAGCAAGTTAAGCGAAACTGACAATTACTCACGTACCAAACTCAGATTTTGCTAAGTTTTGTGTTCTTTTGAATCGCAATGATTCGCTTTATCAAAACTATCTATTAAGTTTATGGAAACGCTGGAGTTTATCATTTATCCCGACGGTCGGGTTCAAGAGAAGGTTACGGGAATTGTCGGTTCATCTTGTGCTGAGGTTACCGCCGCGATCGAAGCACAGCTAGGACAAGTGACTGCATCTGAATTAACCTCTGAATATTTTGCTCAAACGGTTTACCAGGTAGGCTCCTCTGTTTGTACGGTTGCTACTGATTGGTAATTTTCAATCCATTTAGTTTGATTTACCTATACCGCCATGTCACACTTTAGCCAGATTAAAACTCAAATCCGTAATCTTGTTCCTTTGCAAGCTGCTTTGAATGACCTGGGAATTGACTGGAAACCAGGCTCCCAGCAGGTTCGTGGATATCGTGGTCAAACTCGTGAGGCTGAACTGACGATCGAGCAGAGCAATGGTTACGATATTGGTTTTAGTTGGAACGGCACTGAGTACGAGCTGGTTGCTGATTTGCAGTACTGGCAACAGCCGTTGACTGTGGATGGATTTCTTAGCCGCGTTACTCAACGTTATGCTTATCATGTAGTCGTCGGTGAAAGTAGCCAGAAAGGCTTTCAAGTGACCGAGCAGCAGCAAAATAAAGATGGCTCTATTCGACTTGTCTTGCAGCGTTGGGGTGCATAATGGCTGACCTTGATTGCTCAGTCGATCCAGAGGTTGAACAGTTTCAGCGATTTAACTCTCTGGAGAGTAGCTCTAGAGAGCCTTCTCTCAATGATGAAGCTCAGAATCGCACAGGGCTAGAGCCAGAATTAGGGGGTTTTTTGCGAGATGCTCCAGAACGCTCTGGTTTGGAACCGGAGTTAGGGGGTTTTTTGCGACAGAAAGGTGTTTATGTCGATGAAATTACCTGCATTGGCTGCAAACATTGTGCTCATGTTGCACGAAATACCTTCTATATTGAGCCTGACTATGGTCGTTCGCGGGTGGTTCGGCAAGATGGCGACTCTGAGGAACTGATTCAAGAAGCGATCGAGACCTGTCCAGTAGACTGTATTCACTGGGTTGACTATAAAGAACTCAAGCGGCTTGAGGAAGAGCGAAAATACCAAATCATTCCTGTGGTTGGGTTTCCGGTGGATTATGCCACTGTTGCAAAGCGACGTAAACATAAGAAGCTCCGAGCGAACACGACCAATTTTCCCCAATAGAACAAAATTTAAACAAAACTCAAAGCGTCCGATTTTTTTAGGAAATCGGACGCTTTGAGTTTTGCGGAGGCATAAGAGTACCTAAGATGGGTTCTCCAATTTGCAACCAAGGAATTTAGTAAGAATCTAAATCCAATGCTTGTGAGCCGCCTCGCTCCAGTTGGATCAAGATTTTGCCCAGCTGTGTCCAAATTAGCCAGGCAATGAGAAAAGTCAACGGGAGAGAAATTATGTAAGAAAGGCGGGTGGGGAAGCCAAAAATTTCCAATCCCGACGCAAGGAAAACACAGACTCCCCCAAAAATTCCCAAAAAGGGAACAAGAAGCTGCATGCCCTGGAGATTCGCTAAGGTACGGGTCGATCGGTTTTGATGCCATTCTTGTACCAGTTGTTTGAGGGTAGCCTCAAAAGCTGCACCTGAAGCAATGCCAGTCAATAGACCAGCAATCAATAAGAAATAGGGAGGCTCTGGAATGCTGTACACGGCTATCCTTCAAAGTAATTCCTGTTGATATAACTCACCTCATCAACTTACACTGAGATGGTGTCGCCCAAGTCAACAGTTTCTAATGCTGGGCAAAAGCTATGGCTGAAAAAGCCTCAAGTCTTCATTTATTTACTATTCAGGAAGGTTGGCAAGGTCACTACCGAGGGCAGAAGAGCTGCCGTACTCTGGGCTGAAAAATCTACCAGTGCGTCTAGCGCCACACTAAATAACCGAGCAGGTTGCAAATCAGCTTTGATCAGATTCCAGAGCCGTTGGACTTCTTCCGTATGAAGGCGATCGTCTTCAACCAGCGCCAGGATGAGTTGGCGTCTCAAAAAATGTCCTTCTTCTGAAAACAGATATTGCAATCCCAACTGAGCAGTCGGCAGTAAATCAAAGCTACTGTCAGAACGGGCGATCGTGATTAGGTTTTCTAATCTCTCCCATTGGAATTTGCCATTCTTAAAGAGAACTTCGATCAATCGTCTCCGCAGTTGAGGTGATTCCCCTGTCAGCAAGCGCTTGGCAACATAGGGATAAGCAACTTCCACAATCTTGAAATCGGGATTGAGCGTCAATGCCAGGCCTTCCTGAGTCACCAGCGATCGAATAATCAACGCAAACTTAGCTGGAATGCGGAAGGGATATTCGTACATCAACTCCGAAAAGCGATCGGTAATCGTTTTGAAGTTAAAATCGCGCACACTTTCACCCATTACATCACCCAGAACCGACTCTAGAGCTGGGACGATCGGGAGAATATCAATATCTGGCGTCAAAAAACCGAGTTTAACGAAATCTTTTGCGAGTTCGGTATAGTCTTTGTTGATCAGGTGTACGACTGAATCCACCAATGTTTCCTTCGTGGATTCATCCAATTGATCCATCATGCCAAAGTCAATATAAGCCATCCGCCCAGTCCGTTCTACCTTGGCAGGCGTAGAAGGTTCGTCAAAAGAACATTGGGGCGGCATCGCGAAGAGATTGCCCGGATGGGGATCAGCATGGAAGAATCCGTGCTCAAGGAGCTGACGTAGACCAGAAGTCACCCCAATGCGAATGAGGGTATCGGTTTCTAGACCTTCTTCTCGAATCCGTTTTGCATCGGTTAGCTTGAAGCCATGAATCCACTCCAAGGTCAAAACATGATTGCTGCTATAGCGCCAGTAAATGCTTGGCACTTTGACAGTTGGGTCATCGCGAAAATTGTTGGCAAACTTTTCAGCGTTGCGCCCTTCGTTAACATAGTCAATTTCTTCGAAGAGCTTCGTACCAAATTCATCCACAATCAGGGTCAAATCATGCCCCAAGTTGAGGGGAAGCCAGGGAGAAAACCATTTAGCTGCCCAACGCATCAGAAATAAATCTAAGATCAGCGTGGGCAGAAGGTTGGGTCGCTGGACTTTGACAGCAACTTCTTCTCCACTGTGCAGACGAGCACGATAAACCTGTCCCAAACTCGCTGCTGCAACAGGTACCGCTGAAATTTGTTGAAAGGTTTCGTCGATCGTTTGCCCCAATTCCGTTTCAATGATCTTAAAGGCAATATCACTGGAGAAAGGTGGTAGCTGATCTTGTAGTTTGACAAGCTCTTCCAAAAAATCTTTCCGGACTAAGTCGGGTCTGGTGGAGAGCGCCTGCCCCACCTTAATGAAGGTAGGACCTAAAGTAATCAAAATATGGCGCAACTGCTCAGCTCGCTTGAGCTTATTTTTCTCTATGTGATTTTGCCATTCATCGCGCTTCAGACCCAAAATAAAACTGGTAAAATACCCAATGATTTTACAGGCGCGCCAGATTGCTCTCCAGGGACGGTAACGATTGTATCGGGCGATCGCATCTGAGTCGTAGCGCTTCAACTGCGTGATGGAATGCTGACCCACGCTCCTATTTACCTCTCAACATCTGTGGTAAGGATCTGGATCATTCAAGGTTCTTAAAAATGCTTAAAACCTGAACCCGATCAGGATTCATGACGAATACTCTGAATCAAGCACGAGATAAGCCTTTGAAACTTAGCATTTCAAGCGGATGCTCCAAATAGAAATCTGGATCAACAAGTGCCGGACAACCTTGAATGGTATCTTTTTATTAACATCATCGTATACGAAAATACAAACAATTGGTGAGCGGATGACCCAATATGAATTTCTGCTTACCTTAGTAAATGCCTCAACGGATTCGGAAGCGTAGGAACTTCTAGACCGACCGAGTAGGGTTGGACAAAGCAATCATCAGGATGAGCTGGCTAAAACAGATTTTATAGCCATAGTCATTCAAGTTAGGACAAGAGGCTTAACCTGCACGATTCATGACGATTTTGGAAAATCCTCGAAAGGCTTGTCATATAATTAACCCGACGATTTGCCTAAAAAACAGTCTGTATTTTGAGGTATCTCTGCCATCAAAGCTCCAGCAGTTGGCGAATAATCCAGGTTAAGCCCCTTGTTGCTTCCAGACTTTGAAACGTCCTAACGATCGTGACTACCGCAATAGTTTCCGGACAAATTGGCGGCAGTTGAGGCAGTTCCTTTCTATCTCTATGCAAAGAAAAGGAATGCAAACCGGATAGTTGTAAAAATTGGTTTGTCCAATTTGTCCATAAAAAAGCAGGAGTGAAGCCAACACTCCTGCCTAATTGATCTACGCAAGGATTAAACCAGCGAAGGGAATATTAACAATGGTAAATGTTTTTCATTTTTGCATACAAGAATCGGTCTGCAGTCGCGCCTTTACACCTGAGCATTCACTGAGTTTTACTGAAGTCCTTAGACAAGCGAAAGTAAGCCGATAAGCCCGACACAAGATATAAGCAGTAAGACTCCTAGCGATAAGGATTGCCCAAGATGATTGGAGGCTCTCATAGATTTTTATCCAACTTTTTAAGAGTATCTAATGAGAATAGCAAGTCGAAAAGAAATCTGATACAAACGATACAAAACTTAGAATAGTGTAAATTTGTTTAATGTGCTCTCATTTTAAGTGGAGGGTTGCCTATCCCTTTGGATTAAAGCTATCCCCTATGCAAGAGTACTCAAGTACAAACATGATGATGATTGGAGCACTGCTCGATTTTTATTCAAGACGTTGTTGAGTGGAGGACCAGCGCAGTAGCGCATAGTTTTTAGGTGTGTCAATCAAGAGTGCGGGGAGTCCACCATCCCCTGGATCGGCGATCGCAACAAGAGTGCGCTGAGGCGTTGCAAATTCGCTGTATAGCAGGCTGCCGGACAACGTTATAATGAGCGCTCGCGACTTTTGACTACGGGGTTTTCCCATACTGGCTAAGGTTTGGGCATCCAAGGTCAAGATCACTTCGGGCTGGCTATCTCCCGTTAAATCAATAAGTTGAATGTTCCATCCTGCCATTGCTTGATCTGCAAGGGTGAGATTGGTGGGAGGTTTAGGTACAGGGGTAAAACCGGCTCTATGGAGTTCTTGCCAAATGGATAAAAGGATTCGATCTGCGCGATCGGGATATTGCTGAGTCAAGTCCAACAGGGTTGCTGTTTGAGGATCAAGCCACTGCAAAGCAGCATCGGTTAATGCCAGAGTTCGAGGTAGATCTCGGACAGTAGCTGCACCGAGTTGGGCGAAAGATTTGGGCGGTGGCTCACCCATCGCTAGGAGCCTTAGCCCATCGCCATTAGACTGAAGTGCTTGGATGGTAGCGGTTATTCCTTCTTGTTGCCCTTCTGGTAGCCAGAAAAGGATTTGCACTTGGGACTCAGACTCTAAGCCCAGTCGATCCCATAATTGCTTGATAGCAGTAGGCTTCGCTAATCGAAGATCTGAGGGAGTGGGGCTGCGCCAGCGAGTTCCATCATTAAAGCTAGCAATTTGAATTTCATACCAGCGCTGTCCAGGCTCAAGCTTCAACGCTGTTTTTGAGATCGAGCGTAGCCAAGCAGATGCATGGATGCTGTTTAGGGATTGGGCTGTACCCAAGATTTGACTCATGTGAGTACTGATAGAGGATTCAGGATCCCCTGTTGCATTGAGGCGAGCAATTAACCCATTTATGCGAGTGATGTCTGCGGAGGTCGTTTTGGGTTGCTTCCGCAACCAGGAGATCGCCGCAGGCTGTCCTTTTTGAACAGCCAGAATCAATGCCCCCCAGGCTTTGACATCCGGCTGTTTGGAGTTAACTTTTAGCGCAACCGTAATCCGGTTCCATAGGCGTGCAGTATCGGTTTTGAGAAATACAGCAATGTCTCGGCTATTGTCGGGAGAGGCTTGAAAAACTTTGAGGGCGTGCGTCCAACGATCGGCGATCAGGTCAGTTAGTACTTGTTGACTGGGACTCGACCAAGACTTGTTTGCCTGTGCTTGAGCTGCTTGGGCGTGCCAGTGAATCAAATCCAGTTGCGCTTGTGCCAGCGCCGACCATTTACCCGACCGACGTTTGAGCGATCGTAACCAGGTTTCAGCCGTTGACCAAAGCCCATTGCGTGCCAGTAGCAGCACCTGAGGATATTCTGGGTGGCTGAGTCCGGGTTGTGCGAGAGAAATTGCTTCGAGCCGAATTGGATCGAGGGGGAACTTGTCGGGTTGAATTTGGTAAATCACAAATTGAGGCTCTAAGCCCACTGTTTGGTCTACGATCAATTCGGGGGAGCCTTTGCCAGTCACCTCTCGCCAATAAGGCAGTTGGACGGGGCTGCTCCACTGCTCCATCAGGCTGAGATAGGTTCGCTTAGGATTGTAGTGAGCAATCTGCCCATAGGTCACAAGGGTATTGCCTTGCTGCATCTGTCCACTGAGGTACAGCCAAACGCCATGCGATAGCGCTGGATCGCCAAAACGGTGAATCTGAGTTAGAGGACGGGGGTTGTCAGACCCGAGATCGGCAACTTTGGCATTGATGAGAGGCGCCAACACAAGGGATTCATCTGGACCTGCCACCCGAAACTGACTCACCAACTGAAATTGGACTTTTTGTCCAATCCATTGCCCTGGCACAGGTTGATAGATTCGCAATTCGGTAATGCTGAGGCAGTTGGGTTGAGCCGGATTGGTATTGGGAATGCAGTCCGATTGCTTTTCCAATACAGGTAGCAAAAAGTCGCCCATTGGGTTGAGGGCAGAGCCACTGCCCAGCAGGACAACTTCACCAGGAGTGAGACCTTGTTGATGCAGACTGGTCTGGATTTCGCTTAGAGTTTGGGGCGAGCGCTTGCCTGCGCCCGGAATCCGGAGCCAGCCAGGCAAGAATTGATTGAACCCGATCAGTGCATCTGGGTCGAGAATCAATTTGCTCCCCAACCATGCTCCTCCTCCAACAAAACCGATCGCGAACCACAATAACGCCAGGGTGAGCAACTGACTGCGGAGCCGACGAGAAAGCGAGGGAAAAGGAGTCGATGGGCGAGGGGCAAGACGGTGACGGTCTCCTCCACCTCTACCAGTCACCTGGATACTGGATTTCTTCTGAGGCGGTTTATTGGCTTTTGAGGGAAGTTGCTTTGCCATCCAGGATGAACCCATAAAATGAAGCGGGATTTCTGTCTGCTCATGCACCCATTCGCGAGTCATTTCACCACAAAGCGTCATTCTTGGTGAATGATGAACCTTAAACAGCCCAGCAGAACTCCTGGTTCCCATTGCAACAGCACTCAGGTCGCCAGTCATGCAACCGATGATATCTTTTCGGTCGGAATTTGAACGCTTTTCCTAATCTTTCAAGCGGATGTGCTCCGCTCAGGCAAATCTAGCTTTAAAGGTACAATTTTTCTAGCTTGCCTGACTGAACAAGACCAGCGCTTGCCAGTTAGGATCAACAATGGGCGGGGCAAGATCGATCGTGCTGGTGGCGATCGTGCGGTTCATCTCCCAAAACACCTGTTCACCTGTGGTTGAATTGCGCCAGAGAATATCCGCCTGGTTGTCCCCTGTGAAGTCGGCAGCCCCCGCAATCTTCCAGGCAGTATCGGGCACTGCCAAATTGAAAGGTAACGTCGCGATCGCGGTCGTGCCATTCATCTGCCAAAAGACTTGTGCGCCCGTCGCTCGATTGCGCCAGACCAAATCGGTCCGTCCGTCGCCTGTGAAATCAGCCGCTGCAACAATTTGCCAGTTAGGATCAGGTACGCTGGGGGTCAATGGAATGGTCGAGATCGCAGTCGTACCATTCATTTGCCAAAACACCTGTTCGCCCGTCGCTTGATTGCGCCAGAGCAGATCGGCTTGTCCATCACCTGTAAAGTCTGCGGCTGCTACAATGCGCCAGTTGATATCAGGGACACCGGGATTAAGTGGGATGGTGGCGATCGCAGTTGTACCATTCATTTGCCAAAACACCTGCGCCCCCGTGGCTTGATTGCGCCAGACGAGGTCAACTTGCCCGTCCCCCGTAAAATCCGCGGCTGCCTGGATTTGCCAATTGATATCTGGAACCGGAGGATTGAGGGCAACGGTGCCAGTGGCAGTTGTACCATTCATCCGCCAGAGAAACTGTTCTCCTGTGGCATCGTTGCGCCAAGCAATTAACCCCGGATGATCGGGACTGGCAGGAATGCCCAACCGATAAATTCCACCATTGGAAAAGTCCGCAATATAGAGGTTGCCTGCCTCATCTTCACCAAAAGTACTGATATTGTAGGGGCTGTCGAGCAAGAGAGAGGGTTGCCAACTGGTGCCATTGCGCTTCACGCCCCAGATTTTGCCATTGACGAAATCGGCGTAGAGATATGCCCCCTGAAGCGGACTAACCACTGGACCTCGATAAACAAATCCGCCTGTAATCGATTCTCCCTGAGTATGGTTATAAGTCACGACAGGAGCAATCAAACCCGCTGTATTGCCGGGTTTGAATACACTGAAACCCTCCATAATGCTCCAGCCATAATTTTCTCCACCTCGACTGTTAAACCGTTGAAAGTCAACTTCTTCAAAGTTGTCTTGACCCACATCTGCAATATAGAGGTCTCCTGCTAGACGATCGAAAGAAAATCGCCAGGGGTTCCGCAGCCCCAGGGCCCAAATTTCATCCCGCACCAGATTTTGCGGATCGTGGTTAGTCAAAAACGGATTACTGGCAGGAATCGTGTAAGTTCGGCTGGTATTGGGATTGACATCAATCCGCAGTATTTTACCTAAAAGTGAATTCGGGTTTTGGGCAAGATTTTGAGGATCGCCACCCCCCCCCCCATCGCCCATGCCGATGTAAAGGTAGCCATCGGGTCCAAATGCCAGTTTACCGCCGTTGTGATTGGCGAAGGGTTGCGCGATCGTCAAGACAATTTCTTCACTCGCTGCATTCGCGACATTCGGGTTACTACTGACGTGAAACCGAGCAATGACTGTATTGCCAGCACTATTAATGTAGTTAACGTAAAAGTAGCCACTGCTGGCATAGTCGGGAGCGAAGGCAAGCCCTAATAATCCTTGTTCTTGCCCTTGTGATCGCACCTGCGTACTGATATCCAAAAAGGGAGTCGCCAGCACCGCACCATTTTGCACGATGCGGACATGTCCGTTTCTTTCTACAACAAACAATCGCCCAGTGCCATCACCTGCGTTGGCAATCTCAGTCGGCTGAGAAAAGCCGCTGACAAAGGGAGTAAGCGTAATGCCAGGCAGTGCCAGTTGGCTAGCAGAGCTGACGCTAGAGATTGCGCCAGCATTGAGATCCCTAGAAGAATCGAGCTCTGTCAAGCGAGATCGCTGAGTGAGCGTGCGTGCTGATGCTGCGATCGCCAGCTCCGAGCGGTGTGTAAAGCCCATGGTGCAAACCCTCAAAATTTAGCAAAGTCTCCTTGAGACGCTGTTGCCCACTCCCCGACATCGGCTCCGAGTATTCCTCATTCTGACTTTCTGCACTTCACCCTCAGCCCAGCCGCAGACTGCATAACTCAATCACAAATGGCTAGGCACCTCCACCCACTGATTCGACCGATGGGAGTCATGGGTTAAGTCCATCAGTAATTGTGAGTAGACGCCTGCTTTAAGAGAAGGTTCCAGGGTTTGATTTTTTTCGATACTTTGCAGCCAACGATCAACCACTCGAATGAACGGGGCAATTCTGCCATCGGCATAGACCTGAGGAAAAGCTAGCCGCTTCGGAATTTCTAACTCGGTCAACGCTTGCCCTGCCTCACTTCCCCACAACCGAAAACCATGCACATAATCTTTTTGGTTGTCGCTCCCCAACACTAGAGTGCCGCGATCGCCATAGACCTCGACCCAATGCCCCCGCCCCTGATAGGTCGCCGCACTCAAGCACATCTGGCAAGGCGTACCATCTGCCAGTTCTAGGGAAATCAGACAGGTATCATCAGCATCGACGGGTTTGAGACCATGGGTGAGAGGGTCAGGACGTTCCGCGATCGACACACTCAACCGCGCCGACAGCCGTTTCACCCTACCAAATAACCAGGCAATGTAGTCAAATGCATGAGACCCGATCGCCCCCAATGCCCCTCCTCCTTGATCCTGACGCGCATACCAGTTCCAGGGACGAGACGAATCGGCTCGACTGGACACCAACCAGTCAACTTTGATCAATCGGGTTTGTCCTATATAACCTTCAGCCAAAAGCTCTGCCAATCGTTGCCAAGCGGGAATATAGCGAAACTCAAAATTCATCGTAGTGGCAACTTGTTGGGCTGTGGCAAGACGCTGGAGATCCTCGGCTTGTCCCACATTCAAGGTGGTCGGTTTTTCGAGCAACAGATGCTTGCCTGCATTCAACACTGTTTTTGCCATTTCGTAATGTAGAAAAGGCGGTGTGGAAATACTGACTCCCTGCACGTCTGGCAACGCAACGATTTCTTCTAAACTCTGACAAGCCTGGGGAATTTGGTGAGCATCGGCGATCGCCCGTGCCTTTTGAATATCCCGGTGATAGACCGCGACCACTTGAGTGTGGGGATGCGCCTGAAACCCAGGCAGATGCACTTTTTGCCCAAAGCCAGTGCCCACGATCGCGACCCCAATAGGAGACGATGGAGAAGAAAACGTCATGAGTTACTACGCCTGACACAAAAAGGGGATTCATCGCTCAAGATACCACTTTCGTCTCGCGAAATCGCAGTTCAGCCAACCTGGAGAACCATGCTACGGTGTCTTTATCGCCAAATTTGGAAGCAGGATAGCAGAAAGTGAACGTTGCTTCAGAACGCAGCGATCTGACTCAAATCTAGTATCATGAACTTGACACGATAGGACATTTGCACTTATGTCCCAAGATCTCATCACCCTGATAGATCAATCGCCTGATAGCAGCGATTGGGTGATCGAACCCGATATCAGCCATTTGGCGATCGAAGGCGATGTGCCCGTGGATAATTTAATCTCTGGAAAGCAACAACGCCTCCTGACAGAGCCACTCTACAGTAATCCACTTGCGCTAGGAAGTCATTCTTTTCTGGTTTCTGCCAACGTCGGTGTATTCTATGCCATCTGGCAACCCCCTCTGGTTCCCGATGTTTTCCTGAGCCTGGATGTGGCAGTGCCCCAAAACTGGTTGGAGAAGAAAAATCACACTGACTTCGTTTGGGAATTTGGCAAGCCCCCCGATGTGGTGATTGAAATTGTTTCTAACCAGGTTGGTCATGAACTGGACAGCAAACTGACTGCTTATGCCCGCATGGGAGTGAGCTACTACGCAGTCTACGATCCGCTCCAACAATTGGGAAACACTTTACTGCAAGTGTTTGAAGCAAGAGCTGGACGATACCAAGCCCTACCCCTACTCTGGTTCGAGCAAGTGAGGATTGGTTTGATGCTCTGGGAGGGGGGCTTTGAAGGCAAATCGGATACCTGGTTACGTTGGCGCGATCGCAACAACCTACCAATTCCAACCGGAGCAGAACGCGCCGAGCAAGAACGGCAGCGCGCCGAGCAAGCTGAAGCCAAAGCAGCAAAATTAGCCGCACAACTCAGAAAATTGGGAATTGAGCCAGAGGATGGATCGTGAATGGCTCGAATTCCAACGCTGACCTACGATCGCGGCACCCTAATTCTCCATCCGCCACCTCGCGGTAAAGAATGGATGGATTACGCTGTATGGGACGATCGGGTCGAACGGTTTCGCATTCCTGCCATCCACTATCGCGATCTGGTGCTCTCCCTGCGGGCAGTCGGGACAGAACTGGAAGATAAAGCAAAAGCGTTTCAAGAATTGGAACTGCTTCCCAGTCTGGAGATGGTGCCCTATCCCCATCAGCAAGAAGCGCTCGATGCCTGGAAGCAATCGGCAAGAAGGGGCGTAGTGGTTTTGCCAACCGCAGCGGGCAAAACCTATCTGGCGCAACTGGCAATGCAGGCAACTCAACGCAGTACGCTAGTCATGGTGCCCACGCTGGATCTGATGCACCAATGGTATGCCCACTTGAAAGCGGCATTCCCCGATGTCCAAATTGGTTTACTTGGTGGTGGCTCCCGAGACCGCACCCCGATTTTGATCGCCACCTACGACAGCGCCGCCATTCATGCCGAAACTCTGGGCAACCAATATGCCTTGTTAATTTTTGATGAATGTCACCACTTGCCCAGCGACTTCAATCGCGTCATTGCCGAATACACGATCGCCCCTTATCGTTTAGGATTGACTGCTACGCCCGATCGCGCCGATGGCAAACACGAAGACTTGAACACACTCATCGGGACAGAGGTGTATCGCAAATCGGCAGCAGAACTCTCCGGTACAGCACTGGCAAACCACAAAGCAGTGCAGATTAAGGTCAAACTCTCTCGGCAAGAGCGCGATCGCTATGACCATCTAATTCAGATGCGCAATAATTTTCTCAAAGATGCCAATATCTTTTTGGGCAGTATCCAGGGCTGGCAGCGGTTTGTTCGAGCCAGTGCATGCTCTAAAGCCGGACGCCGCGCAATGCTGGCTCATCGGGAGGCACGAGCGATCGCCTTTGGCACAGAAGGCAAATTGCGTGTGTTAGCAGATCTTCTCGCCCAGAATTATCCCGCCCGTACCCTAATCTTCACCGATGACAACGCTACCGTGTATCGCATTTCTCAAGACTTCCTGATTCCTGCCATCACGCACCAAACTGCGGTGAAAGAACGTCACGATATTTTGATGCGCTTTAAGCAAGGGGAGTACAAAAGCTTGGTGGCTTCGCGAGTGCTGAATGAAGGCGTCGATGTACCCGAAGCCAGCGTAGCGATCGTCCTTTCCGGTACAGCTTCCACCCGCGAACATGTACAGCGATTAGGACGCATTCTCCGCAAGGGCAATACCGATTCTAAACTGGCACTGCTCTACGAAGTCATCGCTGAAGATACCAACGAAGAAAACGTATCCCGTCGTCGGCATGGGCAATCCTCGCGTCTTGCCTCGACCTTTCACCAACTGGAACTGGCTACACCGGAAACACCCTACACCCACCCACCGCAACGACTGCCGCTGGCAGCAGAAGAACCCAGCAAGTGGGTCGCCCCAGATGCCGAAGACTCATAATCGTGCCGCAACCCGAGCAGCCCCAATCAACCCAACTTGGGGATTGAGCACAAGATGAACTGGAATGCGCTCCATCAAAGGACGCATCCGACCTTTACCTAGAAAAGTTCGCAAAAAGCTGCCTTCCTGAACCAAGGGCATGTTTTTGGCAGCAATCCCACCTGCAACATAGAGTCCGCCATAGGGCAAAAGTTTGAGCGCTAGATTACCGGCTTCTGCCCCATAGGCTTCCATAAAGAGCTGCATGGTTTGTTCAGACAGGCGATCGCGTTGCTTCAATGCTGCCTGTGAAATCACCGCAGCTGGATCGATCGTCTTTTCCTCGCGACCGGCTTCTCGCTCCCAGGCGCGGATTACCTCACCCACATTCGGCGATTCTCGCTCCGGTTGGCGATCGCGCAAAAATTGGTAGATCGCCACAATCCCCTGTCCCGACACCACTCGTTCGACAGACACGCGCTCGAGGTCATGTTTATCTTGCAAATAGTGCAAAAGCTGAAACTCTAGCTCTGAGCGGGGAGCAAAGTCGGCATGTCCGCCTTCGGAACTAAACACTTGATAATGCCCAGAACGATGGATCAAAAAACCCTGTCCTAACCCAGTACCTGCCCCAATCACAGCGATCGGCGCTTCAATTTCTGGTTTGCCCACTTGCAAGGTGCAAAGGTCATCTTTTGCCAAACCCAACACACCATAACCCACTGCTGCAAAATCATTAATCAGAGAGACTTGGGAAATTTGCAACTCCTGGGTTAGGCGCTCGGCGGTCAGCGACCAACCGAGATTAGTAAGTTTGGAAGTATTCCCCACGACGGGACCCGCGATCGCAAAACAGGCTTTGTCTAGCTGGGGTACATCTTCGGAAGACAGATCTTCGGAAGACGGATCTAAAGTAGGAGCCGCTGCCGCCAAAAACTGCTGCACCATGGGAACCAGATCAAAAAAATCGTGACTGGCATAGCGTTGTTCATACAAAGTTGAGAGCTTGATATCGGCGGTATCGCTGCTCGTTTGAGCATTGACCAACCATAAAATCGTCTTTGTCCCGCCAATATCGCCAGCCAACAATAGGGTCATGATTTGTCTCCACCTCAAGTGCCTTTGAATTTGCGTCTACTCTCAATGCTGCGATCGCTTCATCTGACTAAAATGGTCCCTGCCTGAGCTAAAAAAGCCTGCGAAATTGCAGCACAGGCATTTTGCCCAAACGGTTCATTAGTAATGACGGTAGTTCACGATTTCCAGTTCTAAAGTTAAAGTTTTCATGTCTTCGGAGATTTTACGGATGCCATTTAAGTGATTACCGCAGCACGATGTGAAGAAGCAGCATTGTCAAACCCAGTACATTCTTGTTCTTCCAAAAAATCCCACTTTTCCGATGACAAAAGATTTTCAACGTAATTCAGCAGTTAATGCTGCGGCTAATGTCAAAGTTCATCATGTTCAACTAGAAGACATTCAGCAGTTCACTCCAGAGAAAATTAATCATTTTCGTAGAGGCGGGATACGTGAGGGGGCAGGACGTACACAAGCCGAGATGCAACAGCTTCTTGAAAAGATTCCGCCATCTCAACGAGCAGGAGTTGACGGTCAATCATCTGCTAGTAAGGTTAAAGAGTATCTCTCCGATAAAGACGCCAGTCATATTGAACCTCACAGTAAAGGTGGCTCGAGCCATCCTAGCAACATCAAGTGGGAAGAAAAGTCTGCAAATCGTGCTCGTGGCGATCTGCCAATGACACAAAAGGAACGCGTTGGACTAGAGATCAAAGCACAGTTTGATAACCTAACCGGCGCTTTGAAAGCTGGGGCTAGCGCTGCTCCAAAGGGTGCGGCGATTGGTGCAATTACAACGATTCCGTTTTCTCTACTCAAGAATTCATTGAGGGTCATTAGAGGAGAAATTTCTGCACAGGGAGCTGCTATAGAAACAGCCCAAGACACAGCCATTGGGGGTGGAGTCGGTGCTGTTTCTGCTTTCACAGTAACAACAATAGCCGTTGCTTGTCCCCCTGTTGCGATTGGATTAACAGCCATTTCCCCTGCCTTATTGGCTGTTGGAGGGGTTGGCATGGTTTATGAGTTCTTCAAAATCCTGGATAATCATAAAACCCAAGTTAAAAGCTACTACGAATCTCTCACTCAAGATCAACTGAAATATTTAGCAAACGTAGAAAACGATTTAACTTATGAACACGATAAAACAATAACTCTTCTCGCGAAAGCTAAAGAAACCAGTGCCAAAATTATAAGTCGTCCTCGGGAGGCTGGTGTAGAGGGGGCACTCAAAAGATACGTGGATTCCTTGCAGATTCATGCATCTCTTTCGGCTTTACCGTATACATCAAAGCCTATTCAAAACTCTGAGCAAAGTCTTCTTCCTCCAAATAATGAGCAATAGGAGTTGTCTATGTTGCCTCTGATTATTGGAGGACTGTGTACAGCGGTTGGTTTTGCAGCCGGAGCACTTACAAATCACGCTACTGGAGAAAAAGATAGACAAATAGCTCAACAACTTGAAAAAGTCAACACACAGTTAATCAACAGCCGCGATGCTTTAGAACAACGCTATTACGAGCTTGCTGATATAAGCAAGGACCAAGTTAGCGATCTCCAGCGCAAGTTAGCTGAGTCGGAACTGGAGAAAGATGCACTTTATCTAGTCGTCCGATTGCAGAACAGTCTTCTACTGCTAACGCAAGCTATCGATAGAGATCCAGCTTTCGAGGTTCTATTTCAATTTCGAGAAGCAGTAAGCCAGACCAATTTGGTGCTGAGACATCTCGGTGAAGAATTGATCCCAATTCCAAAGGACTACTTCAGTCGGAATCTCACCCGTGCTAAGTTAAAAGCAACCCGGATAGGGGAAACTCTCACACCAGAACAGAAAACGATTCTGAACAAGTTACTACCTACCGTCAGTGATGGCATCATCTCTTGTCCGTATTGTCAGGAGCAAAATGCGGTAATGAGAAATGTTCTTTTCATTACGTGCAATAGCTGTAGTACTTCTATTGATTTAATAAGCTGGCAAAACAAGATTCAATGGAATGCAAAAGCAATCAGCTATTTAACAGCTAAATGAACCAATAGAATTGCAAGTTCCAGATATAGCGACAGTCATAGTCCTTAGAGGATGTTTTAAAAGTCCTTTCGCAAGTAGCAACAGATACGATCCCCCTAAATCCCCCTTAAAAAGGGGGACTTTGAGGCTGATCCCCCCCTTTTTAAGGGGGGCTAGGGGGGATCTCTGAGTGCTCAACATCACAGTGAGCACCTTTTCAAACACCCTCTTAGGACATTGCGAAACTTGGAATCAACAAATGGCTTAACCTGCATATATATGACGATTTTGGAAAACCCTCAAAAGCCTTGCCAAGACGCAAATTGTTAGATTTGAAAACAGTCTGTTTTTTGAGATATCCTCACAAGCAAAGTTACAGCATCTGATGAATAATCCAGGTTAAGCCCCCTTGCCCTAATCGGGATAACTATGGCTATACCTGGCAGGCAATTATCAATAGCTTAAAGTCGCAACATCACGAAGTACCATGAAATATGCAAAAGCCCCAGATAGTTGAAAAATCTGAGGCTTTTGGCAAGGAGATGTGAGAATTCTAACTGGTTTGGAAGGAATATTCAGCCGCTCTAGCGTAGTCTCCCAAAACATAGCAGGCAAGTTTCAGGTTCTCCAAAACTTGTTTTTCTAGACGATGATCCCGCAGCTTACGGGCAACAGCCAAGCGCTGTTCGTACGCTTGAATGGCACGGGTATAGTCTCCCAGGGCATCGTAGGAAACCCCCAAACTGGCGAGTGCTTGTTCTTCACCACGCGCATCCCGAATAGTGCGTGCCACAGAAACTCGCTGTTCACAGTAGAGAATCGCTCTGGTATGGTCGCCCAATGCATAGCAGGCATTGACCAGATTTCTTAAAATTTGCCCCTCAGTGCGCCGATCGCGCATCTTTCGGATAATTCCCAATCGTTGCTCGTAGTAACGGATTGCTGCCGTGTAGTCACCCAACGCATAGCAGGCATTACCCAGATTTTTGAGAATTTGCTCCTCAATGCGATCGTCCTTCAATGCTTTGGCAACTTCTAAAGCTAAACGCTCGTATTCAATCGCCCGATCATACTCTCCTAGCGCTTTATGGGCTAATCCCAGATTATTGAGTGCCGCCATTTCGCCCCGTTGATCATGCGTTTTTTGGGCGACCAATAAACTTTCTTGCTGACACTCAATGGCTTTGGCTTGGTCGCCTAAGTGACGATAAGCATTACCCAAATTGCCCCAAATCTTTACAACGGCTGCCCAGTCTTCAAAGCTTTGAGCGATATTCAAGCTTTGGTCGGAACATTGAATGGATTGTCCATAGTCGCCTAGGCTGTAGTAAGTTAAGCCCAAGCTAGCAAGCGCTTGACCTTGCCCATGCAAATCTTGGATTTCGCGATATACCGCTTCAGAATACCAAAAAAACTTAATGGCTGAGTCCAACTCACCGAGTTGATGATGCTCTACCCCTTTCCGCAAAAGACGTTCGGCAACATCTCGATCGATCGGCGGTTGGGTCACTTCAAACCCATCTTCAAATTTGTTCGGAGCGATCGCTTTTTGTTGTGTCTGGTTATGTCTAGGCACCAGTGTACCGCGTTCTTCTTTCAAGTCTTTTTTGACCGGGTTAACGGTTGGTTTTGGAACTTGACAGTCCATATTTACGCCTCTCACTGAAGTTCAACTCAACCAGCTCACCACACAGACACACGAAGACCCATTGCTCTATAGAGCCTAGCGTGTTCTACCGAGTGAGGTATCCGTAAGATCTCCAAGTTTGACGGCTCAACTTGCATTCAGTCTTCCGTATTATCTGTGAACTTTTCTCAATCCTAGATAGGGGTCTAACCCTTCGAAATACAAGCGAGGAGCCAGTAGTGTTAGGCTGAGGGGAGTTCAGACAAATTACGGCTTGTGAATAGTTAGGATTAAAAACTAATGCTTTATTCAAAATCGATAGACTGAATACAATTCATCAAGTGTAATCACCTTTCTCCTTTGCTGTGACAATTTCGCCATTCACGACCGAACAGTTGCTATTTTCTCCCGCCCAGCCCCAGAGAGATGCGATCCCAACAATTTTTGCATTTCCTAATGAATATAGTGTAGGTATTACCAGTCTGGGCTATCAGGTGGTTTGGGCAACGCTTTCATGTCGGGAAGATCTGCAAGTAAGCCGTCTATTTACTGACGCGCATGAATCTTTACCTGCCCACCCAGAACTCCTGGGGTTTTCTCTCTCGTGGGAGTTAGATTATGTCAACGTTTTGAATCTGTTGGAGTTTTTGGAAATCCCAATTCGATCTGCGGTACGGACTGAAAACCATCCGTTAGTGTTCGGGGGAGGACCTGTGCTCACGGCAAACCCAGAACCCTTTGCCGACTTTTTTGATGTCATTTTATTGGGCGATGGCGAACGGGTCTTGCATGAGTTCATTCGTGCCTATCAAGCAGTGCGATACGCCGATCGGGAAACACAACTGCTGCACCTGACGCAAGTGCCAGGGATCTATGTTCCCAGTTTGTATGAAGTCACTTATCAGAGTGCAGATGCTGGGGTGCAGGCGATCGTCCCGCGCCATTCCACAATCCCTCTCCCAGTTCACAAACAGACCTATCGGGGCAATACGCTCTCGGCGTCTACCGTTGTGACTCCTAAAGCTGCCTGGGAGAATATTTATATGGTGGAAGTGGTGCGAAGTTGCCCGGAAATGTGCCGCTTTTGCCTTGCCAGCTATTTAACTTTGCCCTTTCGCCCTGCCAGTCTAGAAGATGCCCTGATCCCGCAAATCGAGCAAGGGCTAAAGGTCACCGATCGCTTGGGGTTGTTGGGGGCATCAGTGACACAGCATCCTGAGTTTGATGCCTTACTGGATTATTTAAGTCAGCCTCAGTACGACCAGGTACGCCTCAGTATCGCCTCCGTGCGAACCAATACCGTCACCCGCAAGCTGGCAGAAACACTGGTTAAACATGACACCCGATCGATCACGATTGCGGTCGAAAGTGGCTCCGATCGCTTGCGGCGAATCATCAACAAAAAATTGAGCAATGACGAAATTATCCAGGCAGCGATCAACGCCAAGGCTGGAGGACTGAGTAGCCTCAAACTCTACGGCATGGTGGGCATTCCAGGCGAAACGCCGGAAGATTTGGAGCAAACCGTAGCCATGATGCGCGAAATTAAGCGATCGGCACCTGGCTTACGATTAACCTTGGGATGCAGCACCTTTGTTCCCAAAGCCCATACCCCATTCCAGTGGTTTGGGCTAAATCCCCAAGCAGAAAAACGGCTCCAGTCTTTGCAGAAGCAGTTGCGTCCCCAGGGTATCGATTTTCGTCCAGAAAGTTATCACTGGTCCGTGATTCAAACCTTACTCTCGCGGGGCGATCGACGGCTTTCTCATTTTTTAGAACTCACTCGACACTACGGTGATACATTGGGGAGTTACCGTCGTGCTTTTAAGGAACTACGGGGACAGTTGCCCAATCTGGACTTCTATGTTTACACTGACTGGCATCCAGAACAGGTCTTGCCCTGGACGCATTTGCAAGGTCCTTTGCCAGCCACTACGCTCCTGAAGCACCGAGAAACAGCCGTTGCTTTGTTTGATCGATCGCAGCCACAAGCCACTGCCAGCGTACCCTAAACTCAATCCAGCTCCCAGCGTCTCGCTTTTTTAGCTATGCAAAATACAGCTGAGTATACTTGCGCTTATTGTGGCGAACCTAACACGACCTTTGTAGATTTCAGCGCTGGGATGCAACAATCTTATGTGGAAGATTGCCAGGTTTGCTGTCGTCCCAATGTGTTGTATATCCGAATTGACGAAGACACATTAGACATTGAAATCGATAGCGAATACGAAGGCTAAGCGGGTGACTCAGTTTTTTTCTTCAATGACATTCCATGGAAAATGACGATCTAGGATTGAGTCACGATTCAACCACCGAACCTTCACCGATCCAGGCTTTTTTAAAACATCTCTATACTCAATATCAACCCTTGCAAGCGGGCAAAGTCGCCAGCTACATTCCTGAATTGGCAAAGGTCGATCCAGATTTGTTTAGTATTTGCATTGTCACGGTCGATGGCAAAGTGTTTGAAGTCGGCGACGCTGATCAGTTATTTACCCTCCAGTCCATCTCCAAAGCCTTTATGTACGGCATGGCACTGGAAGATCATGGACGATCGTACGTTTCGACGAAGGTGGGCGTTGAACCCACTGGCGATCCCTTTAACTCCATCATTCGCCTGGATGAGTCCTCCAAACGTCCTGACAATCCCATGATCAATGCGGGAGCGATCGCCACCACCAGCCTGATCAAAGGCGCAGATCCGACCGAACGGTTGAACCGAATGCTGGAGATGTTTCGTCGCTACATTGGGCATGAGGCGTTTGTCGATATGTCCGTCTTTATGTCCGAGCGCACCACCGGACATCGCAATCGAGCCATGGCGCACCTGATGCGCAATTTTGGCATGATTGACGATCGTCTGGACGAATCCCTCGATCTCTACTTTCAGCAATGTTCGCTTTTGGTCAACTGCCGCGATCTAGCAGTGATGGCAGCCACCCTAGCAAATCGAGGCATCAACCCAATCACTGATGAACAAGCGATTCATCCTGACTATGTCCGCGATATTCTCAGCGTGATGTACACCTGTGGCATGTACAACTATGCAGGGCAATGGGCATATCAAATTGGGCTACCTGCCAAAAGCGGGGTCTGTGGTGGCATTATTGCGGTGGTGCCCAACCAGATTGGCATTGGGGTCTTTTCTCCCCGGCTAGACTCTCATGGCAATAGTGTCCGAGGAGTCAAAATTTGTGAAGAACTCTCACGCCAGTTCAATCTCCATCTGCTCGACCTGGCAATGGGCAGGTGCAAGTTTGCGGAGACACAATCGCCACTCTCTTGAGTTTTTAGCAAATCCCTCACCATAAAAACCCTCTCATTGCGTAAATCATTGAGGAGGTTGCTCCAGCTCCAGCTTGTGTCTTAAGTAGGATCTTTGAGCAAAAAAAATTATCTAAATACTAAAAAATGAGAAGTGTCTTAGAATACAAATACAGATTTCATATAAACCTGCCGCTTTAACTTCGATCTCCAGGTAAGCCAACAGATTGTGACTTTTCAGTTCTCTGTGGGAGTTAAAAAATGTCTGGAAAATTTTTCTCTTTAAAACGATATTCGAGCAAGGCCTTATTGATGGGAACGATCGTTCTGGGTGGGTTAATTCCTGCCTTTTCTGCGATCGCGGGTCAATTGAGCAACGGTCAATCCTTTTTCAACCATCCGCCTCTGCTGATTCGAACCGCAACTACTTCACATAGTCGTTACACTCCTGCAACTTATCAGTTCACGTTGCGCGTTCCTGCGGATGCTGGAGAACCCTTAGGCGCCGTTAAAATCGCGCAAGTCGAGAACTCCGAAAAGATTGCCTTTGAACCAAATCATAGTACTGCTTTTATCGGCGATAGCCTTGCTGGAGGACCCATGCTATCGCTGGCGAGCATCGGTGGAGAGCAACCGAAGGATGCGACTGAGGTCACGGTAGTCTTTGATCCACCCGTGCAACCTGGTAAAACAGTCACAGTGGAAATTAGAGCCACTCAGAACCCAAATGGCGGCATCTATCTCTTTGGCGTCACCGCGTTTCCTGCGGGAGAAAATAGCCTCGGGCAGTTTTTGGGACACGGTCGCTTACATTTTGAGAGTGGTTCAGGGGGTTAGGCAGTGAGATCGGTTTTATCATCCGAGGGTTGAACCTGTGAAATCTGTATAATTTCCCCTGACTGATCGTCTTAGGGAAGCGCAACGGGATGGTATCGATCTGTCCTTTGAAGCCCTAATCCTTAGGGAAGCGCAGCGGCATGGTACCGATCTGTCCTTTGAGGCTCTAATCCCTTTTAGCTGGTTGAATCCATCCTTTGGGAATAGGGCGGGAATGCCGAGAGCGAGTTAGCACGGGGACATGTAGACGGACTGTTGCTCTCCACATCCCCGTGTCTCCCGTTTTTCCATGCCAGTCGGCGACTTCCCAAAATATGAGCCACACCCTCCTCTAGACTCAATTTCAGGTATAAAGCGATCGAATCCAGTTCCATTCCTGGCTCAGACCGTCTTTGAGCGAAACCTGCGGTTGATAACCGAGGATGTTTCTTGCCTTAGAAACGTCTGCCGCTGTGTGGCGGGCATCGCCCATGGCTTTGCCAATATGGTTTCTGCGAATCGGACTGCCAACTACCTGTTCCATGGTGTCGATCACCTCGGTCAGCACGACCCGGCTACCGCCACCAATATTGAACACTTCCCCAATCGCCTCTGCCACACTGGCAGCAGCAAGATTAGCCGCGATCGCATCACTGACAAACGTAAAGTCGCGGGTTTGTTGTCCATCGCCATAGATGGGGATGGCTTCATCTGCCAGTACAGCTTTAAAGAACTTGTGGAACGCCATATCCGGCCGTTGGCGCGGTCCATACACCGTAAAGTAGCGCAACGCTGTCACTGGCACCTGAAAATTTTGATGGTAGAGCCAGCATAACCGCTCGGCTGCCAGCTTGGTAATGCCATAGGGAGAAACTGGCTGGGGACAAATGGTCTCATAGGTAGGTAGCGCTTCAGCATTGCCATACACTGAAGATGTGGATGCAAAGACCAGACGTTTCAAACCCTTGGCATCTTTGGCAGCTTCCAATAGAATCTGTGTGGCATTGATGTTGCGCTCGGTGTAAGAACGAAACCCTGCGCCCCAACTGGCGCGCACACCCGCTTGGGCTGCTTGGTGGTAAACCACATCAACATTGTCTAGCAAGGCAACCCAGTCGATCGCCTGAATATCGCCTTCCACTAACTGGAAGTTTGGGTTGCATTCAAACGCAGCCACATTCTTCCGCTTCAAGGCTGGATCATAATAATCATTGAAATGGTCAACCCCAATCACGCGCTCTCCCCGACTCAGGAGAGTGTCAACCAGATGGGAACCGATAAACCCTGCCGCACCTGTCACAATACTAGTGGTCATATTTTTCCAAGTTGCTGCTTACAAAAAATCTGGGAAATAGAAAGGGTCCGTCTGGTTTATGGGTCTGGATGCAAAGCCAGCCTCCAGCCACTGCTATTGAAAGGCACTTTTAATTTTCCGCGTCACCTTGCGGGTCAGTTCTTGCCAGGAGTTGGGTATAGGGTCTGGCGATTCTGGTTGCACCGGACGAGGTTCATGCAAATAACGATAGTGCTCCCAAAGTTCCCGATAAGGAGACCCCGCTTTCATGGGAGTGCCTGCCCAATGCAGGTACCGTAATGGCGTGCCGCGATCGTACAAAATATGGTCTTTTTCCTGAAAATTTGGCGAACCTGCCCAACTACCTGGTTCATTTGCCCGCAGTTTTACTAAATTGACTCGACGAGGCATAGACCTCAGCACCAGGTAGTTCATAATGGGCTGATCGGTGGTTTGGCGAGAAAAGTCGAAGTATTCCCGGTGAGCGGCACATTCGCGCAGCAGTTCCACCATGCGCTCCAGCGGCAGTGCACTCTTTTTGGATGCCCAAAATCCGCTGTTGAATACATCCTGAAGTTGTTCGTCAGAAAATAACCCCTGTTCTTTTACCAATGAAGAGAAGACATCGTTCAGCCCTCTGCCCTTAAAGTGAAAGTCGCAGCAGAGAAATTCTGCTTCTGCCAGGTGATCCATCACGTTGGCGATTTTCTCGAATACGATGATATCGGTATCAATGTAGAGAAACTCATCCAGCGGTCCCGACCAAGCAACCAGCTTCCGCATTTTGTTGGGCAGTGCCAAAAAGTCGCGATCGAAAATATTGGCGATCGTGTCGGTAAATTGGTTCAGAAAATCGAGATCGGGGAAAAGCTGAACATTGTGACGCTTTTGCAATTCGGCAAACACCGTCTGGTGCTCATCATTGAAAGGAATGAGAAAGACTTCGGTGTCTGGGTCATAAAAGCGAATGCTGTTGAGTAGGGCGATCGCGTTTTCGCCCACCTTATCATTCGCAACGATATAAATTCCTCGGCGCATGGGGGTCTCCTAAGACTTGAGTCCAATCTTTTTCAGAACCCGGGTCGTCAGACTGGGTGGCTGATTGTAAGGGATTGGCTTGCCAGTGAACTGAGGGCGAGCTTCTGGCGTGTGCAAGTAGCGGTAGTGCAAAAAGATATCCCGATAAGGGAGATCCAGATTTTCTCCAGCGCACAGACGAGTAAACAACGTGGAAGAAACGCCGATGTAGTGCAGGTAGGTAAGGCGAGCATTTTTGTCGTACAGCACATGGTTGCGCTCTTCAAAATGGCGAGAAGTTACCGAATTCCCCGCCCGCACTCCTTCCGGTAAATGGAGCGCCAGGTTATGAATTGATACACTCGATCTCAGAGTCATGTAGTTTAAGACAGACTGATTCGGTGCATTTAAGTACAAAACTTCTGCTTCACCTTCTGCCAGTCTCTCTACCAACCAAGCCCGGCGCTCTGGCTCGAACATACCTCGTTTAGAGGCAAAGCAACCAGAACAAAAAATATCAGAAGTAATGCGGCTGGCGTTGAAAACATCTAGTAACTTCGGTGAATCTAGGTTAAAAATGTGCGCTGGATCTTTGTGCTGGAAGTCGTAAGTGACAAAGTCGGCGTCATCCAGAGCATTGAAGAAGATAGCGGGAGAATCAAGCAACAAAGTATCGGCGTCTAGGTAAATAAAGCGATCGAAAGGTGCGGCAGGATCAAACGCAGCGTAGCGATGGTTGCAGTGAATTCGATAGACGCCATCAATCCCTTGCTCTTGCCATTGCTGCATCGCAAACGGGTGGGTCTTCCAAACCTGAGTCGAAAATGCTTCCCAGGGAGCAAAGATTGCCGGATCATTCATCAATGAGACATTTTTGCGGTTGGCGATCTCCGCTTTGACTTTATCGAGGCGATCGTCGTAAGCAATGACGCAAACGGGGAAATCAGCGCCTGCATTCGCTTCAATGCTATTGAGCAGAGCGACCAATTGGTCGTAGACTGCGTCGTTTGCCAGCGTGTAGATACCGTCTATCATGAGGGTTTTACAAATAGAGGGGAATTAATCAAACTTGGCAGTAAAATCGGAAAGCCAGTTGAGTAAATTCAACTGATGCAGAATAATCTGACGCGCTTCAGCGATCGCATCTTTCGCCTGATACCAGGCATCGGGACTGGAAATCACCTCCTGGATATATGCCAACCCTTTTTCATCCAGACTGGGCAGACGCAAAAAGCTACCCGGAGGGAGTAATTTATCTGCAGCGGGTCCTCCATAATAAATCGGCAGACACCAGGCGAGTAGAGCATCCCAAAGTTTCTCACTGACGTACCAATCATTGTCAGCGTAGTTTTCGATCGCCAAATTGTAGCGATAGGGAGCCATGGTGTACCACTTATTGCCAATTCTGCCGTAGCCCCCTGCCCAGTCGGGCAAGTTACGCCCAAACAGGTCAAAGTCCACGTCAGAGTTCTTCAACAGTTTCAGGAAAGATAATCGCTTTTGGTGGTTTGCAGTTCTATCAATACCAGAGGTAATCCAGGAGCAGGGGCGCACTTTTTCGGGTGGGGGCATCTCATTCAGCTCCCGAAAAGAGTTGGCATGATACCAGATGGCGGGCATGTAGTCAGGCACAGGAGCCAAATCATCGGGTCCCGATACATACCCACAAAACTGCTCTGCCACTTGATAATCTTGCTTGCGAATTTCTAGCCTTTCTTCAAACGGAGGCTCTCGAATCAAGGCAACAATCCGTTCTTTCGGCACACCCCGTAAGCGAGTGGTAATATCGGGCGGCGCAGGCTGTGGTTTAAAAGCAGTCAACCAATTTTTGGGTGCAGCAGGTGGAATAAAAAAGTCGGCTCCAAAGTTATAAACCAGCAAAAAATCAGGGTTGGGCGTTTGTGACAGCATTTGCGTTTCTCCCCAAGTTCCAAAAAAATGGGGGGTCTGCTGCCACAACCAATCGTTTTGAGGCGTCAGATTTTTGTAGTTCGTCACCATGCCGAAAACTTTTTTATCCATAAACCTGACTTACCAGTAAATTTTCCATAAGGATAAGGTTTTGCGCAGTGGAAGGTTCCAACACGCCATAATGAGTGATCGATAAAAGAACTGATGCTGGATACAAGTCCCTTCGCAAAAGGTAACACAGCCTTTCTGACCGAATCCGCAATCTCTGACTTCTCCTCATACAGAATTTACGAAACACAAGAACTCGACAAGGTTTTTTTGCTCTGAAAATCAAGAGTTGGGCAGAATTTGTTAATAGGGATTGTGGCACAACTTCTATGGCAACAGTGAAAGCATCTAAATCAGGTCTCGACAAAGTTGCCCGGATGGCACAACTGAAAGGGTGGACAAAAACCCGAACGCCCGTTTGGTGGCAAGATGCCCATACGACGCAGGCTACCTTGAGGCGTTTTTGGCGAGGTATTTCGATCCATCAGGAGGCATTTGTTGATATCTGTAAAGCTGTGGGTCTTGAGGACTGGGAAAGTATTATCGATCGCACCGTCCCCCCGATGCCTGAGCCGCAATCCACCCCGAATCCACTGGTGCAGGATTGGGAAAATGCTCCCGATGTGTTGGGCTTCTATGGACGCACGGATGAACTCAACCAGTTAAAGCGGTGGGTATTGGACGATCGCTGCAAAGTGGTGACGATTTTGGGTATGGGCGGTATGGGTAAGACTGCCCTGACAGTCAATCTGGCGGATCAAATCCACGAGCAGTTTGAGTGTTTGGTGTGGCGATCACTACAGCCAAAGCCAACCCTACCCACTCTACTCAAAAGTCTGATGCCACTGCTCATGCCAGAAATAGAACCTTTTAGCAGTACGCAGGAGGGGCTAATGCTCCTAATCCAGTGCCTGCAAAAGCGACGTTGCTTAATTGTTTTGGATGAATTGGAAGTGATTTTCCAAAGCCAGCAGGGAAAAATTTCAGCTCAATCTAGCCCCTACCAAAAGGGATATGAGGACTATCGAGAATTTCTACGTCGGCTGAGCGTTGCACCCCACAAAAGTTGTATTGTGCTGACCAGTCGGGAAAAACCAGAAGAAATTGCTGCGCTGGAGGGAGAAACCTTACCGATTCGCTGTCTGCGATTGAGAGGGTTACGACTGGACGATGCCAGAGCGTTATTTAAGGCAAAGGGGTTTTCTGGCACTGAGAAAGGTTTGCCAGAGCTAGTCGATCTGTACGGAGGAAATCCGCTGGCGCTGAAAGTGATCACGACCATGATTGAGGAAATTTTCAACGGGAACGTGGCAGCTTTCTTGAGCCAAAATACGATGGTGTTGGGCGATCGGCTACGAAGTATTGTGCAGCAGCAACTCGAACGACTGTCCGAGTTGGAAAAAGAGATTGTCTACTGGTTAATGATTGAGCGCTATCCTGTCTCATTCACTCATTTGCAAAAGACACTCTTGTCTCAGCCACCTGGATCAGCACTGTTGGAAGCGATAGCATCCCTGGAGCGGCGATCGCTGATTGATAAGATGACTCTGGATACAGCAGACGATTCGACTTTGCCACAAATCTCTGCTCAGGCGGAACCTATCTCGGTAGGGGGCGAGATCAAATTTACGCTACAACCGCTAGTGATGAAATCTGTAACAGAGGAATTTATCGAGCAGGCGATCGAGGAAATCTGTGCTGTTTTGGACTCTCAAGATGTCAGTTCATTCAAAGTGTTGAGAAACCATGCTTTATCTGGCAATTATGAAATGGGTAGACAGTCGCCTTATTTGGCTAAGTTTCTACAATCTGGGCAACCTGGACAAATGACAACAACGTCTTCCAACACACGAATTCCTGGAATGCATCGGTCAGTTCAGCCAAATTCTCGAATTCTGAAACCGCTGGTGTTTTATCTGGCACGATCACTGAATCGTGAACCCGATCTCATCCAAAAAATGACTCGGCAACTACCCGTTATCCTGCCATTATTGCAAGGCGGGTCGTCCGATCGAGTCAGATACCTGGGACGCAATTTGATGCAATTATTGATTGCCCTCAAAATTGATCCGGGTCAATATGACTGGCGCGATATTCCCATGCGCTAATACGGTAATCCATGATTTTGGTGGAGTTTAGGTCAATATTCTATGGTATCGATCGCCTGTTCTCGTTTATAAGAAATCGCTTTCAAATGCCGCTTAACTGTATTGATGGTGATGTAGAGGTTAGTAGCAATTTCTCGGTAGGTGTAGCCTGTGCGGCGCAGCATCCAAACTTTTGCCTGTTGGGGAGACAGTTTGTATTGCTGGATTTCGGCGATCGCTCGATTGAGCAATGACTGCCGGCGATCTTCCAGCAACACCACCAGATAAGGAGGATGAGTTTCTTCTAACGCCAACCACTTCACCCTGACTCGCAAGATGGTGGATGGCTCCAGACGAATTTCTGATTCAATTACAACGGGACGATCAGAGCCTATGGTACAACTGTCAATTAATGCCTGACATAGCCGCCAGAGCAATTTTGGCACCTGAGTTGTAGGCTTACCACAATTGAGTTTCCGACAAAAGTGTTGAGCATTAAGGCTTCTGTAGATCTGCTCACCCTGCGAGGTCAAAATGAGAATGCCGTCAGCCAGTCCTTCGATGATGCCTTGTAGAAAGACAGAGTTGAAAGGATTCGGTTGTTCCATAGTTTCCAGAAAGGGGACTTTGATAAGGTGGGGCCGTTTTAGGAGCCAGAAACAATTCTGTGCGAAGGTTTGCGCTTCATAGCAGGTTCTAGAGAACTCAACTACATATCATTCATCAGTGGCTACAACGCAATTGCCAGAGAAGTTTCTGGGCACCCCAGGTGAGATCGAGCATTTTTAACACTTGAGCAGAAGAGTGATTAGGTAATTGGCTTTCTTGCAATGCCCAGTTGATGAAATGAGTCAGATGGCTTTCAGCTCTGAAACCACAATTTGAGTGGATTGATGAACCGTTGAACAATGTAATTGAGTTTTCATGGGGGGACTTCTCCTGATGACGTTTAGGACATCAATCAATTTCTGATATTCTCAGGATGCCTGACTCTAATTACGATTCAAGCTCAGCTTTGGACTCACTTTTGAACTCACCGAATCAATCGATCCATTTCCCCGCATCCCTACGTCTCCCCTTCTCCGCAGCAACCTCAGCTTTTCGTAGCTACTTACATAGCTCGTTGCCTTTCCAAAAAACGATTGATTTCTGCGGCTAACCAGGCTTTCTCTGGTTCAGTTAGAAAGGTGCCAAATCGAAACTTGCGTTTGCCTACCAACACAGACGTCGTAATCGGCACTTTATTCAACGACAACCCTGTTGGTTTGAAAATTACTTGAGTCACTTGAGTCGTCTGTTGTCGCTTATCCTGAACGCACCAGTTGAGCAGCCATTTTTGCAGTCGAACCGTTTGGGGATTGAGTTCTATCCTTACTCGTGGCATGGCACTGTGCAAGAAAATTCCCAGCAGCCCCAATCCCATTACCCCATAAACACTCAGGAAGATCCACCCTGCTTGACTTACAACGTAGCCAGAAACGATAGTTACCCAAAGCATTAGCAGAAAAAAGCTATTGAAAACAACGGGAATGAGGGCAAACAATTGGCTAGGACGATTGCCAATCCACACAGGTGGAATATCAACAACTAACTGACTGACAGCGACTTGCAACCGGATGGGCGTGCCGGGAGGACGATCGAAGGACTGGTCTACAGTCCGAACGAACTCCTTTTCGCCCTGCAAGACTGCCAGTGCTTCTTCCGCTGAATCGAAACGATCTTCTGTCACAGGTTCAATCAGTCGATCCAGCCAATCAGCGAAGGGTTTCGACAGTTTGACCTGATCGCGAAATTGCAGTTTGAGCTTGCGTTGAGGCAGGTTGATTGGATGTTTTTGGGTCAGCAAGTATATGAGGGTGGTACCGACGCCATAGAGATCGGTAGATAACACCGCCTGACCCCGAAACTGTTCGGGAGCCATGTAACCGTAGGTGCCAACTACGGTACTGCCCCCAGTCAGCGTATTGTGGTAGGCATCCTGCACAGCACCAAAATCGACTAGAAAGAGTTGCTCATCTTCGCGACGAATAATGTTTTGGGGTTTGATGTCACGATGAATCACAGGAGGCGCTAATTGTTGCAGATAGATGAGAACTGTGAGCAGTTGTATCGCCATCTGTTGGACAGTGGCTTCATCAGGTCGCCAACCCTGTTCAATCGAGGTAGCTAGAGATTGCCCTTGTGCCAATTGTTGAACCAGATAAAAGTGACGATCGCGGGGTTGATCAATTTGAAAATGATCAAGATATTTGGGAATCGCTGGATGATTTAATTCCCCCAGAATACGAATTTCTCGTTCAAATAAATCTAAAACTTTAGTTGAATTAGAGCGGCGTAAAGACAGAACTTTTAATGCAACTACCTGATTCGTCTTCAGATCTTTTGCTTTATAGGTAATACCAATTCCGCCCTGTCCAAGCAGACCAATAATTTGGTAGCGATCGACGAGAATGTCTTCAAAATGATAAGGTAGCTGCATTATTCTTACGACAGAATATTAAGGAACTGAATTGTTCATTTGTGTTTGAACATCCGAGAACCGTTTTTATCAAGACAAATGATATTAGCTTTTATGAAACTTTTGCCACCATGCATTAAAAGCAAGCCACGTATTTCTAACTTACAAAAATTTTCATCTAATGGAGTCAGTCCCATTTTATTTTTAGCATTAACATCAGCTCCTTTAGCAATGAGCATTTCTGCTATTTCTTTAACATCAACCCCGTGCAATGGAGTGTTGCCAAAATTATCTCTAGCATTGACATTTGCACCCTTGGCAATGAGCATTTCTGCTATTTCTTTAACATCAACCCCGTGCAATGGAGTGTTGCCAAAATTATCTCTAGCATTGACATTTACACCCCTGGCAATGAGCAGTTCTGCTATTTCCTTAGAACGAACCCCGTGTAATGGAGTTTCACCATTAATGCTTCTGGCATTGACATCAGCTCCCCTGGCAATTAAAAGTTCTGCGATCTCTTTAGAATTCACTTTATGTAGTGGGGTTTTGCCCTCAGTGTCTTTGGCGTTGACATTAGCTCCCTTAACAATGAGTAATTCTGCAATTTCTTTAGAGTTAATCCAGTGCAATGGAGTGTTGCCAAAATTATCTCTAGCATTGACATTTACACCCCTAGCAATGAGCAGTTCTGCTATTTCCTCAGAACGAACCCCGTGTAACGGAGTAGAACCTCCACTATCTCTAACATTGACATTTGCACCCCTGGCAATGAGTAATTCCGCAATCTCTTTGGACTCAACCCCATACAATGGAGTGTTGCCAAAATTATCTTTAGCATTGACATTTACACCCCTGGCAATGAGCAGTTCTGCTATTTCCTTAGAACGAACCCCGTGTAATAGAGTTTCACCATTAATGCTTCTGGCATTGACGTCAGCTCCTCTGGCAATTAAAAGTTCTGCGATCTCTTTAGAATTCACTTTATGTAGTGGGGTTTTGCCCTCAGTGTCTTTGGCGTTGACATCAGCCCCCTTAGAAATTAATAGTTCTGCCAATCTCTTATCTTCTTGGTAAGACTGATATTCCTGTGGATATTTCTGATAACAGGCTTTTAGTTGATTTGATTCTTGCGCTTCCTGGTTTATAGGTAAGGAGATAGACATGCAGGCTGAATCATTTACGCGAGATATCGCATTATCTAATGGAGTAAAACCTTGACTATCTCTAGCATTGACGTTTGCACCCTTGGCAATTAGTAATGCTGCGATCTCTTTAGACTTAACTCCGTGCAATGGAGTGTTGCCAAGATTATCTCTAGCATTGACATTTGCACCCCTGGCAATTAATAATACTGCGACCTCTTTAGAATTCACTTTATGTAGTGGGGTTTTGCCCTCAGTGTCTTTGGCGTTGACATCAGCCCCCTTAGAAATTAATAGTTCTGCCAATCTCTTATCTTCTTGGTAAGACTGATATTCCTGTGGATATTTCTGATAACAGGCTTTTAGTTGATTTGATTCTTGCGCTTCCTGGTTTATAGGTAAGGAGATAGACATGCAGGCTGAATCATTTACGCGAAATATCACCCGATCTAATGGAGTAAAACCTTGACTATCTCTAGCATTAACATTAGCTCCCTTGGCAATGAGTTGTTCCGCTACTTCCTTAAAGTAAACCTGGTGTAATGGAGTGCTGTCATAATTATTTCTAGCCTTAACATTTGCACCTTGAGCGATCAATAGTTCTGCTACTTCCTTAGAAGAAAAAGATGCATTATGTAATGGAGTATTACCTTGATTGTTTCTGGCATTAACATCACCTTCCCTAGCAATGAGTTGTTCTGCCAATTCCCTAGAACGAACCCAATGCAGTGGAGTGCTTCCCTCACTATCCTTCGCCCGGACATCTAGATTTCTATTCAATAACATTTGGGTGATGTCTGGATCATTGCTGTTCAGCGCACAACTCCAAATGGGGGAGTCATCAGAGAAACCTTTGATGTAGAGATTTCCTCCTTGCTTTAAATAATTCTTAAAGGCAGCCTTCTTTAAGGGATAAGTGCAAACTTCTGGAGGTTGAAATCCGAGGTGGCTCAGGATTCCCCATTTGTAAGTATTCAGAATGAATATGCCTGCGATCGTTGCAATACCTGCTCCGACTAAAAACTTTCGGGAGATGGGAGTGCGAGGTTTAATCGCGGATAGAAAGGTCTTTTCCTGGAGCGCATTCAGGGCTGCTTTTGCAGAGGGGAAGCGATCGTCCGCATCGGGTTCCAGCACCTTTTCTAGCCAATTCGCCAGGAGATCGGACACCTGAAGCTTGGAACGGAAGCTAATCTTAAGTCGTTCCTGGGGCAGTTCTGAAGGATGACGGTGGGTGAGTAAAAACAGTAAGGTGGCTCCTAAACTGTAGAGGTCGGTGGCAGGAAACGCCTGCCCGCGAAACTGTTCAGGAGCCATGTAACCAAAGGTGCCAATCACCGTACTGCCCCCTGCCAGAGTGCTGCGGTAGGTATCTCGCACTGCGCCAAAATCCACCAGGTAAATCCGTCCATTTTCGGCTCGAATCAGGTTGTGAGGCTTGATGTCTCGATGAAATACAGGCGGTTTCAGACTTTGTAAGTAGATCAGAATGCGGAGAATTTGGATGGCAATCTGTTTGACGCCCGCTTCGTTAGTGCGCCAGCCACTTTCCACCAGTTCCGCCAGAGATTTGCCCTCTGCCAGGTCTTGCACAATATAGAAAGCCCGATCGTCCGACGTATCCACTGTGAAGTAATCCCGATAGCGGGGAATCGCGGGATGGCGCAGCTGAGCCAGAACCTTAGCTTCTCGCTCAAACAGTTCCATCTGCTTCCAGTTGCCCATGTGACGCAGAGACAAGGCTTTTAGGGCAACCCGTTCATTGGTTTGCAGATCTTCAGCTTCATAGGTAATGCCGACCCCACCCTGCCCCAGTAAGCGCAGAATGCGGTAGCGATCGGCAATGGTTTCGCCAGGTTGGAGAAACTCGTCCTGAGCCTGAGAGAGGGGGAGAGGGGGAGAGAGGGTAGGAGAATCAGTTTGTATTGAAGGTTGCAGGTTAAATTCCTGAATCCATGCGGGAGTATCTACCCCTGTTTGTCTGCCAGAGAGTTTTACCCGATCAATTGAGGCAATGTCTAACTTGAGCAAGCCCCGATGAATGACAGTGCTCCAGGAAGTTGAAGGAATCTGCTCCGATGCCAGGGTTATGTGCAGGCAATCCTGCTCCAAAGCAACTCTGGCATTCATCCCCTTAGGTTTAAGAGATCGATTAAGCAAATAGGAGATCGCGCCCACTTCGCCCCGCTTTGCGCGTTCCCGCACCTTACCTGTATCCATTGGCTCAGCCTCTTACGACTAGAGAATACTTCTGGGTTGTAGCGATCGCACATAGGAATATTTTATCTTTCAAAAGATATATCCTTGATTTATCGTATTTCTGATAGTGAATGAGAGATGCAGACCGCTACCATCAAAATATTGGAATCCGAGGATGCGCTGGACTCAGTTTTGAACTCACCTCCAATCCTCAATTCCTGATATCGAGGGCAACTGAACAATGGCTCTAGACATGGACTCGCCCTCTCGGAGCATCGTCTAGAGCCATCCTTAAATAAAGTTGTTCGAAAAACCTTTTGAAAATTTTTCTCACTTAGTCTAATCTAGATTCTGAAGCTTATTGATTTCTTTTCTCAAATACTTACTCGGTTTCCTGTAAAAATATCTCTTGAAGCAGACTTAAAAAGTAGAACAAGGCAGGTCGCGATCGCCAGCACCTGAGGGATTTTCATGCGCTAGTTTTTAGCCCAACAAATCTTCACTTTTTCCAAAGGAGTCACCTTGAAACGTTTGTTTCCTATTCGTAAAACGACGCGATGGCAATGGTTATTTACCCTTGCCCTAAGTGCTCTGCTGTTTGTGATCGCCATACCGGGCTATGCAGCAACTACCCCTCAGCAAGATTTGCAAAAGTTGGATGGGCATATTGAGCAAGCCTTGGTGAAGGCGAAAAAACGGGACTTTAACGGTGCCCAATCTGAGTTCAAAATTTACAACGATACCTGGTTTGATGTAGAAGATGGGGTCAAACAGGCTTCTCGCAAGACTTACAAAGAGATTGAAGCAGCAATGGGAGAAGTCAAATTTGCCTTTTCCATTGAACCACCCAATCAAGCACAAGTTGTCCAATCATTGACAACTTTGCATAAAGTCAACCAGCAGTTTATTACCAATAAGCTGACCGAACCAAGTTCTCAGGCAAGCAGTCCTTCTAGCGAAGTTACGATCGCCAGTCTCATTGACCACTTGAACCAGGCAAAGGTGTTTGTCCAGAAAAAAGATCTGGCAGCAGCGGCAACCGAAATCAAAACGGTTCAGACCAACTGGCTGGAAGTTGAGGGTATTGTTGCAACTAAATCAAAGCAAGACTACATCACAATTGAGAATGACCTGGCAAAAGCCTATGGTTTTCTCAACACAACCCCCACAGACATCAACAGTGCCCAAACGGCGATCGATCAACTCAAGCAAACGCTGCAACCCTATGCCAATCGAAATTTGCGCTATACCCTACTGGATGCAGCATCGATCTTATTGCGTGAAGGGTTAGAAGCATTACTCGTCTTAGTCGCATTGCTGGCATTTATGTCGAAAAGTGGTAATGCAGATAAGAGCCGTTGGCTCTGGATTGGCGCAGGCGCAGGCGTCCTTGCCTCAATCTTGACTGCGATCGTCATTCGGATCTTTTTCGCGAACTTGACAACTGCGGGAGCCAGCCGAGAATTGCTGGAAGGCATTACTGGCATTGTTGCGGCCTCCATGCTGTTTTATGTGAGCTATTGGCTGCATAGCAAGTCTTCCTTAGGAGCATGGCAGGGATACATCCATCACCAGGCAACCTCAGCCCTCGCTAAAAATAGCGTATTCTCATTAGCACTGCTGGCTTTTTTGGCGGTCTTTCGGGAGGGAGGAGAAACCGCACTGTTCTACATCGGCATTGCACCGTCGATCAGCAATTCAGACCTGTTGGGAGGCTTGGCATTGGGCAGTGTGATATTGGTCATCGTTGCAGTGCTGATATTTGGAGTCGGGTTAAAAATTCCCCTCAAGCCGTTCTTTTTGGTTACGAGTGTCTTGATCTACTATCTGGGCTTCAAGTTTATTGGTAGCGGCATTCATGCCTTGCAAGTCGCGGGAATTTTGCCAGCGAGCCCTGCCAATTTCTTTCCCAGTTGGGAAACGCTGGGTCTTTATCCTACTTGGGAAACCACACTGGCACAGTTGGTGATTCTCTTGATTGCTCTGGCGATCGTCCTGCGAGATCGTTTGCGTGCGGCGGATTCAGCCGTTTAGGCGCTACGGTTAGGAATGCCTGCTCGCCTGAACGATCGCCATATTCAATGGCGTGAAATCTATCCCATTCCAGGGGCACAAAGTTTTGTGCCCCTCTCGATAGACTTTTTTAGTTCCGACAATTAATTGTGTTTTGAGGATTCATAAAATGATGCGTCTTAAATTCGGTTCTTTACTCGCTGTACTGTTGGTTGTGGGCTTGGGAGCTTGTAACAATCCCAGTCCCTCGCAGAGTGAGGCGACTGCTAGTCCAGAGGCAACTGCAACAACCGAAGCCAGTCCGGTGGCGTCAGCCAGTCCAACAACGACAGCCAATGACACCCAAAAGGTATTGACTGAAATGCAGGCAGTTTTAGCACAGACGAAAGCAGCCGTCCAAGCCAACGATTTTAAGAAAGCCCAAGCAGTGTATGCAGACTTTGATGAGAAATATTGGGAAAAGATTGAGGACGGTGTCAAAGAAAAATCGAAAGCGTCTTATAAACAGGTCGAAGAGGGCATGGTTGCAATTTCCAATCAGTTAAAAGCGCCGAAGCCAGATGCAACTAAGACGATCGCTGCGATCGATGCGCTGACTAAAACACTGAATGCTTATGCCAAGGGTTCCTGAGGACTGAAGGTTACCGTCTAACTTTAACCAATTGAAGTCTCTGTAATAGACACGCCATAGAGACTTTGCCAGGTTCTTGCAGCTCCCTATGGCGTTTGTATAATCAAGCTCTCCTATATCGCCCAAAATTGGGAGTACCCGAAAACTGTGGAGATCGGGTTGCGATTGTGTAATTTCTTAACGGAAGGATTGTGAATCCCCGATCCTCTTTGACAATTGAGAAGACCTTTAAAGACTGCTGACTGAACAAAATGCCTGTTGGATAAAGTGAGCTAGACTCAGATTTGAACTCAGTCCCATAGATAAAGAGGTTGACAGCGTCAAAGTCTGACAACTCGAAACGACAGGCTAAGATTAAACTGACAGCGTGGAGAGGAAGGAGCCATGAATACGATTCGGGAGCAATTCACAAAACTGTGGCAACTCCTGTCGAACTCGGAGACAGGAACCAACTATCAAAAGACTCTGGGGAACACCTGGCAGATTTTGCGAGAAACGCTTAAACTTGCCTGGTTAATACTCTGTTTTGGCTTAGTCATGCTGGCTTGGTTGTGGAACGTTGCCATTCAGGGCGGACAAAGTTTACGAAGTTGGTTAAACGGAATTGAAGAACCAACTGCCAATCGAGTTTTGTCAGAGGCGGGCAAAGTTCTGCTCACCGCCGGGCAGACAACAACCACATCTCTGGTTTCTCAAGCCAGAAGTCAGTTGGGCATTCCAGAACCTGTTGAAGTGAAAGCAGTGCCTGTTAGTGAACCGAAAAAGCAAATTGCAGGCAATCCGGTTGTCCCAGTTGTTGATCCAAAACCAATCCCTACCCCGATCGCAGAACCGACTGCAATCGATGAAGAATCACCTACCGCATAGTTACTGTGCTGTCAGACTAAGCGTTTTGGTAGATAACATCAATCAAAAGCATTGATTGGTCAACCCAGCTTGATCAATGAGTCTAGATGAGAAACAGAGGCACACCTTTTGCCAAGGTGTGTTTTTGTTTTAGGGAGTGGAAAACAGCCTCAGTTATTCAACACCACCGAAAATCGTCATTAAGGGAATCGCAAAGCCCAATGAAAATTTGGTTTTCCTCCCCTCCCTTTGCCATTCTGTTCCTGCAAAGTCAGCAACGTCTCAGCCATGCGGATGACCACTGCATTCTGAGCGAATTTGGCACTCGATGCTGGATTCGCATCCGCTTCAGGCATCCCGATCGCCTGTAAGTGCTTTTGCATGAATTTTGACATGCAGTCGGGGCGTTTTTAGCCCATCAGACCCCGTAGACTGCTTCCCCGAGGCACTGGGGTCGAACAGTTTCGCCTGTCATTTTTTTCCAATTTACAAGACAACGAACCGCTGGAAGGGAGATCGTGCCTTTGCCAGACATCGTCGATCGTCCAAAAAACTCAAATTATCACGGGGATAACACCATGGCAAACATCATTGGCACCAATCGAAATGCCAATCTAATTGGCACTAATGAAAATGACATTTTACACCCAAGTTAGGTAACGATTTTGTCGATGGAGGAGCAGGCATTGATACCTTGGTTCTCGACTTCTCATCTATTGTTTACCAATATTGAGCAACTCAATATCACAGGCAGTAAAGGCAACGATTTTTTTTAGAGGAGGAGCGTTTAGTGATGTTTTGAGGGGAAGTGCAGGCAACAATGCTCTGTATGGCGAAGCAGGTAATGACAAATGGCACGATCGCGACTAACATTGAATTTCTTGATGGCTTTACCACGGGCAGTAGAAACGATCGAATCCTTTATAGCCTTAATCTTGACAACACCATCAACACGGGCGATGGCAACGACACGATCAATTCTGGATTGGGACGTGATGTGGTAGACGGGGGAGTAGGCAATGCTTGCTGATTATTGACTACTCTTCTACAGGTGGTTTAAGCAGCTTGTTCGTGCTTGCCCAAATTCGATCGCCATCCATCTTTACTTCAAGTAGAACAAGGGGGCTTCAGCCCCTTGTTCACTCCAGGTCTCAAAATGCCTAGAGAAGTAGAGTCGTCACTGGCATAGAGTTTAGAGGGTCAGATTTTTCTGACCCACGCTTAGTTCTACTACTCGATCGGAACCACGAGTAGAGTAATCCCCTGTATCCCGACAATACTGACTGTATTGCCAGGGAGAATGATTATTGGGCGATCGGGTTGGTAAAGTTCGGCGGGCCAATAGGTGCCCTGGTGCTTGACTCGTCCCGGTTGAGTAGTAGTAATTTGCTGCTCCACCCTGCCAGGAGTTGGACTAGAGAAAAATTCAGGACTAGAGGATTTAAAGAAGAATTCGTTCATGGTATGGGTGCCCCTGTTGAGGTGGGATATGTCATTTGTAGCTTGTATCCATTTGCCGTCATGCTTAGGAGACGATCGTCAAAACTCTTCATCCACAGCATTGGCAAAGCGAACCTCCTTGACCCAACGAGCACACAGTCTAAACGATCAACCTTGATGTACTAAGGTGGGCCTTAATCAGGAGGCTAGTATTTTTGCAAATTGAGAAATCAAACTGCGACGATCGCAGCAACACACTCGCCTGTAAATAGATCACTTGAATGAATGAGAAATCTTAAAATCACCTGATTGCTGAGGCTGGAATGAACTTGTTAAATCCATCCAGCACATTGGTAAGGTCACGCTGCTTTTAAACAGCGCTCAAGCAAGTAAGATAACTGACCTCCTGGAAGTTAAGTTGGGATCACAAGCGAGTTCACAACGCCTACTCCTCAACAATTTCGACCAACTTCATCTCCGGATGAAACATACTATATCATCACTAGACTTAATTTTACATACCCCAACAGTTTTTTTGGGCAAGTTGCTTAAAAGTGCTCAATCTGCTCATACTTGCGTCAATTCTTAGCTCTAGCAGTCAAGTCTTTGCGGAAAAGTGTCATCTTGCATTCTCAAAATTGTAGTATTGATTGCCAGAACATACTCCGCCAATTTGGTATGGTATGGAATAGCACGAAATGGGTAATTTTGTCCTAAATCTGCTGGGGAGAGGATTCGCCTTTGCCATGCCTCGATCGAACTCAGATCTCCTGCTCAGCGGGAATCTCAATCCAGCCTCTTGTTTCACTTTGTGTAGAGTGAGACTGTTTTCATTCAATATTCAGGCTAATAGAAAGAAGGTCAAAAAAATCCTAAAAAATAATAGGGCATTTGAGTGTAGATCATACACTTTGATATCCATTAATTGGAGATTTGATCTCAAATTTGACCGCTCATTAATCAATCACAATCTTTCTTTTTCATT
This sequence comes from Scytolyngbya sp. HA4215-MV1, assembly GCA_019359045.1. Taxonomy (GTDB): domain Bacteria; phylum Cyanobacteriota; class Cyanobacteriia; order Leptolyngbyales; family Leptolyngbyaceae; genus Scytolyngbya. The sequence continues at coordinate 235,528 of JAHHIA010000007.1, forward strand.
AGCAAGTCTTGAAATGAAGAAACCCGATTGAGCCAGCACAACAGATCGATATTCAACCGAGTGTTTAGGACCTTGACACACACAATTGCATGGCCGAAAACATCCTAGATTAAGCTTAGATTCGCCCACCCCATTGAATCCACTATTTCAGATTGAGCAATCGTTAAGTGCGATCGCCAAAATCTAGCCCAGCTAGCAACTGCGATCTCAAATTACGCTCCTACAACTGATTTGGCTCCTACCCATCAGAAGAATTTAAGTGGGTCATTAAACTCACTTTTAACTATCAAGAAAGAAACCTTTTTAATCTTTCAGATAAGGAATGAATAAAGTGTAAAGATATTCGTGAATTATCATGAATCTCCTGTGAAATGTCTGAACTTATCTTAAAGTATGAAAAGTTCAGAATCATACTAAAGCATCCCGGCAGCTTAAGGTCTTGATCCATGGATTTTGAAGAAGCTTACGATGTGGCAGATGCTGCTGTTTTCGGTCGAAAGGAAAGACATCTGACTGCAGCCGAGGTCACCGTCCTGCGGGGGACATGGAATAACCAATCTTATGAAGAGATTGCGGCAGATTCGCGCTACAGCTTGAACTATTTAAAACGTGATGTCGGACCCAAGTTTTGGCGAATGTTGTCAGAGGCGTTGGGAGAGGAGGTCAATAAAACCAACTTTCGATCGGCGCTAGAACGTAAGAAAATCCTGGAAGGTGAGGCTGGGACTTCTCTTCGCGAGTCTCTCTATTCTGACTTGGGCACCGCAGTCAACCCAGAATCGCCCCATCCAGCCAACCAGATAAAAGCCCCCGAACCGATGATGGATTGGGGAGAAGCGGTTGATATCTCAACCTTCCACGGACGAACTGAAGACCTGACAACCTTAGAAACCTGGATTCTAGCGGAGCAATGTCGCCTAGTAGGTGTGCTGGGAACAGGAGGAATTGGCAAAACCTTTCTGGCAGTGAAACTGGCTTATCAGATTAAGAATCAGTTTGAGTACTTTATTTGGCGATCGCTGCGTCACCAACCGACCGTTCAGAGCATCCTGACGGATCTCATCCAATTTTTAGCAGGGCAGAATTCGCCCGACATCCCTACGGACACCAACGCTGCCATTACCTTGTTGTTAAGCTATTTCCGCCAACATCGATGTCTAGTGGTGCTAGATGGCGCAGAAATGCTCTTGAAACCAGCAATTCGCGGAGGGCGCTATTTGGATGGCTACGAAGAATACGGCGAACTTTTTGACCGAATTGGCTTAGAAGTTCACAAAAGCTGTCTGGTGGTGACCAGTCGCGAGAAGCCCAAAGAATTTACGGCACAAGAGGGAGAGTCTTTGCCCGTCCGTTCTCTAGAACTAGCTGGAATGGATCAAGCAGCTGCCCAAGCAATTTTGAAAGATAAAGGGCTGTCGGCATCGGAACAGGAATGCGCAGAACTCAATCGTCGGTATTCAGGCAGTCCAGTGGCACTCAAAATTGCGGCTACTGCTATTCAAAATTTATTCGATGGCAATATTGCTAAGTTTCTGGCTGAAGCGACGATCGTCTTTGACGCGATCGGGCGATTACTGGAAAAGCAATTTATTCGATTATCAGGTTCAGAAAAAAAAGTTCTTTACTGGCTGGCAATTCACCAAACCTGGGTGTCAATTTCAGAGTTGCGGCAAGAGATCGTGTCCCCGCTGCTCCAGGCAAAGTTGCTCGATGCCCTCTATGCGCTGGGGCGGCGATCGCTGATTGAGAAAAGCAGTGCAGGCTTTACCCTACAACCTGCCCTGCGAGAGTATGTGATTGGCGTAATTGTTACTCAAGCTTGCGAAGAAATTCAATCGGGCAAAATTGATCTGCTCAATAGCCATGTCTTGATGCGGGCAGAAGCCGAAGATTACCTGCGAGAGGCACAGTTTCAACACATTCTCACCCCTTTAACGGAAAGATTGCTGGCAGAGTTTAAAAGCCTGGAACAGGTCAAAGATCGGTTGATGCAGATTGTGGCTGAGCAGCGAGAAAAACTATCGCTCAAACGTGGCTACATCGGCAGCAATGTCGTGAATCTATTGCGGGCAATGGGCGTCCATTTGAACGAACTAGACTTTTCGGGACTAATGCTCTGGCAAGCTTGCTTTCAAGGCATTACCCTGCATCAGGCTAATTTTGAACGGGCGGATTTGGAGTTCTGTCGATTTACCGAAACGCTGGGCAATGTGTTGGCGATCGCCTTCAGTCCCGATGGGCAGATGCTGGCAACGGGCGATGACACCGCCCAAATTTGTCTGTGGGAAGTGGCATCGGGTAAGAAACTTGCCACACTAACCGGACACAATAGCTGGATTCGCGCGATCGCCTTCAGCCCCAATGGGCAAATTTTGGCAAGTGGCAGTCAAGATCAGACTGTGCGGTTGTGGCATGTACCGACGCAGCAATTCATCAAAGTGCTGAAAGATCCTGCCCTCCAGTCAGACCTTTCCCACAAGGATTGGGTAGGAGCCGTAACCTTTCATCCCAGTGGCGAGAGTTTGGTCAGCGGTAGTCATGATTACACCATCAAACTGTGGCATCTGGCATCGGAGACCTGTCGAGCACTGCCCTACCAAAATCGAATTCGCTCGATCGCCTTTAGCCCCGATGGCAAAACCCTCGCAATGGGCGGAGATGATTGTGTCGTCAGCCTCCGCAATGCCAACACTGGCAAATATCTCAAAACTCTGGAAGGCCATACAGACTGGGTACGATCGGTTGCATTTAGTCCCAATGGAGACATCCTGGCGAGTGGCAGTGATGACCAAACGGTAAGATTGTGGCAGGTCAAAACGGGTGAATGTCGCCAAATTCTAGAAGCTCATGGGAACTGGGTCAGATCAGTCGCCTTTAGCCAGGATGGCAACTTGTTGGCAACCGCAGGGGACGATTATCGGGTCAAGCTGTGGAATGTCCAGACGGGTGAGTGCCTGAACACCTTAGAGAAACATACTGGCATTGTTTGGGCTGTCACGTTTAGTCCCGATGGACGATCGTTGGCAAGCGGCGGGGATGACCAAACGGTGCGGGTATGGCAAGTCGAGAGTGGACTGTGTCTGCGAACCGCCCAAGGGTGTGCAGCCGGAGTACGAGCGATCGCCTACGCACCAGAGGTTTTCGAGCACAACGGTTTACAACGGCACTGGTTAGCCAGTGGCAGCAATGACCACACCGTCAAGATATGGGATACCCATACCGAAAAGGTGATCCGTTGGTTTCCAGGACATACTCGGCGGGTCTGGTCAGTCAAATTCAGTCCGGATGGTCAGTGGTTAGCCAGTGGCAGCGACGACAAGACAGTGCGACTTTGGGATGTGCACACCGGCGACTGCCAGGTGCTCCAGGGTCATACCAACTACGTCCGATCGACTGCCTTTAGTCCCGATGGCAAGCTACTGGCGAGTGGTGGACACGATCGCGAAGTGCGACTTTGGGAGGTACATTCTGGTCAGTGTATTCAAACACTGAAGGGACATCAGCATTGGGTCAGAACGATCGCCTTTCATCCAGCAGGCAAACTGCTCGCCAGTAGCGGCGATGAACTGGAAGTCTGGTTATGGGATGTGGAAACAGGCAAATGCGTGAAAACCCTGGGCAAGCATGAACATCGCATTCGCTCGATCGCCTTCAGTCCAGATGGCAAATACCTGGCAAGCGGCAGTGATGACAAGACCATCCTGTTGTGGGATGTGATCTCAGGGCAATGCCTTTCGGTCTTACAAGGACACACCATTGGGGTGCAATCGGTAGCGTTTGCCCCAAGTTTAACCAATGAGGCTGGCGATTTGATATTGGTCAGTGGCAGTGATGACAAAACCGTGCGGCTGTGGAATGCACGCACGGCTGAATGTCTCAAGGTATTGCTGGGACACACCCACTGGGTGCGATCGGTTGCCTTTCATCCCGATGGACAAACCCTTGCCAGCGGTAGCCAGGACGAGACCATCCGGTTATGGGATGTCAAAACGGGGGATTGTATCTCAGTTCTGAGAACGGAAAGACCTTACGAGGGAATGAACATTACCCAGGCGATGGGTCTTTCCGAAGTTCAGAAAACTACGCTGAAAGATTTAGGAGCGGTAGAGCAGGTTTAGCAGACAGACACGGTTCAGACAAGTCTGTCTCTAACCAGCGGATGGGCTGTACCAATAAGGTAATATTTTCTCGGCCTACTACATAAACGACGTCCCCCGGCAACAGGGTCAAGTCTTGCTCACACTGGGCGGGCCACCAGGTACCCTGGAACCGGACTCGACCAGGTTGACCGGGATAAATGGTTGCAGAAACGATCGCCTCCCCTTCTAACGCATTGGGATTGAATCTGTGAGGCAAGCTTGTCATCACATTGCCCTTGGCTTCGGCGTACCAAAACGCTTGAAAAGCTTTGATCAGGTTAAAGGTCGCCATGCTGTTCCTCCTGTTTGGATGGTGGATTGCTCCCATAAAAGCAGTCGTATCTGGCAATTTCGTGCTGTGAACTTCACAAGTACTTCATACAACTGAAATTGACCCATTCCCGAAAAAGGGATTTCAATTGCTTGGAATGCCACTCCTCGCCTTTGCCAAATCAGGATGCACCGATGATGACGTAGCTCAAACGTATCGAGATCGGATGTAATTCTCTATAAAGAGAAGATAAAGATAGCTCAGAAAAAGAGACTCAAGCTAGCGCCGAGAGAATTAACCGAATTCGAGATCTAGAGTTCTTTGTCTTCTCATGTTGATGTCTTTCAGGTGTTGCCGTACGGTATTGACTGTAATGTACAACTCAGCAGCAATTTCTCGGTAGCTGTAGCCGCTGCGATGGAGCAGCAAAACTTCTGCTTGACGAGGCGTCAGACGGTACTTTTGCACTTCGGCGCAAACCCGATTATGCAGAGATTGACATCGATCCTCGAGAAGAACCGCAAGATAAGGGCGTTTGGGGTCTTCGAGAGTCAACCACTTGGCGCGGACTCGAAAACTCTGAGATCGATTCACAACGATTTCTGTCTCAATCACCACGGGATGATCGGGATACAAGGTGCGGCTGTCCATCAACGCCTGACAGCATTGCCAAATCTTGTCTGGAAGTGGGTGCTCAGTGGACTGGGTTGGTTCAATCTGTTGACAAATGCAATACGCGCAATAGTTTCTGTAAATCAACTCGCCCGTTTCTGAGAGCACTAAGATCCCATCAGTGATTCCCTCAAGCACCCCTTGTAGCAGGGTCTTACGAGCGTAGTCGAGTGATACAGGCTGTTCTAATACTTGATTTGGCATCTTTTTGGGGGGGCTAACAACAACAAAACTTCAGTTTCACCAGATTGAAACATCGGTTAGCGAGATTGTGTGTGACACTCTCAATCGCTCTCAATTCCGGGGGCAAACAATCCACTGAGAGAGATTGAGATATCACCACTTGAGCACTCGTTAGATGGTGTCCTGAATCCAGGACGGGACGGAAGGATTCTATGATTGCAGTGCGACCTTGAGTCTGTTGAGGCAGATTTAGGTTCACCAGCTAGCTCAGATAGTAAAAAAATCCAAGCGGAATTGCACTAGTTCTCTCTGCCAAGTTAATTTCCTGTAGCAGCAATGAGGGGTTGCAGATTTCTGCAATCTGGCTTTCCAAGTTTGCAATCTGGCACCGATCTCTACTGCAAATGTTCCTGCAATTCTTGTCGTAAGCGATAGAGAATTGTAGTGCGATCGACCTGACTGAGGATTTCTTGCACGATCGTCTTTGCCCCTTGTGGTCCCCAACTACACCCCTGCTCTAAGTAAATTTGCGCAGCCCGACCAACCGAATAGGAACCATAACCCGCAATGCCTGCCTGAGCGATCGCAGCTCCGATGAAACCCGAAAAGCCAGTCGCATGATCCACACCCGACACTGCCGCCGCACTCTTGCCCATCCCCAAGAGCAGACCCGATCCCCACTCGGTCAATAACAAACTTCCAGAACTAATTAGAATCGTTTTGAGGAGTTGACTGGCTTCGTAGCGAGTCATAGGCAGTCCATACAGGTCAGCCAAGTTACGAATCAGCGCCAGGTCAGCGAAGGTGCCTCCGCACCAATCCAGTAAAGCAATAGGGTTAAAGGCAACTATCAAGGCTTTGTATTTGACGAATTTCCAAATCAGGGCTTCGGCTTCCGTCTGGCGAAATTCCAGAGTTTTACGGGCGATCGCCGCTTCTGCCTGACTGGCTTGAGTGAGTGCATTCAACGCCAAGAGCGATCGTCCTTCTTGATTGAGAATGCTGATAATTTTTTGCTTCAATTCTTCCACTTGCGGGGGTGGCGTTTCCCATTCATGGGTCACCCGTCCATCAGCCCATTCCACTCGCACTTGAAAAGGAGTTGGTTCGGCAGCAACCATGACAATTTCATTGGGAGACAGCAACTGCCGTAGCCGATCGCCGCCCGGATTTTGCGCTGCCAGAGATTGCAAGTTCTGATAGATGGCTTGCCGATTGTGTTCGGGATAGAGATCAATTTTGTTAAATACCAGAATCAGGGGTTTTTCGGCTCGGCGCAATTCACAGAGGGCACGATATTCGGTGCGCGTAATATCGCCAGAAACAATAAATAGAATTAAATCCGCCTGCTGGGTGACTTCGCGCGCCATCTGCGCCCGGACTTCACCATCGATTTCGTCTAACCCAGGTGTATCAATCAACTCTACCTGGAGTTCTCCTGCTGCGGGAGGGATGCCATAGTGGGTGACGAGTCCGGCACCGGGTGCCCAGCGCACCGATCGGGGATACAGCGTCACGCCATTGAGAGGACCTGTGGGTAACACCTTTTGCCCCACTAGAGCATTTAGCACCGCCGATTTACCCCGGCTGACCAAACCAAAGGTGGCAATACGAACAACCCGCTGTTCTAGCTTGCTCAAAGTCTGAGACAGCACTTCCAGTTCATCCCGCAACGTGGCGCGTAGATCGGCATCGGGGGTCGAGCGGGCGGGCGATCGTCCATAGCGACCATACTGGGCCAGCGATTGCTTGAGACTGGCACGAGCACGATCGAGATAGGATTCTTGACGGCTGGAATCAGCAGACATTTGGTTGGTGGCTACTCCCTTTCTCCTCCAATCATAAACGGCGCTAAATGACTGTTGCCCCATTCACCGTGAACCCGATCGCAGATAAACGGACGCAAAATGAATTTGGGTGGCACGCCATCCTGTACATCAATCCGCAAAAAGGAATAGGGACGGCGTTTTTTGATGCCCTGTCCCTGCCGTCCTACATATAATTGCGATTTTGCCACCAACTGGTGGTAGCCTCGGTTCTCATTGGCAAAGGCTTCCATCAGTTCTGCGCCTTCCGGTCGTTGTCGCCGCAAACTGTGCCCACTGCCGCCACAAATTACCCAGTCCAAGTGGGAATCGGCATGTCCGGTGTCAGTGGTGCGCAAATGTTCCAGACAATGGGCATGACCGTTAAGAATCAGGTCAACCAGGGGACGATCGTGGGCGAGCGTTCTCACCTCCTGAGCCACCACATCCAGAACGCTGCGTAAGCGTCGCCGCACTGCCAGGGTTTGTGCCTGTTTCCACTTGGTAGCTTCCGTAACATAGGGCGGGTGGTGAAAATAGATTACCCGTCCTCTTACCGCCGGATTATGCCAGGATGTGATCAATTGCTTTTGCAACCAATCCAATTGCTCTTGGTCAATGGCCTCGTTGTTTTCCCTGGCAGAAAGTTGCTTGGTGATGTCAATTTTGACTTCTTCAATCTGTGCCAATTTGGCACTGAGGTCGTCCAGTTGTTCAGCTTCTTCCCAGTTCTCTTCATGCAGTTGAGCCGAAGCTGCCAAAATTTGCTGTTCTTCTTGCTCCAGTTCTTGTTGCAAGGCTTCTAGCTGACGACGGTAGTTGTCTCCTTCACGCGTGCGCGGCAGAGGAATAGGGGAATTGAAAGTGTTTGAATCCAAGGCAAAGAAATCGATGCCCCCATAGCGAAAGGTGTAGTAGCGGTTGGGCAGGCGGGTAAAGTGTCCGGGTTCGTAGCGCAAACATCGCCCAGTTTCGGTTTTAGCGGTGTAGTGACGATCGAGATGTTGCTGTAAAGCATCCCCTTGCAATGCCAGCAAATAATCTAGAAATGCTTGGGCATAGGCTTTGCCCTGAAAAGAACCATGTAGTCCCACATCCAGATCCAACTGAAACTGAAGTAAGCGACGCAGTGGCGCAGTTGCCTGTGCCAGCAACCCGTAGAACCAGAACAAATCATAGTAGTCATGGTTTCCTGGTACCAGCAGCATAGGGTGGGTAAACACCATCTGATCATAAGAAATGGCATGGGGACGATCGCCCCCTAACAAAAACTCTCGATAGGGTTCGATGAAATTACTGGGGTAATATTCGCTGGAACCGAGGAGATACACGACATCGCCTGTATGCAATGTGAAGCGACACTCGGACTGATGGGGCAACATTTGCTCAGCAATTTGCCGTTGGGGATTATGCCCCAGATGCACGCCTGAACCGCTGTCACCAATCACCATAAAGGAAAATTCTGGGGTGTCAGGTTTGCCATCCTCCAACACCAATCGGGTTTGGTCGATGCCCCGATCGACCAGTGCTGACTCTTGCCAGCGCACCCGTTGCTTCATCTTGTTAATTTTGACCGCGATCGCTGGATCAATGACAAACTTCACCATAATTGCCGTGTTAAACGTGCGACTCCTGCCCCTGATGCCGATTGTAGGCACGAAACGACCCTGCAGGTCAGCTCAAAGAGGTATGTTCTCAACAGAACACCTGACTAAACAACACTCTGTTCACAACCGATTCCGTGATGGAGTCTGATATTGACGATGCAATCAATCACACAGCCTTGCAAGCTCTGTCCTCAAATAGAATGACTTAAACTGCGATCGCTTCAGGTAAGGCACCTTGCATTCGACCCAGCCAAGTGATCAGATTTTCCAGTTGTTGATCGGCACTGAGCGCCCCTAAGCCGCGCACCGTCACCTTACCAGACATATAGACAAAACGAGTTTGCAAATGCTCCGGCAAGTTGGCTTTGAGCAAGTTCCAGGCAGGTTCCTCCATCGGGGTCTCTAGCAGAATATGTTGGGTGCCTTCAGGTTTGATGCGAGAGAACCCAAGTTTTTTGGCGGTTTGCTTGAGTTCAACCACGCGAATCAGTTGCTGAGCCGCTTTGGGAATGGGACCGTAGCGATCGCTCCAGTCGGCAGCAATCTGCGCTAGCTCCTGTCGGGAACTGGCAGAGGCAACCGCACGATATGCACTCATCTTTTGATCGAGATCGGGGATGTAGTCGGCAGGAATGAAGGAGGTGAGGTTGAGGTCGATCTGAGTATCGTCCACCTGAGGAATTTCTTGCCCACGAATTTCCTTGATCGCTTCTTCCAGCATTTCGATATAGAGGTCGAAACCGATCGTATCCATCTGTCCCGACTGTTCTGCCCCCAACAGATTGCCCACCCCCCGGATTTCCATATCGCGCATCGCCAGTTGGTAACCCGAACCGAGTTGGGTAAATTCTTGCAATGCCCGTAACCGCTGACGCGCCGCATCGCTAAGTTGACTTTGCTTGGGATAGAACAACCAGGCATGGGCTTGAATCCCAGCGCGACCCACCCGACCACGCAACTGGTAAAGCTGGGATAGTCCAAATCGCTGGGCATCTTCAATCAAAATCGTGTTGACGCGAGGAATATCCAAACCCGATTCAATGATGGTGGTGCAGACGAGAACTTCAGCTTCACCATTGCTGAAGGTGAGCATGGTCGCTTCCAAATCGGCTTCGGGCATTTGCCCATGGGCGATCGCAATTCTGGCTCCCGGCACCATTTCTCGAATTCGTGCCGAGATGTCTTCAATCCCTTCCACCCGGGGCACCACATAGAAGATTTGTCCACCGCGATCGAGTTCCTGTCGAATCGCACTCCGCACCATTTCCGGATCGAAAGGGGAGAGGTGAGTCTGAATCGGACGACGCGAGGGTGGTGGTGTGGTAATCAGGCTCATTTCACGCACACCAGACAGCGCCATGTAAAGAGTCCGGGGAATGGGGGTAGCGCTGAGGGTCAACACATCCACTTGTGTTCGCAGGGATTTGATCTTCTCTTTCTGATTCACGCCGAACCGTTGTTCTTCATCCACTACCAGCAGTCCCAAATCCCGAAATTCTATCCCTTTGCCCAAGAGTTGATGGGTACCGACCACAATATCCAGTTCGCCCGTCTTCAGGCGTTGCAGAATCTCTTTACGTTCTTCGGCGGTGCGGAAGCGGTTCAGCAATCCCACCTGAATGGGATAAGGGGCAAAACGTTCCTTCAGTGTGTGATAGTGCTGCTGGGTCAGAATGGTAGTGGGTGCCAGTAGGGCGACCTGTTTCCCTCCGGTCACCGCTTTAAATACAGCACGAATCGCTACCTCGGTTTTGCCAAATCCCACATCGCCACATACCAGACGATCCATCGGTCGATCGCTTTCCATGTCCAGCTTCACATCTTGCGTCGCCTTTAGTTGATCCGGTGTGGGCTGATAGGGAAACGAGTCTTCCATTTCCTGCTGCCAGGGCGTGTCTTCGGTAAAGCGGTGTCCGGTCTGCTGAGCACGCTGGGCATACAGTTGCAGCAGATCGATCGCCACCTTTTTGATCGCCTTACGCACCTTGGATTTGGCTTTCTCCCAGGCTTTACCCGACATCTTGTTCAGTTCCGGCGCTTTGTTGCCTACACTGCGGAAGCGAGACAATGCCCCGAGTTGATCGGCGGCTACCCGCAGCAACCCATCAGCATATTGCAAGACCAGATACTCGCGGGTCTCGTGGTTGAGCACGAGACTTTCCAGCTTGAGGAACTTACCAATGCCGTGATTGCGATGCACCACATAATCGCCTGGACGTAGCTTATTGGGATCGACTTGTTTGGAGGCAGCGCGACGCCGCTTGCGGACATAGCTGGGACTTGCCAGAGTATGCTGCCCAAAAAATTCGCGATCGGTGACCAGCACCATCCGGAAGGTGGGCAGCACAAAGCCTTCCAATTCTGCCAACCCAGAGTATTTCAACGCCACAGGCACATGCTGGATTTGCAGTTTCTCGATCGCCGGGTAATCGTGAGGATTGGGTACAAACTGCGCCGGACAGTCGTGCTCCTGCAACAGCGACACTGATCGCGACGGTTGCGCCGAGACCAGCCAGACAGTAAAGCCGCGATCGCGTTCGCCACGCAAGGTTTCTGCCAGTCGAGCAAACTGGTGGGGAATGGCAGGAACCGGGCGACTGGAGAGATTGAGTGGGGATAGGGGGGAGGCTTGAGATTGAGAATTTTGGATTTTGGATGTTGGACTTTGGCGTGAGCGCTCAGTCGAGCGATTTTGAATTTTGGCTTGGAAAGCCACTTCTTTCTCCGCGTCCCCGCGTCCCCGCGTCCCCGCGTCCTCCTGACTCCTGATTCCTGACTCCTGACTCCTGACCTCCTCCGCCAATTCCGACAGATATAGCCGATCGAAACACTCCACTTCGGTCAGAGAATCCCCGAAAGTCCGATGCACTTTAGGAAAAGGCTGAAGTATGCCCTTTTCATCTTTCATCCGCTTGCTTTCTGTCTGCCAGTGCTCCTCTACCAGTTCGACCCAGCGATCGCTGTGCGCCTGACATTGCTCCGGCTCATCGATCGCAATCAGCGTATCTTCGGGCAGATAATCCAACAGCGAAGCAGGTTGAGCAAATGCCAGCCCCAAAAAGCGTCGTGCCCCTTCCAGCGTTTGTTCGGTATCGAACTGCTCCTGTTCGGCGGGGGAAAGGCAAGCTTTGACGATCTCTGTTGCCTCTTCGCTCAGCGCCGCGCGGATAATGGGCGAAAAACTGGTTGGGGTGAGGACAAGGCGATCGATATTGTCCAGCGATCGTTGGGTGGCAGGGTCGAACTCGCGAATCTGGTCTAGCTCATCGCCGAACAACTCCAACCGCACCGGCAATTCCGATGCCACCGGAAACACATCAATGATGTCCCCCCGCCGACTCCACTGCCCCTCCGTTTCCACCAGCGGTACCCGTTCATAGCCCAATCGCGCCAGCTCATTGCCAAATGCCTCCAGTTGCATTTCTACACCCCGCTTCAGGGTGAGGTAATAGGGTTGCAAAGCTTCGACCGGGGGAAGATGCGGTTGCAGCGCCCGTTCCGTCGCCACGATCGCCAAGGCAGGAGTTGAGGGTCGAGAGCTTGGGTACAGATTTGCCTGCCTCTCTGCGTCTCCGCGTCCCCCTTTCCCCGCATCCCCCGGACTCCTACCTCCTGACTCCTGACCCCTCACCAAATCCGCCAACACCTGCAACTGCCCCCACACCATTTCCGATTCCGGATCGAACGGTTCGTAGGGCGAGGCTTCGGAGGTGGGATAAAAATGCACTGTTTTCCAACCCATAATCTCCAGTTGCGCTGCCCAACGGCTGGCTTCTTCTAGCGTGGCGGTGATGACCAGTAAGCTGCGCGGTTGTGCCTGCGCCAGAGTAGAGGAAACAAGTCCTTTGGGCAACCGCGCCAGCCCACTCAGCTTCAGGTGCTGGTGCTGCTGGAGTTTGCTCAAGAGTTCGCTGGTCAGGGGCGATCGTCCCAGGGCGCGAGTAATGGCAGAGAAGGTCATGGATGCAAAGAGGCAAGAACAGAGTTAGAAGAATAGGTAGCTTTTACCTGTCTTCATATTTTAGGAGGTTGCCTCTGTTCTCTGTCGTGCGTAGAGAGCGATCGTAGCGGACGATTTTTCGTATCTCGTCGGAATCGCTTTAAGGCGAAGCGTTTGAAGGATGATGATTGGGGTGGATGAATGATTTGCAACCACTACTTCATGCTTACCAGGCAATACACTCAAGTCCATCAGGTCTAGGGACAAAGCACTGTCACGGCGGGTCAAGAGCTTTAAGGTCAGAGATCGCCCATGCTCCAGCCCCTCTGGTCGTCCTTTCTGCTCCCCCCCTTGCAAAATCTGCTGATAAGCCACAAGGAGCAGGTTCTCAAACAGAGCATGGTCACGCAGTATCTGAGGCTCTGTCTTCTAATCGAGAAGAGCGGTTGGCAGATCTGCAATCGGGAGATTCCAAGCGGAGCATAGAACCTAGAACACTAACCTTTCTCTCCGATCGCCCCTAATAAGCACTCCGCCAGTTCACAAAAACCCTGCCCTTCCGCTGCCGCCGTGACATAGGTGGGTTGGTACACCAGTTGATCGGCATAATTCAGCACATTGGCAACCCCCACTGAATGGGGAAACTTTGCCGGGTTAAACAAACTCTCATCATTGCGACTATCGCCCACCGTCACCACCTGGTCAGGCGTATAGTCTGGGAAAAACTGACCGAGGATCTGCAACAGTCCAGCAGCTTTCTCCTGGGTAGGCAATTTGATATGACATTGCACCGTACTGTAAGTAAAGCCCCAGCCCTCTGCCTGACAGGTCGCCGCCATCGTCTCCAAATCGCTGAGAGATAACCCTTTCACATCAAACGTCCAGTCGGTCAGGCGAAAACGGTTGTCGCTGGTTTCTTGGATTTGCGGAAAAGTAACCTGCAGTTGGCGAAACATTTCGGCAAGCCTCTGGCGATGTTGCGTGATGTTAGCGATCGCAGACAAGAAAATCCCAGGATGGTCGGGATCGCTAAGATAAAAAGCACCCCCATTTTCCGCGATCGCGCCCCAAACGGGTAAATAACTGACAATGCCACTCACCCAGCCCGCTGATCGACCTGTTACAATCAAGACTTGAACTCCGGCAGCCGCGAGATTCCCTAAAGCCTGTAACAGGTGAGGGGTAAATTTCTCCTGTTCGCTCAGTGTGCCATCCATATCCGTCGCGACCAAACAGATGTGAGCAAATTGCTGAGTCGCGGTTCCGGCAGAAAGCGGTATCAAAACCATAAGAATACTTTTAGTCGATCTCTAAAATTTTCTGAGCCTTATTCAAATCCTTGATCTCCCTGCTTCACCCTTGCAAAATCAGGCTTTGTCCCCCATTGGGACTGAATCAGGAACCCCATTTTTTTACTAGAATCTTGCCAAAGCGTAGAAAAGACACCCAAAATTCACCTTGACTTAACTTTACATATGGTTAACTTTAAACGTTAGGGATTGGTCTGAGCTTGGTTCCACTAGCCGCTGATCTGACCTGAAAAAAGCTCGTCTCACAGAAAAGCCTTATGGTTCAGATTCCAGAATTTTGATATTGACAAATTTTTGATATTGACATTGATAAAAACGGTTCCCTTCAAGTTTGAGGCTAGTCTGTGACTGCTCAAATGCTGACCTCTCTAAAAGCTATCCATCCGGAAAACATTGCTTGAAACTTTAAGACATCTGGTCGCCATAGCAAACTTTTACCACTGGTTTGCCAGTGATTTTGCAAACCGGACAGAAGAACTTTTTCTGAGAACCCATGAAATATCGCCCTAAACGGTATCACGATTAACAGTTTAAGGGCTTTTCCAGGTTTGAAACTGAGTCATTAGCTTGATCGTTGACTGAAATTTTCTAGACCCCTTCAAATTTTTTCCTATGAAAATCCTCAAGATCCAGACGTTACGTGGTCCCAACTATTGGAGCATCCGTCGCCAGAAGCTGATTGTGATGCGTCTGGACTTAGAGGAGCTAGCCGATAAGCCATCCAATGAAATTCCAGGCTTCTTTGAGGGATTGACCCGCACCCTACCCAGTCTGATCGAGCACTTTTGCTCACCGGGATGCCGGGGCGGGTTCCTCAGCCGAGTGCAAGAGGGCACCATGATGGGACACATTGTGGAGCATGTGGCACTGGAGCTTCAGGAACTGGCAGGGATGCCGGTCGGGTTTGGTCGCACCCGTGAAACTTCGACACCGGGCACCTATCAAGTGGTGTTGGAGTATCTCGATGAGCAAGCCGGGCGTTACGCAGCTCGTGCCGCCGTGCGGCTGTGCCAGAGCATTATTGAGACTGGCACCTATCCCGAAGCAGAACTCAGCCAGGATTTGCAAGATCTAAAAGAATTTTGGGCAGATGCTTCACTGGGTCCCAGCACCGAAACGATCGTCAAAGAAGCCGAATTGAAGGGAATTCCCTGGATGCCCCTGCCAGCGAGATCGATGATTCAGTTGGGATATGGTGTTCATCAAAAGCGAATTCAGGCAACGCTGAGCAACCGCAGCAGTGTCCTGGCGGTGGAACTTGCCTGTGACAAAGAGGGCACCAAGCGCATTTTGAAAGAAGCAGGTGTGCCAGTACCACGCGGCACCGTGATTAATTACTTAGATGAACTGGAAACCGCGATTACCGATGTCGGTGGCTATCCGATCGTCATTAAACCTCTGGATGGCAACCACGGACGCGGGATCAGCATCAACCTAAACTCGTGGGAAGAGGCAGAAGCTGCTTACGATGCCGCCAAAGAGGTTTCTCGTGCTGCGATTGTAGAGCGGTTCTACCAGGGTCGGGATCATCGCATCCTGGTTATCAACGGCAAGGTGGTGGCGGTAGCGGAGAGGGTGCCTGCCCATGTGATTGGCGATGGCAAATCGACGATAGAAGCCTTGATAGAGCAGACCAATCGCGATCCCCGCCGGGGCGATGGACATGATAACGTTCTGACCAAAATTGAAGTAGATCGCACCAGTGGACAACTGCTAGAGAAGCAGGGGTATGGATTGACATCGGTGCCTGCGCAGGGAGAAGTGTGCTACTTAAGGGCAACAGCGAATCTGAGTACAGGCGGAATTGCCGTCGATCGCACCGATGATATCCATCCCGAAAATGTCTGGCTTGCTCAGCGCATTGCCAAAATTATTGGGCTGGATATTGCCGGAATTGATGTCGTCACGCCTGATATTTCTCGTCCCTTGCATGAAGTCGATGGTGTCATCGTCGAAGTCAACGCGGCTCCGGGATTCCGAATGCATGTCTGCCCCAGTGAAGGCATCCCTCGCAATGTAGCAGAACCCGTTCTGGATATGTTGTTTCCCCAAGGATCGCCCAGCCGAGTACCCATCATTGCGATCACGGGCACTAACGGCAAGACCACCACAACCCGCTTGATCGCCCATATTTTCAAACAAACCGGACAGATAGTGGGCTACACCACCACCGATGGCACCTACATCGGCAATTATTTAGTCGAAAAAGGCGATAATACCGGACCTCAAAGTGCCCAGTTGATTTTGCAAGATCCCACAGTCGAAGTGGCGGTTTTGGAAAGTGCCAGAGGTGGCATTTTACGATCAGGCTTAGCCTTTGAAAGTTGCGATGTGGGCGTAGTGCTCAACGTCGCCGCTGATCACCTCGGTTTAGGCGACATTAATACGATCGATGAAATGGCAAGAGTGAAAAGTGTGGTTGCCGAAACTGCCATGCCTAATGGCTACGCCGTCCTCAATGCCGATGATCCCCTCGTTGCAGCAATGGCAAATAAAGTCAATGCCCAAGTAGCATACTTTAGCCTCAACCCCAACAACGAATTGATTCGTGCCCATACCCAACGTGGTGGCTTAGCAGCCGTCTACGAAAATGGCTTTCTCTCTATTCTCAAAGGCGACTGGACCTTACGCATTGAGCAGGCAGTTAACGTCCCCGTTACTTTGGGCGGCAAAGCTCCCTTCATGATTGCCAATGCGCTGGCAGCGAGTCTGGCGGCGTTTGCCCAAGGCGTTCGGATCGAGGACATCCGTGCCGCCCTCGATACCTTTGTGGCATCCGCCAGCCAAACGCCTGGACGAATGAATTTATTTAATTTGGGTCAATATCATGTGCTGGTAGACTACGCTCACAACGCTGCCAGTTACGAAGCCCTGGGGGGCTTTGTCCGAAATTGGGATGGCGAACGAATTGGCGTGATTGGTGGTCCGGGTGATCGTCGCGATGAAGACTTCGTGACCCTGGGAGAACTTGCTGCAGGCATGTTCGATCGCATCATTATTAAAGAAGATGACGACACCCGGGGTCGTCCCCGCGGCGATGCAGCGGAATGGATCGGTCTGGGCATCGAACAAGTCAGTGCTGCACACACGCATGAAACCATCCTGGATGAAGTCACCGCGATTGAAACCGCACTCAACAATGCGTCTCCTGGAAGCTTAGTCGTGATCTTGCCGGAAGTGGTGAGCCGGGCGATCGATTTAATCGAAGCCCGTCAGCCTATTCATACATCAGAATCTGTCAATCCATCACCTGAACGCAACGGAACTGCTCCAACCGGCATTGTTACCAATGGTAATTCGAGTAGTCACAAGACATTGGCAGCCCCCCCCGCTAGTTCAGCGGAATCCGCTCAGAAGGAATCTACAGAATATGCAAATTTGCGTTAAAAACTTTGAATCAGCGGATACCGACCCTCTCGAGCACAACACATTAAGCTCTGTATGGATATGCCTCAGTATCCCAAGTGCTTGACATAAAATGATCCCAGGAGACCTGAAGGGTTCTGGAGGTGGTTTGAATGCTCGTGATTCTAACGGATAATCAGATGCTTTCACCTCAACAAGTGTGCCAGACTTGTTTAATGGCTGATCAAAGTGGGCAGCCTCGTTGGCAGCAGGGAAGACTGCGGTGTGGACAAGCGATCCGCAAACTCACCGAAGCCCAGCCTGATCAATTTGAGTGTCAAATGGGGTTTCGGATTGCCAATATTGAATAAAAATTGGTTCGGGAACCTCGGTAGGGACGATCGCCCAGTAGGCGCTACACCCACTATCATGGATGTGCAACCTATGAGTTTGATGATTTTGGATCACTATTTGGGTTGAAACTATCCATCCTTATACCGTCCGGGAGCAGAAGTCATGACTTGGCGCGGAAGCAATACTGTTCAAGATCGAATCTTTAGCTGTCTTGTTTATATTTTTCCTCTAGTCGAAGTTGTTGGGTTTGGTATGTTTTTGTTTGGCCAAATCCCTGGGCTAGCTTGGATTTATGCGCCTCTACTCCCTTTCATGTTGGTTTATGCCACACTGAATCGCCTCTTATTCGGATATGGCAGTTTTTTGATCTTCATGGTGTTGTATTTAGCCATTGTCCGAAATGAAAACTTACGGCATTTTCTCCGCTTCAACACAATGCAATGTCTGATGTTGGCAATTTTTGCTTACCTATGCCAGGCGGTTTTGAGCCTGTTGGGCATCCTGAGAATCCCAGACCTAATTTCTCCCCTCTCCCCCGTCAGTACGGGATCTGCACCACTGCCGCTGATTGTGCTATCTGATGTAATTTTTCTAGCTGTTTGGGCAGGCTCTGTTTATTCCATTGCTCAAGCAGCACGTGGGCTGTATAGCGAATTACCTGTGATTTCTGAAGCCTCTTATGCCCAAACTCGTTAGCTTGAGCTAATAGACAGAAATAAAGTTAGGGGTAGGCATCCAGGCATTAGAATAGGCAGCCAATCCCATTTCTGACTTCCAGTTCTTGACTGCTCGCTTGCCCCATTGGCTAGCAGTCAGCGGCAATTGAACTACTTCCGAACGTTCACTGAGTTTTCTAAATAACCGATCCCCTCAATTTCAACTCGAATTCGATCGCCTATCTGAACCGCCCCCACCCCCTCTGGGGTACCCGTGAGAATAATATCGCCTGGTAGTAAAGTCATTACCTGGCTGATATAGGAAACCAAAAAATCTGGAGCAAACACCATCTGGTCGATCGTGGCAGACTGAACGGGCGGTTGCCGATCGTTGACAAACGTTTGTAATCTCGCACCTGGACTCAGTTCGCGGACAATCCACGGTCCCAATGGACAAAAGGTATCGAAGCCTTTGGCACGGGTCCATTGACCATCCTGCGCCTGCAAATCACGCGCTGTGACATCGTTGGCGATTGTGTATCCCCAGATTTTACTCTGCGCTTCTTCGGGCGTACACTCCACACACCGTTCCCCGATCACCAGTGCCAACTCTCCTTCATAATCCACTCGCTGAGACAACAGTGGATAAAAAATATCTGACTCAGTTGCAATGACAGTGGTCGAAGGCTTGAGGAATAAAAGGGGTTCTTTGGGCACAGGTGTCCCCATTTCAGCCGCATGATTGGCGTAGTTCTTGCCCACTGCCACAATTTTGGACGGTGAACAGGGGGCTAAAAGCTGATACTGATCTGGGGCTAGCTCCAAATCAGTCGATTGGCCCTTCAACCAGGGAGGCGCATCCAAAATCTGTACGGCTCGGTTTAGCTGCAACAAACCATAGTAGATTTGTCCCTCCCCTGTTTGAATCCGAACATAGCGCTGCGCCATGAGTCAATGATTTCCTAATACGGGTAATGAAAGTACGGCCTCATCTCTGGGACAGGCAAGCCTATCTCAAAGTATTCGTGAATTCTCAAATGGTGAGCAAATTTTGAGTAAGCATTTCCGAAACTGCGATAAAATTGTATTCCCTTGCTTCTAAAAAGTTAGACAAACCTGGGCACGATCGCCCAAATTACCCTAAACAGGGTTTGCGATCGTGATGGTTGCTGAACTATGGAAGAAGCCATTTTGTCCAAAAGGAGACTGTTCGAGTGAGCCACTTTTACGAAACCATGTACATTTTGCGCCCTGACCTGGGCGATGAGTCAGTTGATCAAGCAATTGCAAAGTATCAAAATATCCTACGCGAAGGTGGCGTCACTGTACTGGAAACCCAACATCGAGGCAAGCGCCGTTTAGCCTACGAAATTAATCGGCACCGGGAAGGCATTTATATCCAGATGAACTATACCGGAGACGGCAGCCAGGTCGCCGTTATGGAGCGGGCAATGCGTCTGAGTGATGAAGTGATCCGCTATCTCACCGTGAAGCAAGAAGTCCCCAAACCCGAGGCTGAGGCAGTCGAAGCATAACCCATTCAACAGGTTTGCTGACGGGAGTGTTTCCAGAGGTTGATGATCGGTTTGAGAATTTTCCAGATTCAGGATTTCAAACCTATCATCAACATATTGAGAACATTACCCACTTTATGACGACCGACCCAAACTTATCTTTCATCAATACCAATATTCTCATTACTGGCGGGCTGGGATTTATCGGTTCCGCCCTAGCACATCGTCTGGTAAATCTCCAGGCAAACGTTACCTTAGTCGATAGCTTGATTCCTCAATATGGTGGCAATCTCTTCAACATCGCAACCATCAAAGAGCGTGTCAAGGTCAACATTACCGATGTACGCGATCCCTACGCCATGGCGTATTTAATCCAGGGGCAAGATTACTTATTTAATCTGGCAGGGCAAACCAGCCATCTGGACTCCATGAAAGATCCGCAAACGGATCTAGCAATCAATGCCTCTGCCCAACTCTCCATTTTGGAAGCCTGTCGTCTGCATAATCCCAGCATCAAGGTAATTTTTGCCAGCACACGCCAGCTTTACGGCAAACCCGATTACTTACCGGTCGATGA
This sequence comes from Scytolyngbya sp. HA4215-MV1, assembly GCA_019359045.1. Classification (GTDB taxonomy): domain Bacteria; phylum Cyanobacteriota; class Cyanobacteriia; order Leptolyngbyales; family Leptolyngbyaceae; genus Scytolyngbya. The sequence goes on from JAHHIA010000007.1 coordinate 255,901, forward strand.
GGCTCACCCCATCCGCCCAGTCGATGTCAACGGGATTAACAAATTGGCGGGGGAATGGTATCACCTGCTTTACAACAATGTGTACCACATTCGTGCTTGTGCACTGCGGTTGACCAATACCTATGGTCCTGGAATGCGAGTCAAAGATGCGCGGCAGACTTTCTTGGGGATCTGGATTCGCAATTTGATTGAAGGTAAACCGATTCTGGTCTATGGAGACGGCACCCAATTGCGCGATTTCAATTACGTCGATGACGCAGTGGATGCCCTATTGCTAGCAGCAGTCTCTCCCCAAGCCGATGGAGAAGTGTTTAACCTGGGCAGTCAAGAATCCATCAATCTAAAAGATTTGGCAGCGATGATGGTGGCGCAATATCCCGGTGGGCATTATGAGATGGTGCCCTTTCCTGACGATCTCAAGGCGATCGATATTGGTGATTACTACAGCGACTACACCAAAGCCCAACAAGTCTTGGGCTGGTCGCCCCAGATTTCACTGAAGGAAGGCATCCAGCGCAGTCTAGACTACTACGCTAAGCACCACACCCACTATTGGTGAACCCACCATGATTTTGATGAATGACTTCAAGGCAGAGCCAGAAGCCTTGTTGCAGCAAGAGTTAGCAGCCGTTGAGCGGGTATTGCGCTCCGGCTGGTATGTGTTGGGGCATGAAGTCAAACAATTTGAAGCTCGCTGGGCAGAACAGTGTGGCGTCAGCTTTGCTGTGGGGGTTGGCAATGGTATGGATGCCCTGGAGATTGGCTTACGCACCCTCCAAATTGGTGTAGGGGATGAGGTGATTACTACCCCGATGACTGCGTTTGCGACCGTTTTAGCAGTGTTGCGGGCGGGTGCAACTCCGGTATTGGCAGACATTGACCCAGAAACAGCTTTACTTGATCTCCACAGCGTGGAACGGTGTCTTTCGCCACGCACCAAAGCCGTGTTACTGGTGCATCTCTACGGACAAGTGCGACAGGTGGATCGATGGATTGACTTCTGTGCTGGAACAGGGGTGCATTTGCTGGAAGATTGTGCGCAGGCGCACCTAGCACGATGGCAAGGCAAAACTGCCGGGAGTTTAGGCACCTGGGGAGCCTACAGTTTCTATCCCACCAAAAATTTGGGCGCGATCGGAGATGGTGGCGCGATCGTCACCCAGAACGCAGCCATCGACCAGCAGGCACGGATTCTCCGCAACTACGGACAAAGCCAGCGTTACCACCATCCGCAAGCAGGACTGAATAGCCGTCTGGATGAATTGCAGGCAGCCCTACTTTCTACCCGATTAGCATGGTTGGAGGCATTTACGCAGCGACGACAAACGATCGCGCAGGCTTATTTCGCGCACATCCACAATCCTCAAATTCGGCTCCTGGCAGAACCGCTGGCGTTGGAGAATCACGTCTATCATCTGTTTGTGCTTCAGTGTACTGAGCGAGATCGACTCAGTGCGTATTTAACAGAACAGGGCATTGCCAACCTTGCTCACTACCCAGTGCCCATCCATCAACACCCCCCCTGTCTGCATCTGCAACGCGATCCTCAAGGGTTGCTTGCCGCCGAAACCCACGCCGCCAATTGCCTGTCGATTCCCTGCCAACCACAAATGAGTGATCTGGACGTAACCCACGTGATCGAGGTGCTCAATGCCTATGCCTAATGCCACCTTGGTAGAACATTTTTGTACCCTGTTCGACAGCAACTACCTACCCTTAGGGATGGCGTTGCATCAATCCTTAATGACCCATGCCCAACCCTTTCAACTCTGGGTTCTGTGCATGGATGAATTGGTAGAGCAACAACTCCAACAGCTTGCCTTACCTCAGGTTCATTTAATTCCCCTACATCAAATCGAGACCCCAGCATTACGAGCAATTAAACCGGGACGGAGTCGCGGGGAATATTGCTGGACACTCACCTCTTTTACCTTTCAAGCGGTTTTTGATCGAGCCCCGACTGCCCAACGAGTCACGTATTTGGATGCCGATCTGTTCTTTTTTGACAATCCGAGAGTCCTTTTGCAAGAATTGGCAGCAGATAAACATGTTTTATTTACAGAACATGCTTATGCTCCGGAATACGATCAGTCTCAAACAAGTGGACGGTTCTGTGTACAATTTTTGACCTTTAAACGTACAGAGCCTGCATTGACGGTCATGCAGTGGTGGCAAAACCGTTGCTTGGAATGGTGCTTTAATCGAGTTGAAGATGGTAAATTTGGTGATCAAAAATATCTGGATGAATGGAGCAATTTGTTCTCCGAAGATGTACAGATCGTTCAACAAGTTGAAAAAACGTTAGCCCCTTGGAATGTCAATTTCTTTGCTCAAAAAACTTTAGAAAATTTGCATCCTGTTTTCTATCATTTTCATGGTTTAAAGATAGTAAGTCCAAAGCGGGTGCAACTCTATTGTCAATACCGAATTGGTCAGCAAGGAATGCTTTTTTATCAAGCATATATCCAAGTTTTAGAAATGAATCTGCAACAGCTTCGGAAAATAGGTGCACCAGTACCATACTTCCCGCCCTCCAATGAAGTGAAGGAAGTGTTACGCCGTTTGAAGCGATCGCTGATGCATGAAACTCAATTCAAAACAATCGCATAGCCAAACCAGTGCAATGATTGCAAGATGATGAGTGCTCTCAAAGAAAATATTTACATTTTGATTCCCGTTCACAATCGTAAATCGACAACGCTTGCCTGTTTGGCAAATCTCAAGCGAACAGGCGACTTACAACGCTACTGCGCGATTGTGATTGAGGATGGATCGACCGATGGCACTGGAGCAGCAATTCAAGCACTGTATCCGGAGGTTGTTATCCTCCCAGGTGACGGAAATTTATGGTGGACGGGTGCGATCGCCCAAGGGATGCAATATGCGAATGCTCAAGGAGCAGAGTTTTTCATCTGGCTGAATGATGACTGTGAAGTGACACCAGAAACGCTCTCAAAGCTGGTTAGTTTTTGCCGAGAAAATCCAGGTACGATCGCGGGATGCCAGGGATTAGAATCCCCTCATTCTAGCCAAATTGCTTTTGGAGGGAAACGAAAAACCTGGCAGGGATATCGCTTCATTCATGCACCCGAAAATCAATTGGTTCCCTGCGATTTGCTCAGTGGAAATGTAGTGTGTATTCCTCGCTGCGTGGTCGAAAAAATTGGCTATCCCAATCCCAATTTAGTACCCCATTATGGTGGAGATTCGTTATTTTTAATTCGGGCAAAGAAAGCAGGATTTTCACTTTTTATTGATACTCGCACACCGGTTTTCAGCCTCCCTGGAGAATCCAAACTCTATCCCAGTCGCTGGCTCTTTACTGAAGGAGAAGCATTAAAAATTTTGAAGCTCATTTTCATCCCTCAATCCGGGTTAAGCTGGCGAGTCTGGTTAAGATTAAATTGGGAAGCTTATTCGGTTTGGGGCATCGTGATGTTTTTAAAGAAATATATTTCGATTGTCATCATTACTGGACTCCGCTTCTTGCCTCTTTCTTTACGAACTCGGCTTTTTGCATTCCATTAAATTCATGACTCCATCCAGTACTATTAGCGTCATCATTACTTGCTACTCAGAAGGGGAGTTGATTCTGGATGCAATTAGGAGTGTTCAGCAACAGACCTTACCAGCTCTTGAAATTATTGTGGTCAATGATGGTGCCACTGATCCACAAACGATCGCCACTTGTCAGACATTAGAGCGATCGTTCCCGATTAAAGTCCTCTGGCGGGAAGTGAATGGTGGCACGTCAGCTGCCAGAAATGATGGATTTCAAGTCGCCCAAGGTGATGTGATTGTACTCCTTGATGCCGATGATATTCTACCTGAAAATGCTCTGGAATTGATTCAAACTACATTTGATCAACATGCCGATGCAGGCTTTATTTATGGCAGTTATATTCGACAAAATCAGCCTGATCAAGCAGGAATTCTAGTCCATCCGGGAGAAGTTTCTCTACGGCATATGTTACAGGCGAAAAGATGGTCGCTAAGTTCCGACTGGAAGTTGGTTGGTACTACGCCATTACGCAAGTCTTTATGGGAAAAAATTGGAGGTTATGATCTTGATTTCGGTATCGAAGATTTGCATGATGTGGAGTTTTGGATGCGAGCGATCGCAACCCATTGTAGTTACTACTCAATTCCTCAACCAATTTATATCTGGCGCAAATATTTAGGCAACAATAGCCGTCGAGTAACCCCCCTTGCCTGGTACCGAGTGGCTCAAAAGCACCTGGAAATCTACTGCCAACTAGGCTTAGCTTATCGAGCTTATGAATTGTTGTTACTGGGCAGTAAATGGTTAAATAATTCGCAGGAAATACATCTTTATTCTAGAAAATTAATCCAATGTATACAACAAGGAAAATTTCAATTTTCTTCATGGATTATCTTAGTAATGCCAGCCAGGTTGTTGCAATTTTTAGCAGCCAAAGCCAGTCAAAAACGTTGAGCATCCCTCCTTTTTTCTAGCTCCGATTGCTCTGATTGGGAAAGCTTTTAGGAGGTTCTGTTACCAGTTCCCCCACTATTTTTGATTAGAGCATTAGTATGAGAATGAAAAATCCATGATGAGTCCGCTCTTAGCCATTCCTGTTCTTTCCATTCCGGTGCATACCACTAGTTACCAGGATGCTTGCTATCGTATCCAAACCTGGGCGATCGCAAGAAATTCCTGCTACATCGTTGCAGCGAATGTGCATGTGGTCATGATGGCGCATTGGCAACCCGCTTTTGGCAAAATTCTTCAGAACGCAGTTCTCGTGACACCGGATGGGATGCCCCTGGTGTGGGCGCTACAGCTATTGGGGCAACCACAACAGACGCGCGTGTATGGACCCGATTTGATGCTTGCCTGGTGCGATCGAGCCGCCGCTCTGGGTCTTCCCATTTATCTGTATGGCGGGACAGAAGCCATGCTGGCAAAGCTAATCGCCAATCTGGAGCAGCAATTTCCAGGGCTGAAGATTGCCGGATGCCATGCGCCTCCCTTTCGTCCTCTCACACCCGAAGAAGAAGCGATGGATCGAGAACGCATTCATGCTTCAGGGGCGAGTGTGGTGTTTGTGGGTTTGGGATGTCCCAAACAAGAGGAATGGATGGCTCGACAACAAGGTCAATTGCAGGCGGTGATGATTGGGGTAGGCGCTGCTTTCAGTTTTCACAGTGGCGTTGTATCGCAAGCTCCTCGCTGGATGATGCGCTGGGGCTTGGAGTGGTTGTATCGACTAGCCACAGAACCTAGACGCCTATGGCAACGCTATCTGGTCAATAATCCGATGTTCGTTGCCTTGTTCAGCTTTCAGTTAGTTAAACACTGGCTATTTGTGTCGCGCCCAAAGCTTTGACAGGTCATCTTAGGCAGCAATATCCAACAATAACCCCGATCGCCACAGCTCTGCCCGACAGATGAAGTGACAATATTGGCGAATCAGACGTTGTTGATTTTGGGGTGGCAGTCTTTTGGCTTTGTCGTAACGGGCGATCGCCCAGGCAATCATTTGAGCCGCATCGATCGGAATACCGACTTCGATTAACCGCCGCCAATAAACCGGGACAATTTCTCGCGTCATTTTTTCTTGAATTTCTATTTGAGAAACGGGGGGCGGAAATAAGGTGGTTGAGGTCATGGTGGCGCAGTCCTGATTGCAATGAAATGTTTGATTGGCATGTTCTTAATATCTAGTTTTTTTGCGTAATTCATGGTGATGAGGCAGAGTTAACTCCGTGATATTCACAAGACCAACCCGTGACAGCACCAGAAACAATCGGTGACGATCAAGTAATTCTACGAGTGATGTTTATCACAGGAAAATAGGAATTCGTCGAAATTCCTGAGCCTGGGAAAGATTTATGCACGGTTGCGGAATACTAAACTCATCGCTGCCGTGTTAGCCCTGTGCCATGAACAAGCTCTCAGATGAAATTTCTCAGAATCCCGCGGTCGATCTGCGTGCGCCCAAAGGGCTGGATTGGCATCGGTTGCTGCGCTGGCACTGGCATCGGGGGTTAGCGCTGTTGCTGAGCGACGCACTGGCACTGGGGCTTGCTTGGAGAATTGCGGCTCACTTAAATCGCTTTTATTCCCCGATTCCTGAGCAGTTGGTTTGGTGGGAATGGCTGGGTTTGCCCAGTCTCTTTTGGGTCTTTGTCACAGTCACACTGGCGTGGTTTGCTCAGAATGGCTTGTACAATGCCTCAACCCAATGGAAGAACTATGTACGCTGCGGCAAACTGATTAGCTTCGTATATTTACTGTCTCTAGTAGTAGCGTATTTCTATGACCCAAAACTAGACGCGCCCCGATCGCTCTTTTTCACTGCCTGGTTCAGTAGCATCGCCCTAGTGATTGGCTTACGGTTGGGAACAACCCTCTTTCTGCGGCAAATTGAGCACACTCAGCCCCCGATTCGCATCTTCCTCATCGCCAGTTCCGATCGTTTACCCGTTTTGGCAGCTACGCTAAAGCAGCGATCGCACGCCACTATCGTAGGAGCTGCTCTAGCATCCACAGCAAGTAACGCCTCGACGCTGCAAACCATTCTGGCAATGCGTCCGCAAGAAGTTCTGGCAGAAAGTCTGCCCCACACCGAACTGGCTTCGGCACTCTACTGGCAACTGCGCCGGGCTGGAATTCGGTTGCGACTATTGCCTTCCAGTGTGGAAATGCTGCACCGTCGAGGCACGCCGGAAGTCATCGCTGGGTTACCGACCTTACGGTTAGAGTCGCCCCTTTTGAATGGATGGGATTATCACTTCAAGCGGTGGGTCGATTTTGTCGGGGCGGCTGTAGGGGTCGTGGTGCTCTCGCCCCTGCTTTTGGCAGTCGCGATCGCCATCAAGCTGACCTCCACTGGTCCTGTTTTTTTCTGTCAGGAGCGTATCGGCTTGCATGGGCGAGTCTTTCAGGTGTGGAAGTTTCGCACGATGACCGTGAATGCACCCGCATTACAGGCTGACTTGGAACCGCAAAACCAGTCTGGTGATGGTGTTTTGTTCAAAATTAAAAACGACCCCAGAATTACTCCTTTGGGGCATTTTCTCCGTCGCACCAGCATTGACGAGTTACCTCAGTTATTTAATGTGCTGTTGGGGCAAATGAGCCTGGTGGGACCTCGTCCTTTGCCCATTCGGGATGTAGAGCGGTTTGACCCATGGCATCATGTCCGGCATCAAGTGTTACCTGGAATTACCGGACTCTGGCAAGTGTCTGGACGATCAGATCTAGATGATTTTGATGACGCTGCTCGATTGGATCTGTACTACATCGATAACTGGTCGCTGAACCTGGATCTGGATATTTTGATTGAGACACTACGAATTGTGCTGTTTGCCAGAGGGGCATATTAGTAGCCTTGACTACGTCGAGATTGTGTGAAAGCTTGCATCGCCTGCTGGAGATGTGCCATGGTCACTGTGGATGAAGCTGCCGCAACTGCATAGGAACTGGCTTGATAGGCGATCGTCCGAATGTCTCCTCCTGTCAGTCTCCATTGAGCCATTTTTGCCCAGTCAACGTTGGCATCTAGCACAACCTGAGCGGGGAAAGTTTGCTGCCAAAGCTTTAGGCGAGCAGCCTGGTTGGGGGCAGGGAATCGGATCACCTGTCCCAAGTGGGGCTGCCAATAAGGACGCACCGTTTGTAGAGAATGGACGCTAAATAAGGTGACGCAATGTTGGGTTTGCCGACTCTGTAAGAATTGATGCAGGACAGTTGGGGGCAGGGATGGATGGCGATTGAGCCATCGCTGAGCTGATTTCAACAACAGCACGGTGGGGGATTGATCGACAATTTCCTGCAACAAGCGCAGGCTATCCCGATCGTTCAGCAACGCTAGATCAGCCCAGGCAAGCGAAGATTCTAGACTTTGCGCGATCGTCTGGGCGGCGATCGTTTTGCCTGTACCCGCAGCCCCTACCATTAAGGCAATCGCACCAGTTGGGGCAAAACGATCCACATTGGCTGCTGCGTCCCATAGTTGATGGACTTGAGGAGACCATTGCATCGAATGGCTCAACTGTTGTAGCGTCGCCAGCACGGGTTCGGGCAAGATCAGGTGAGACCATCCGTCCGCAGAAACCTTGGCTGGAGGCAACTCATGCTTGAGCCAGTGGCTCGGAGATGAGACCGTAGCGATGGCAGGCAAGGAAACAGAGACCTGCAAAAGGGCTTCCAAACAAAGAGAATCGGGTTGGTCTGATAGCAAATAATTCACTAATGCATCAGGCAGCTTCAGCGATCGTGACAGCAGCGGTAGATCGGGAGTACCGACAATTTCTAGCAACTCATGCTGAATTAACTGGGAAGACGTTGTCAGTCGTTGGCGGGCACTGCGCCACTCTAGATCATTGCGACACAGCAATCGTAAGATGAGATCGATTGTCGGTAGTCCAGCAGCGTCACCCGTTTCGTGCCCCTGTAAATAGCTATACAGCCGAGCATAGCGATGATTCACTTCCGGCGCCAGACTCATCAGCACCACATTCTTTTCAAACACCGATAAATTTAACCGATCGCGGAGCAGAGGCAAGCCGAGATTATGACCGCATTCCAGGCTGGCACGCACCCGCAGTTCCAATTGTTTTTGATAGCCCAATCCCGATGTTTTATCGGTTGTGGTAGGTCGGCTGGGCACACAGTCATCATAAGTGGCAGTGCCTTCGAGAGAAACTAACCCTTTCCACCAATGGCTGGTAACTCGATCGGCTCGCGATTGTGAGAGGCGATCGATCAAGCGACTGTCTTTCCGTTGTCGCGCCACTGCCAGCATCAATAATCGATCCAGCCAGTTCAGTTCTGCTTTGAGATAAGCCCAATTATCGGGAAAGGGGTCTACACGATCGCTCTGCATTGCCGCATCCTAGATGGCTATTTTTTGATAGCCGGGTTTACGATGTCTGGGGAATTCCACCCACTAACCCATGATCTGTCGATCGGTGGCTCATCACATCCATTCTTTTTTAGACATTCGTCGAATAAACTCCAGCGGCAAACCATCGGCATCGGCAATAAAGGTCACTTCATAGACCTGATTGCCAATCGTTTGCTGGCTGGGTTCGAGAAGAACCTTCAGGGGTGGGTGGGATTCAGACGTGCCGCTAGCTTTGGCAAATCGCAACTTGAGATCCGCTAGCCAGGTCGGGAGATCAGCGATCGCAGCGGTCAAGTCAAATGACAGATGGTAATAGCCAACATAGTGCTCGTCATGAAACGCATCAGGAGCAGGGCGAGGCTGGGGAATTTGGATCAGTTCGATTCGCCCGCCCAAGCCTTCCATCCAGCAAGCCAGTGTATATCCAGTCGTAAAGCGCTCTTGAACAACAAAACCAAGCTGTTCATAGAAGGCAATCGCCCGATGAATATTCGCTGTCCGAATCGAAGCATGATGCATAGCGGAACAAAAGTAATTAACCAGAGATGAGGAAGTCCAAACCGTGCTGCATGGCTCATCCCTTTTGCCTATTCAAATAGTCGAAAATAGGGATAACGAACCGGGGCACCTGGTTCTTTTTCGAGGTCAAAGTTGATCACATCCCAACAAGGTTCTTCTTGAGGGTCAGGGCTAAACTCGACGGGGAGTCCATACAACCGGGGTGTAGGAGCATCGGTTTGACCGCGCCAAGGGGTGCTGCGTTCTAAGTAGGTGCTGATCAGATCCTTATAACGTTGGGCGATGATCACACGAGTCGCTCGATAGCCCTGAGTATAAAGGCGATCGAGGGCTTCGTGAATTTCAAACCGGATACCATCTGGATGGGTGTGTTGTCGATACCACTCATTATCCCACTGCCGCCAATGCCTACCAGATTGGAGGTGAATTAGTTCACCCGTTTTGGGATTTGCCTCAAAGGCTCCATGCCGCTGGCATAGATAAGTATCGGTTAGAGTCAGAGCCGGAATAATCTGACGACAGTGAGGGCACTGGATTTCCGCTCCAAAGATTGGGTACTGCAAACTTGTATTAATCATGAAGCACGTATCGATAAGTTCTCTGTGAACCAGTGCCAGTGGCTTTATTATAGCTAGGGATAAACTCAACCCTTTACGCCTATTCTACGGGCATTCTATTCATATCCTGGTGATTCGTGTGAATAATTTCAACTCGCCGATTCCCTCCATGCCTTCTTATTGGCAGGCTCCTGATTTATCTCGTGCGGCTTTTGTAGCAACTAACGCCACAGTTGTGGGACAGGTAGAGGTGGGCAATGGAGCCAGTATTTGGTATGGGGCAGTGGTTCGAGGGGATGTGGAGCGAATTGTCATCGGCGATCGCTCCAATGTTCAGGATGGTGCGATTTTGCACATGGATCTGGGGAAACCCACAATTTTGGAAGACCATGTGACGATCGGGCATCGGGCAGTCATTCATAGCGCCCATATTGAGCAGGGGTGCTTGATCGGAATTGGCGCGATCGTCATGGCAGTGCGAGTGGGAGCGGGTAGCATTATTGGGGCGGGTTCCGTGGTGACCAAAGATGTGCCACCGCGATCGCTCATGGTGGGGGTGCCTGCCCGTCTCGCCAGGGAGCTTTCGGACGAAGAAGTTGCTGACCTGATTGAACATGCCCGCCGCTATGAGCAGCTTGCTCTAGTTCACGCCGGCAAGGGAACGAACTTAGGGTTTGTGAAGGATTGAAATTGAAATGGAGGAAGCAGCGCCTCCTGCTACTTCCCAAGAGCGCATGAACCCCAGAAAGATTAGGAGGTCGGCTCAAAGACCAACTTCAGCCAGAAGCGTTTCTGTCTCTTGCCAGGTAAGGTCTTGCTGGAGATAGCGCGGCGTTTGGGGATTGTAAGGACCTTCCAGCCGATCGACACTGATAATCTTCGCGTTCTCCGGCAAAATTGGGACATCCGGGTCAAACGCAGTTGGACGCATCAAAGAACTCGAAAAGCCTTTGAAGATGGCAACTTGATCCAGCTCACCCTCAATCTCAGCCTTCACCAGGAGCATTTCTCTAGGGCGCTTGAGGGTGTATTGTTCAAGTCGAAATCCGGCAGAGGTCATGGTTCACTAAGTTGGCACCAATTCATCGGGGCGGAGGCGTGCCCACTTATTTTTTTCTTCCTTGAAACTCAGGCAGCCTACCACATCCCATTCCATTTCAATCATCTCACCCTGGTTGCGAATATTGACATTAATGGTGGGTTCGATCGCTTCAAACGTGGGGGACTCGGTCAGATGCGCCTGTTGGTGCTGGGTTTCCACTGCATGATAGGTGGTGCAGCGGTCTACATATTGGCAGTGAATGCAAATACACATGGCTTGTGGTCTCCTGCTAGCCAGAGGGAACTCTGGTGAGAACCTGCTTTTCTGCTACTCTAACTCAGGCAGATGATTTATTCATTACCTGATCAGTTGATTTTTATAGCAATCCGATTGGAAGATGAGCAAGAATTCCTGGAGAATCCTTGCTTACCAAGTCTCTCAATCTCATCGATGAGTTAGGACTGCGATAGGACTGTGTGTCGTCAACAGACAGCAACGGTAGGCTGAGGATAGGATGGGTAAACGCTGCTGGTAGTTGCCCAAAAAGGCGGAATGGCATTGACGAATACAAAGCTTTTGGATTGGATAGATTTGAATCAAGGACTAGACTGGCGACACCTGATCGGGACAAAATCTTCAGCATTGTCTGCCGAAACTTGGCCCTTTAGCCTAGACTGGTTGCCCAAGTCGGCTTGCCTCGTTGGCGGAACCGTGCGAGATGCTTTGTTGGGACGATCGTCAGACTATTTGGATCTGGATTTTGTGTTGCCAGAGCAAGCAGTGGATACTGCCAAGGCGATCGCCCGTCACCATGGGGCTGGTTTTGTGTTGCTGGATGCGGAACGGCAAATTGCGCGAGTTGTCTTTGAGCAGGGAACCGCTGATTTTGCCCAGCAGGTGGGCGAAAGTTTGGAAATTGACTTGCAGCGACGGGATTTTACGGTGAATGCGATCGCCTATAATCCGCATACCAACGAATTAATCGATCCTTTGCAGGGGTATCTCGACCTGCAAAAAGGATTGCTCCGCATGGTCTCTGCTGCCAATCTTAGGGAAGATCCTCTGCGGCTACTGCGTGCCTATCGCCAGGCGGCACAGCTCGGATTTGAGCTGGATGCCGAAACCCGACTAACCATTCGCCAACTTGCTCCCCTACTCAAACAAATCGCCGCCGAGCGAGTGCAATCGGAACTGGGCTATCTGCTGAGTACTCCCAACGGCACCCCCTGGCTCACCGCAGCCTGGGCAGATCAGCTATTACAAGACTGGTTTCCCCATGCTACGGCAGCAGGATTGGCACAAGTGGCAGAGATCGATCGGGCAGCCCATCGGCTGCGAGAAATCTATCCGGTTTTAGAGGCAGAATTGTATCGGCATATCCGTAATCTGCCCAAGGGTGGGCGAACCTCCACGAGTGCAAGTTTTTCAGCCATGTCTGCGACGCCAGGCAAACCGATCTCTAAGGCACAGAAACGAGAGAAGGCGGTCAAAAATGGAGGTGCTGTTTTTAGCAATGGCGCAATTGATGCCAATCGCACTTCTGACCAACGGCATCATGAGCCATGCACCCTCCCCACACACACAATGACAACAGTGAAAGTCGGTCAAGAACCGAAGGCATCCGGTTCGGCACGAACCTGGTTAACCACTGCCAAGCTGGCAAGCCTGGTGGCTCCAGACTCGCAACAGGCAGAAGCAGACTTATGGCGACTGAAATATAGCCGAGTTGAGATCCAGGCAGTGAGTTCATTACTCAAGTTTTTGCCAGAGGTACGATCGTTTCGCGGTCTGGATGAAATTGCGCTGAGAGAGCAATACTTCCTTTTTCAAGGGATTGGGGTAATTTTTCCAGCGCTAACGCTGCTGGCGTTGGCGATCGGGACGCCCTTGTCTGTCATGGCTCCGCTCATCGATCGCTTCCTGGCTCCTGGCGATCCGGTTGCCCATCCGACACCTTTAATCACCGGACAACACTTAATGGCAGCCCTTAACCTGACACCAGGACCGCAAATTGGACAACTGCTGGCAAGTGTGCAACTGGCACAGGCAGAAGGCAAAATTGCTACGGCGACCGAGGCACTAGAGTTTGCTGCTCAGCTTTTGAACCGAACCAGTTAAGTGAAACGAGGGCACAGGGATTGTTATCCCTGTGCCCTGTGCCCTTGCGCCAGATTTAGATGTGAGCTGTGCAGAGTCATCTGCCAGATTTATATTTACCGAGGTAAATCATTGCTGGCACTTTCGTTCCCAGGCTTTTGTGCCACCAGGGTCTTGCATTGCTCCACAAGCCGGATAAACTCAGTACGGTAGCCTTCGGGATCTTTGCCCTTTGCCTGAGTGGCAAGTTTCAATACAGCGTCAAAGGTAGACTGACCTTTGAGATCGGAATCCCGCAACAACATGCCATACATGGCGATCGCAGACGAAAACTTGAGATTACTGGAAGCAGAATCGGCAGAGACATCGCGATCGCGCACAGTTTGCGTAATCAACTGACTGGTCGCATCTTTGGGATACTTGTAGCGCAGCTTCACCTGCATCAGTTCGTCTTCACTGGAAGCGGTGCCCGGTTGAGTTGCCTGATATTTCAACGGATCAACATCGGGCAACTTGACATCACTGGTCATCCCCGTGGGAATGATTTCGTATAGAGCGGTGACAGTGTGTCCTGAGCCGATTTCACCCGCATCCTTCGTGTCATCGTTAAAATCTTGGTCGCGCAGCAGTCGGTTTTCGTAGCCGAGCAGGCGATAAGCCTGGACTTTTGCCGGATTGAACTCCACCTGAATTTTGACATCTTTGGCAATGGTGAAAAGAGTAGCGCGCAGGTCTTTCACCAGTACTTTCTTTGCCTCCAGCAGGGTATCGATGTAGGCGTAGTTGCCGTTGCCCTTGTCTGCCAAGAGTTCCATTTTGGAGTCCTTAGTGTTACCCGTGCCAAAGCCCAACACAGTCAGGAAAATGCCCCGATCTCGCTTTTGCTCAATCAACCGCAACAGTTCGCCATCACTAGACACCCCGACGTTGAAGTCGCCATCGGTTGCCAAAATAACGCGATTGTTGCCGTCTTTCAAAAAGTTTTGTTGCGCCATTTTATACGCCAGTTCAATCCCTTCGCCCCCAGCGGTTGAGCCACCCGATTCTAGTTGGTCGATCGCCTGGATGATTTTGGCTTTTTGGTTGCCTGGTGTCGGAGGTAACACTAACCCCGCATTGCCCGCATACACCACCAGCGTCACCCGATCTTGCGCTGAAAGTTGGTTGACCAACATACAGAGGGATTGCTTCACCAGGGGCAGTTTGTTGGGGTAGCCCATGGAGCCGGAGACATCCACCAAAAACACCAAATTGCTGGGTTGCAGCGTTTGCAATTCTTTGCCCTTCAAGCCAATTTGCACCAGCTTGTGTTTGGGATTCCAGGCAGCAGCAGCCACTTCCGTGGTGACGGAGAATGGCTCATTGCCTTTGGGTTGAGGATAGTCGTAGGGAAAATAGTTGATCAGTTCTTCAATTCGCACTGCGTCTTTGGGAGGCAGTTGTCCCTGAGCGAGAAAGCGACGCACGTTGCTGTAGGATGCCGTGTCTACATCGATCGAAAAAGTAGACAGCGGTGTGGACAACGGTCGCTGAAAGGGATTTTCGTCAATGGGGTTGTAGCCTTCCGTGTTGAAGGTGCCGGGGGGATTGATGCGCTCACTCGGAGAAAGTCCACCGGGATAAGGCTGGCTCACCGCAGGTGCAGTAATAGGCATGGCTGTGCGGGTGCCTGCTCCGCCGGTGCGACCATCCATACTCATGGGGCGTTTAACTGCACGGCTGGGAAGCTGGGAGGCAGGCAGAACATTCCCTGATGTCGGTGCGCCTATATTTGGATTAGTGATAGGAGAAGGTTGGTTGGACTGCTCAGTGCTAAGGGTGTCTAACGCATCAATTTCGGCTGGAAGAGTAGTCAGTTCACGAGTATAGAGACCACTTAAGGTTTGCAAAACAATCAAGTCAGCTCTGGCGATCGTCGTTTTCTGAGCGGTCACTTGTTGGTTGAGTTGTTCCAGGACACCACTCAGTGTCGTCGCAAATTCTGCTTCAGTCAGGGGACGATCGCTCCGAAGACTTTCAGGCATTGGCAGGCGATACCGCTGAATCACAGTCGTCAACGCCTGCACATGATTTTCTAATTTCTGTGCCGTAAGTTTCTGTTGCAGTTCTGCTAAAAGCTGCTCTTGGGCAGTCTCAAATTCGTAGCGAGTGATGGGACGATCGCCGAGCCCCTCAGGGTTGGCAATCCTATATTTTTGTAGCCAAAATCGGATCGCCTGAATGTCGCGATCGTTGGATTGCAACACTTCAGTGCCCCGGCAAACGGACGTAGCAGTAGGATCAGGACGATGCGCCTGCGCTGCAAGGGGTACCAGCGACCCGGAAGTCACCAGCAGGGTCATTACCAGATAGCCGAAACGCCGCAGGGAAAGCAATTGTAAAGAATAGGACATGGACTCAACTCCCAGACCGGATAGTGGGTCGATTCTAATCGGTTGTTGAGGGGATCGTCCTTATTTGTTGCAGAAAAGGTAACGGAGCAGGGAAGGGAAGGGGATGATTTTTTTAACCGGAGAAAGGCGATCGTCGAACAAGAATTTGAATTCGACGATCTCGCCAAAATCTTATCTTGCGACTCTTAGATAATTGCCTATAGACTAGGAACCCCAAATATAGCAGTCCTAAATCATTTGTGAATGAGAAAGGCTGTGTGAAAAAGAGTTCCACAGGAACTCTTTTTCACAATCCAGATAGGATCGCTATATCACTGGTCGGATAGTTTTTCGTTCAAGTCGTACAAAATCTAAAGTCTCAAGTCTAAAATCTCCAAGTCAAATTATTTGACAATACAGACTCCACCGAGGGAAATGGTGCAATCGGGAGCAGGTTGTTTGGCGGGTTCCAGTTTTTGGGTCTGGTTATTGTAGGTGTACTCGCCTGCCACAATGACTCGGTTGGGGTTGGCGCAGTAGACATACTTTTGGGCGGATTGGGGATCGGTAAAAGAAACAACGACCAGGGAGCTACGGGCAGCCGGGCAACCATCCAGAACACGCAATCCATAATCGTCTTGTAGGAGTTGTCGGCGGGGATCGGGAGCTGTAGATGGGCTAGAAGTTGGGGTTGGCGTTGGCGTTGGTGTGGGGTTGGTGGCAGTAGTGGCATCGATCGGCTTCAGTTCATCGGCAGCGATATCGTAACGATAAGCCCCCGCTTTGACAAAGCGAGTCGGATTGGCACAGTAAGTGTAGTCTTTCCCATCCTGAGGCTCCTTCACAGTGATTTGAACCGTGGCAGTGCCAGCAGGAGGACATTGATCCAGCAAGGTCAGTTGAAGGCGTTGTGCCAAAAGCTCTCGGCGATTATCTACAGGTTTGATGCTAGAGGTTGCTGCATCGTAGATGTAAACACCTGCTTCGATATCTCGCGTGCAGCGTTCATCCGTACCGATTTTGATCTTTGCAACATTGGGCACACCGCAGCCTATGATGTTGAGTCGAAGTACGTCTTTCATCACCTGGTCTGCCTGGTTTGCTTGGGAGGGTGCAGAGCTTGTAGCGCTAGATAAGCCCACCAGGGAGATGCTGTATCTGCCACGGGTGTTGCTTTGTCCCAAGACCAGCAATTTATGGGTGCCAGTGAGGGCGGCGCGATATTTTAACAAACCACGAGTGGCATCGTAAGCCACTTGCTTTCCTTTGGGATCAAATAAAACCAGGATAGGTTTGAGAGTACTGCCATCTTCCACATCAATGGCGATCGTCAGATTGTTACCAGCCTGAGCTGAAAAAAGGTATTCTTCGCCTCGAGCAGATTGGGTCGGAGCACCACTGAGCGACGGGTTCTTAAAGCGGTAGGTAGGCGAATTAGTTTGGACAAAACCATCGACGTTGTCACCATTTTTTAGGGTAACGGCTGTCCAAGCACCATTGGCGATCGTACCGACCATCATCCCTGCAATGGCGATCGTGGCTGTTAACCGCTTAAGAAACTGACGTTGGGTCATAAATTCTATATCTCCTAGAGCACTTCTCGTACAACATTTGCCACGGGTTCCATCATGCTGATTCAGTCCACAAAATCGATCGGTGTAGACCATGAACCCGATAGAAACTCCCTTCAGGGACGCAAGAAATTTGTCTAAAGTTTCAGTTGACATCCCTCCGTATTCAGGTTCCCATGTTCCCATGCCGTTTCATCCCTCTTCCGCTGCGGTCGTGGATAAAAGAAGGCAATGGGATTGTTCCTCAGAAGTCTTAAAATGAGTAGGAGCAAAAATTGGTGCAAGTTCAGCACAGGCAACTGGCTGCTTAAGTAGGGATACATCAATTCTGATAGCCAGATTTTGAAATAATGATTTCTGCGAGTTGATTTTAATTCATGGATATTGTCGAATTCTTTCAGTTGAGTGTGGGCAAGTGGTTTTCTCAACGAACCAGTCATCAATTTGCTCTGCAAAAGCAGGAAAATGGGAAATCAGAGCTGGTGATTGAAGCGATCGACCGACTGAGTTCATCCGTAGTACAATCGTGCGAACAAGCACAAATAGACCCGCAACTTGCTCTTTGTGCCGTCAAGATTACCTGGACAGGGTCGGTTGAGCAAACCGCAAAGCAACAAACAGGGGGCACTCTGCTAGTGGCGATCGCCAACTCCAGCGATCCCCAAACCGGAAAACTGTTGAAAAGCGCTGGAGCTGGACAGGCACCTGCTATTGGGCGCTACATCATGAGTCGTAATGATGAATTGACCCTAGTTATCGAAAACGACACGCTTTACTCTGAAGAACGACTCTGGTTTGAAAGCCCGAACGTGCGTCTGCGCCACAGTATTTTGAAGCAAGCCAGCGGTTTCAGCACGGCAGCGTTTTGTTCTGAGATTCGGATGGGGGTGACCAAGTCTTCTCAGCCAAGCAGTCCTCCTACAATCTAGGACGGGTCCGATCGGGTTGCTTCAGTCTCGACTTCAACCCCAGGTTTTCGTGGAGGAGAAAAATCTGCGATTTGAGCATCGGGCGTTGTTTGTAGATGAACAGAGCGATGGCTGACATTCAGCCAAAACCATTTTGCCAGATAAAATCGTGGATGAAGGCGTCGATCCTCGATGTCAAATTGAGGCACAAGGTCTTGATAGGTGAGGACAGTAATCCCCGTCAACGCTGCTTTTGGATTGAAGGGAGCAGCCAAGGTGCCCAAACGGGGAGATGCTGCGGCTTCAACTGGAGGATGTGTAATGACATTCTCAGCATCTCTGGAAGCAAGGATCTGGCTTGATTCAGTTCTTGATGCTGCATGGGTTAGCAATGGGTCCGAAGCTGCAGGTTCGACGGCTATTAAACGAGCATTGGTCAATGCTCCCCGCAAATAGGACGGCATATCGGGCAAAACCGGTAACTGAAGAACAGGATGCCGCGAGACTCTTGTTGTCTCGATCGGGGCAATGGCTGGAGGATCTGCTTTGTCACGCTCTGCCGTGGGAGTTGGAATCGGCAACTCATTGGTTGCAGGCACCAGACTAGCGATCGCGGGCGGCGGCGCATGAGGCGAAAGCGGTTCCGTCAGCAAGGGGGCAGAATGTGCATAACCACTCAAATTGCGGGGCAACTTGTGACATACCAATCGCTCAAAATCATGATTGTAGTGAGGGAATGACTTGCCTCGCCGCTGCCATAACATCAAAATTTGCTCCACTGAAACCGCCTTATATCGTCCCTGATAGAGCGCTTCGATCGCAGCATTTCTAACCCATATGGTAGGGTAAGTCGTTAACCATTGGATAACCAGACGATCAGCCGCATGACTCCCCAAATCAAAACTGTAGTGAGTCAACAGTGCGACTACTTCTGCGATCGTGGCTTTGACTTGTTCTGTCGCTTCTTTCGCCTGTTCTGTCATAAGTCCCTGGTGCAGCTGACTTTCCAGCAGAATAACGCAGGACATCCATACGTAACTTCATCTTATGCTGATACTCAGTGAGTATTGTTGTGCTCTGGGATTAGGACAAATGACTTTAGACGGTTGAACCGTGACTCATTCAACGTTCATCAATCATTCCGCTGCACGCCGCCTTCAACCGCATGAATCTCAGCCCCATCAAAAGGTTCTGTCCCACCATTCCAGTTAAAGTCATTAATTTTCAAAGAGAGAGAGCCAATTTGTAAGACGGGGTTAAACCGGAACACAACGCTGTAAGTCCGGCGACTATACTCCAGCAAAAAATCTGTACTAATGCGCTGACCATCATCCAGGTTGATCGAAGTTTGGACACCAAAACGAATAGGACCGTAGATTTGCTGAAGCACGCCGAAAGATAACACCTTGGTATCCACGACCCGATCGAATAAAAAGGGCGAAGACCCGTCCTGCAAAAGTTGGGCGTAGGTGACGTTAAACCCGGTGTAATCAAGAAAATTGCGGGAAAAGTGCCCAAATTGACCCGTAATGCCGATCGCACCCGCTAAAACGCTTTGCTCGTCCCCATTACTATAGGTACTAAACAGCGCGCTCACCCCCGTGTTCAGGCTAATAAAAGGCACCACCGGGTTCGGGGTAAATCGCAAGCCTTCGTTGGCGGTTGCTGGGAGAGGATTTCCCCTCCAGAGCAAAAAACCTCGATTGAGTGCCGCACTTGCCTGGAACCGAGTTAGGCTGACGCGATTATTAAATCGAATTGGATTTAATAAATCAATACGATCAGTATCTGACCGAATGCGTTGCAAGTTTGCCTGATAGCTAAAGTTGATCCCACTCTTACCCAGCGGGATCACAGGCGACTGGAAAATAATGCCAAGACTTTCGCGCACCGTTTGAAAGCCAAGCGATCCATTGAAGATGCGATCGCGATAGCTATATTGCAACCGCAGGGAATGCGTCCCAAAAGAAGTGGGAATGAGTTGCTGCAAACCGACACTAGCACGCAGTTCTTCTTCAATTTCATCGGGATCGAGGCTGGTTAGTACCGCCGATGCCCGCAGTGACGTTAAAGCGGAGAAGGAAACGCTTAATCGACTTTTAACCCCCAAGTTGGACAAGCTGAAGAACTTGCCATCTTGCACTGCCTGCTGAATGAAAAACTGCGGCGAGATGCTAAAACTCACATTTTCAGTTGCGATCGGTTCAAAGGTCGTTTGGACAAACACCCCTCCCCGATCTTCGTCATCATAGCCAAACCGGAAAAGCGCCGGGTCTCGCTCTCGGCGATCTAAAATCACCCGCGATCGCAACAGCGGTAACGAAAATCCTTGATCAAACACCAGGCGAGGATGTCTTGCTCGTATTTCGTCCCGTAAAGGAGAAAGCCGTGTCACTGTTGCAGAATCAGCACGGAGTTCGAGTTCAGGTGGAGAGAAGGGATCGTTGGTAATCCGAACCCCAGTCGCGAACCACTGACGCGGGGTAAAGTCAATCCGATCGGCTTGAAACCGCAGCCGATTGACGCTGCCTCCCGGTTTCCCGATCGGGACATTAGACACGTTTCGACGAGAGCCAACTATTCCCGTAAATCCCCCCTGACTATTCACCCCTTGCGTGGGTTGCTGCGAGGTAATGCGATCGCTGACTGGGCGAGCAGGCACTGCCCCCGCAGTGATATCCGTTGGCAAAGTCGGGGTAAAGTCTGCACCAGCCGAGGGCAAGAACACCTCACCACTAGCATTGAATACAGTTCCCGTTTCTTGCACAAAGTTGTACTCAAACCGCTCACCCCGAATTACCTGTTCGCCACGGGTCAGCGCCACTCGCCCTTCTGCCACCGCAATCCGGTTAACCAGGTTGACTTGCAAGCGATCGGCATCCATAATCGCGCCCCGAAATCGCATCACCACATTGCCTTCTGCGGTAAAAACTTGGTGATTACTGTCATAATCCTGGCGATCGGCTGTCAACTCAATGACATCAGGCACGGGGCCTGTGGCAATGGGTTTCGCAGGCGTGGGCTTTTTAGCAGTTGGGGTCGCGGTGGACACTCCTTCTAGCCCCGGTAACTCATCCGAAGGAATCGTATGCGGTTCCCGCACAACTTCCGATCCGTCCGGAGGGGGCGGCGGGGTTTCATCAGTAGCCGCCGGATCAGAGATCGATCGGGTGCTGTCAGGCAAATCTTGCAGTGAGTCAGGCAGGGGAGGAAAGGGCGCAACCCCAGGCGGAGCGGGCGACCCTCCGACTTGCGTAATCACCAATTGGGCATCAGTCGAGCGATCGGCTGAAGTGGATGGCGGTAGTAAACCCTGCACTTTGGATATCGAGACGGCAGTTTGCCCCGCCGTTTTTTGGGCATGAACCAGTTGCAGATTATACGATCGGCGACTTGCAACAGGCTCTGCGCGGGTTGCCGAATCTGTCAAGCGATGGACGAACTGAGAAACGAAGGCTCCATCTGAAAGATCGGGACTGACGCCAGAGTTTGACGACCGGGATGTTGTATCAGGGCTAAAAAAATCGGGAGAAACTGGGTTTGGCTCTGCATCGACTCCTAAAGTCACCGCTGGACCCAATAAAGCCGCATGCGGCTTTGCCGACTCTTTGACAAACGTTGTCAGGCGAGTTGGAGAAGCCTCCGGCGGGGAAGATTCTGGCTTAGCGGCAACCGATACGCGCTTGGCAACATGAGGTTGAGCGGGCGGCAATGGAGAGGCGGAAACCGCAGGATGAGCAGGGCTAGCAACATCCTGAGAGGGCCGTAGACTTGCAGAAAGATTGGGGCTAACGGAAAGTCGTGGACTAACAATAGCGGGGGGATCGGGCAGCGAAGCCGGGTAAGGCATGGCGTGGAAATCAATAACCAAGGAAATGGGGTAGACCCGAAGGCTACCCCTAAAATTCGTCTAAGACGTGGACAGCGTGCTGCTATTCCATATCCCGGCGCTTGGGGTTGCGAGCGGGGTCATTGGACAAAAAGCCAAAAACGAATAGGAGAACGAAAAAAGAAACAACGATATAAACGGCAATCTTAAGGGTTTCCATGGCGATCGCTCCAAAGGATTTAACAGTACTCTGACCCACCGTAAAGGCGAGATAGCTTCCCTATAATATCCAAATGCAGCGCCTTTTTTGATCCCTGCGCAACGAAAGCGCAAGAGGATTACGAATGATTTTCAGGGGAACCGTTAATTGCTCAGGATCGTTTCCAAGATCAGACTCCAGTTTGATACAAGAGTTCCAACTGGAGAACTTGCTTTCAACCATAAACACCTCTAGCGCTTAAAGCAAAATATTTTCCTAATTAGCACTATATATAGAAAGCCACATCTGGTGCCATTTCGGGTTGCAATGGGATGAAACCGTTGTCAGGTAAGCCAGAACGACTTTTAGGATACGACTGGTGGCATCCTGCTGACCGGATGGACTGCTCCAAATTTCTATGAGATTGGCAAATTTTGGTTCAAATCGTCAAATTTCTGTGCCAGTTCAGGGTTTTGAGGTTATTCTGGCGCCAGAATCCAGACAAAAATGGCGCGTTAATTAGGAAATTTAGTCAAAAAACTGCTGAAATCCATATAACTTAAAGGTTCCATGGTTTCATTTCAGCTCTCACACCTTAGAATAAGGCATTGAAACTTCGAGCCAATAGGGGTTTCAACCGTTTTGGCAAAATCTTCCTCAAAACGCTCCCTTTTCGTCTCACATTTGATACCTCGAAATGAGGTAAGTCCGTTCAATCACAAGGAGATTAATAATGAACAAAGGTGAACTCGTTGACGCGGTGGCTGAAAAAGCCAGTGTGACCAAGAAGCAGGCAGATGCCGTTTTAACTGCTGCGATCGAATCGATTATGGAAGCAGTTTCTCAGGGTGACAAAGTAACCCTGGTCGGTTTCGGCTCATTTGAACCGCGTGAACGTAAAGCCCGTGAGGGTCGTAACCCTAAGACTGGCGACAAAATGGAAATTCCGGCGACCAAAGTCCCCGCTTTTTCAGCGGGCAAGCTTTTCCGGGAAAAAGTTGCACCCCCAAAATAACGTTTTACCGGAGGGGGACGATCCCCCTGTCCGACCCATGCATGGGGGGAATTTGGTCTGGGCAGCAAAGCTGGCAGGCTGTTCCCCCTCTGCAATTTTGGACTTTTCAGCCAGCATTAACCCGTTGGGTCCCCCCGACTCTGCGATCGTCGCCATCCAGAATGCTTGGGAAGAACTGCGGGCATATCCTGATCCCAACTACACTGCATTGTGTGCTGCCCTCAGCCAGTTTCATCAGGTTCCGCCAGAGTGGGTGCTGCCTGGTAATGGCTCTGCTGAACTACTCACCTGGGCATGCCGAGATTTGGCTGAACTAACAGCCACTTATTTGATAACGCCTGCTTTTGGCGATTATCGGCGCGCACTCAAGGCTTTTGAGGCAAAAACGATCGAGCGTCCTTTGAAATTTGAACTCAACCCTCAACCCTCAAAGCTCACCCTTCAAAATGCCTTCCCTCTCGACTGCCTCGATCGTCCCATGCTCTCCTCCTGTGGACTGTTACTCAACAATCCTCACAATCCCACGGGGGCCTTGTTTGACATAGATGAGATTTTGCCTTATCTAGAGCAGTTTAGGCTGGTGGTGGTGGATGAAGCGTTTATGGATTTTTTGTTGCCTGGACAGCAGCAAAGCCTGATCGATCGCGTTGCCACATTTCCCAATTTGGTGATTTTGCGATCGTTGACGAAATTCTACAGTTTGCCAGGGTTACGATTGGGCTATGCGATCGCCCATCCCGATCGCCTCAACCGCTGGCAACAGTGGCGTGATCCCTGGACAGTGAATACGCTGGCAGCCATAGCAGCGATCGCCATCATCCAGGACACCGCGTTCCAGCAGCGCACCTGGGATTGGTTGCAAGCAGCCCGTCTTCAGTTGTGGCAGGGTTTGGCAAACCTACCGGGACTCGATCCCTTACCGGGTGCAGCCAATTTCTTGCTGGTCAGGTCAGAGCAATCAACTCAACAGTTGCAACAGGCATTGCTCCAGCGGCACCGAATTCTGATTCGCGATTGTTTGAGTTTTGCCGAATTGGGCGATCGCTACTTTCGGGTGGCAGTTCGCACAGAAGCGGAAAATCAGCGCCTCTTGGCAGGCTTGGCGGAGGTTCTCAGCCTGGACTGATGGATAATCCAATGCTTTGCCATCGAAGATCGAAGGTCGATAGTCTAAAGTCGAGTTGCAAGGATAGGAAATGTCGGTTGACTACGACCTCATCATTATTGGCAGTACACCTGCTGGCATTGCAGCAGCGATCGCTGCTGTTTCACTCAAGGCACGGGTTGCTCTGGTCAGCGATCGCTGGCAAATCAAAGAGACTCTCGATGGGGCAGCGCTGAATCATTTTGGACGCATAACCCAGCAGGCACATCCAGTCTTGATGTCTGAAGAGCGTCTGGGCCAATCCGGGGACGATCGTCCTTGGGGATCAAGGTATTGGCTCCAGTTGCTGGCATGGGTGGAGACGATCTCAGCCACCCTGGAAGAAGCCCATTCACCTGCGGTGTTGTCTGCCATGGGAATTGAGGTGATTGAAGCAGTGGGTACATTTTGCGATCGGGTGCCCCTGACATTTCGCGTCAACAATCGAATGCTGCGATCGCGAGCCTATCTGCTCGCGCCCTCCCATGCTCCGATCGTCCCAGCAATTCCTGGCCTTGCTGCCATCCACTATCTAACCCCAACGACCTTACACAAACAACCCACATTGCCGCAAACCTTGGTCGTCATTGGCAATGAACCCTCTGGCATCGTCTTGGCGCAAACGCTGGCGCGGTTCGGTAGTAAAGTTACGATTGTGACCCAACAGCCTCGTTTGATCGGGTGGGACGATCCGCAAGTGGCACGGCTGCTTCAGGCGCAGTTGGAGGCAGAAGGTGTTCGCATCTTTACCCAAACCTCAATCACCCAAGTTCGGCAAATTCAAGCTCAAAAATGGGTGCAGGCAGGAGATCGAGCGATCGAAACTGATGAGATTTTGTTAGCAGCGGGGCAGCAACCTGATGTTGCCGCACTCAATCTGGAAGTGGCAGGTATTCGTCGCCTGACCCGCAATCAACACATGCAAACAGCCAATTCGCACATTTACCTCTGTGGCTATTCGCCAATGGGTAATTCGGCAATTCATGTTGCCCAGGCTGAAGCCCGCATTGCGGTAAAGAATGCATTATTCTTTCCACGGTTCACGCTGGACGATCACATCTTACCCAGAACAATCTTCACTGATCCGGAAATCGCAAGTGTGGGACTGACGGAACCAGAGGCCCTCGATCGTTACCGTAATCGATGTCTGGTTTTGCAAGTTCCCTTAAAATCTCTGGTCAGAGCCCAGATGCAGGACGAGTCCACAGGTTTTTGTAAGCTGATCATCCACAAAAATGGCAAGATTCTTGGAGCTCATTTGGTAGGAAATGGAGCCAGTGAAGCGATTGGGACGATCGCCCTTGCGCTGCAACAAAACCTGAAAATTGGTCAATTGGCACACCTCACTTTTCCATCCCCCACCCTGACAGAAATTCTCAGTCAAATCGTGGCGGAGTGGCAACGATACCAGCATCACCAAAAGCGCGACTGGCTCGAAACCTATTTCAAGCTGCGTCGCGCCTGGTCACATTAATGCCATTCAGGATTTACTCACACTCTCGCCAGCGTCACCATTTCTGGCTGATCCTGGTACTTACCACGTCGCGTCTCATAACTCACTTCACAGGGCGCACCTTCCAAAAAGAGCAACTGCACCACCCCTTCATTGGCATAAATCCGGCAATCGGCACTGGAAGAATTTGAGAATTCCAGCGTCAGGTGTCCGCGCCAGCCCGCTTCAGCGGGAGTCAGATTGGCAATCAATCCCGTCCGGGCATAAGTACTCTTACCAATGCAGATCACCGTGACATACTCCGGCACTTCTAACCGCTCCAGCGCCACCCCTAGACCATAGGAATGGGCAGGCAAGATAAAGTAGCTGCCATTAGCATCCGTATGCAACTGAGCTGGTTCCAGATTTGCCGGACTGAAGTTTTTGGGATCGACAACCGTACCCGGAATATGACGAAAAATCCGAAATTCAGAAGCCGACAAGCGCAAATCGTAGCCATAACTGCTCAAGCCATAGGAGATCACAGGCGTGCCATCGACGTGACGTATCAGCCTGGGTTCAAAGGGTGTGATCATCCCTTGGGCTGACATTTCAGTGATCCAGGTGTCGTTTTTAATCATGGGTTTCTAAGGTTGGTGACTACGACGGAGTTCGGTGATCTGGTCAGCGACATCTAGAATTGCCTGAGGCATATCGGGTCCGGTCAAAATGACGTCTACATAGCGGGGACGTTTCGCCAGAAATGCCAGCACCTCAGCTTCCGGAATCAGATTAAAGTTAATTGCCAGACTCAATTCATCTAAAACTACCAGGTCATACTTTCCGTGGTGAATAACCGCTTGGGTATATTGCCACAATTCTTTTAGCGCGTGGGCTTCTGCTTCATCCAGGTGAGGCGTATCGATACAGCGGGGCAGATTGCACCGCATCCAGTCCAGGTTTTGTCCCAATTGCACAGGATGCTCGTAGCCCTGGCTAATCCCCCCTTTGAGAAACTGCACCACCAACACAGGGGTTCCTTGCCCAGCAATTCTTAAGGCTTGCGCCATGACATTTGTGAAAAAACTGCGATGAGAACAGGTAAACACCTGAACCAGCCCTTCGATCGCTTGGGGAACTCGACGCTTGGCGTCAATAGCGGCAGGGGCTTCGATTTGGGAAACCATAGGAGAATGTATCCATTTGAATAACCTGAATCCACAACATTGTACTGATGGTATTCAAAAACGAATAGCCAAAATCTAGTGTTTCAGGATTCTCTTTCCCCCTCATAAAACACTAGATATAATTTTGCGTCAATAGCTTCTGCCAGGTTGTACTAGTTCTTAACGGGAGTATCTGATAGTTTGACAAATGAGGCTGAGGTGGAGACAAAGGGACATAAAGAGGGGGGGAATTTCATAAACCTTCTTGCGTCTCCGCGCCTCCCCTACTCCGCGTCAGTCTCGACAACGCGCCTAAACACAAACACTAGAGGTATCTGGTCAACGATCGCTAAAACTTCTGATTTTCCGAGGGGGGTGCACCCGATCCTGGCTGCGTAATAAACAAGTTTTTAGCCGCATCATTCTGGTAAACACAATCAATTTGAGGTTGTTCTTCCAGTTTGCCAGTGAAGCCAAAGGTGTTCAGGCGGTTTTTGCATTCTCTCACCTGATCCGTCGTCACGAGTTTGCGTTGTTCTAAAATTGACCAGTTATTACTCCGCAGGATGCAGCCCGGTCGCATCGTGGGTTGGGTGACGTACACGTTGAAGGGGTTTAACGTCACAAACAAGCGGGTATCCATGGCGATCGCACTGGCACCAAACTGCACGCAAAGTTCCGGGTTAGGGGCATTGAGGTCGATCGACTCGCGCGAAAACACATTGGAACCCTGCCCAGTATTTGCCGCCGAACTAAAACCAATCCCCACACCGATACCCAGGATAAAAACGCCACCCAACACCGCCAGAGAAGTGGCATTGAACAGGGACGTAGATTTGCTCGACTTTCGCCGGGGGCTTTCCTGAGTCCCGTAGTCGTCTCGATCGTAGTCGTAGGCAGAAGGTCTTGATTTACGTGCCATAGTCGCTTATGAGAGGATGACAACCAGCTAGAATCGCCTGTTCTCAGTATGCCGTGATTCTAGCAGAGGGTGGGGTGGGATTAGGTGAGAGATGGCAGGGACTAAAGATCCAGAGGGCTGGGGAATTAAATTAAGCCCAATTGCTTAAGAGCGTCTCTGGCAGCATCTTTTTCGGCATCTTGCTTTCTGCGTCCCTTGCCAGTGCCATAGGGTTGACCCGCGACCTCAACAAATGCGATGAATTCTCGCGCGTGATCGGGACCCGATTGATTGACGATCGTGTACTTGGGATTTTGTCTGCCCTGCGCCAAAGCCCATTCTTGAAAGCGACTTTTGTAATTGATACTGGGGACCGTAATCACTAATTGATCAACCACTTCTGAAAACATGGGCAGCACCCAAGCCTGCACTGGGGGAATGTCAGACCCCATATCCAGAAAATAGGCACCAACCACCGCTTCAAAAGCACTGCTCAGCAGATTGGAGTTTTGGCGACCTCCCTCCAGTTCGGCCCCTCTGCCCAGTCGCAGTTGACGCCCCAAATCTAGCGCGATCGCAAATTTGGCTAATTGGACTTCATCCACCAAGGAAGAACGAAAGGGGGTCAATTCTCCTTCAGGCTTTTCTGAATAACGTTTATATAAAAACTCGCCACTCAGAAAATTAAGAACCGCATCACCCAAAAATTCTAATCGTTCATTATGTTCCTGTACTTCTGAATGCTCATTAACATAAGAACGATGCGTGAGGGCAAGTTTCAGCAGACTTGGATTGCGAAATTTTGGTAACTCAGCCATGGCTAAATTTTGTTCATCCGATCGGGTTATCCCGGCTGGGGGAAGTTAGGAGTTGATAAATCCGCGAAACTACGGTTAATCGCAGCGATAACCCCGTCGTCACAGAATTGAGCCATGCATACCGCAAGCATCTACTCTCGGTCAAGCACCAGCATCAAGCAGGTGATTCGCCGCATTTTTGAGTCTGGGAAAATTACACGCTCTGACGAAAACTACTTTCTCAGAGTCATGACATCCGATCGTTCCCTCAACTCTGAAGAATTAAAACAGATCACTTGTGTATTTGATCGCCTGCAAATGGGACTTCTCAAAGTGATCGACTAAATTCTCCCCTTTCCCTCTTCCTTCACCCTTTCACCACCCTACAATCACCTTCCAGTAAAGCGAACCGATTGCGAAACTTGCCCCATGCTGAGGCAGCAAAGTCCAGAAAGATTGACGCGCAATTTTTTGCGTTAAAACGATACTGCACCAAACTGAGAAAATCAGCGTCACCCCTTGCAAAAATGCCAATACTGCTGGATCGACGACGGCGATCGGCAAATTTGCCCCTCCCTGCCAGCCCAGGGTAGCAAAAGTGACGGGCAGAACTCGTCCTGCTTCAGTGAGTCCTAAGCGCAGATAGTGTGCCAGGTTGGCACCGAGCACTAAGGGTAGATATCCATATGCCAGATCAATAAACGCCCGCGGCTTGACGGCCGAAAGAGGTTGTTGCATTTTTTGGACAAGGCGAATGAGTGCATAAGTGGGTAGCGCGATCGCGATCGGAACCAACAATGCCAAGATCGCCGCCCCCGTATGGAACCCAAACTGGTCTAGATGCAGATGCCAACCAAACTGTTGCTCAATTTCGGGCAACCGATGCAGTAACACTACACCAAACAGCAAAAACAGGAGCGCTACTTCTGCACGGGTCGGTGTATGGGTCGTCCAGAGTTCAATGCCAGGAGGACGCAGGTTCAACTCCACCGATCGATGAGGACAGGCTTTGAGACAGGTCATACACAGAACACAATCTTTGTTCTCCTGTAATTGTGCTGGATGGGAATAGAGAGGACAGCCTCCCGTCTCCTGACCTTCGCCCTTTTGTGGTCCTCCCTTATAGCACTGATAGGTGGTGCAAGTGGCAGAACAAATGCCCTGTTGTGCTCGCAGCTCCGTTACAGCCAACTTGGCAAACAAACCATTCATCCCCCCGATCGGGCACAAATAGCGACACCAAAACCGCCGTTCAAACAGCAGCGAAAAAACGATCGCGCCCGCTGTAATCAACAACAACAAACAGGCAGATAGGTAAGCGGTGTTCTCCAAATCCCAAAGTTCTTCCCACAGCAAAATGAGGGCAAACAGTCCAAACAAAAACCATCCGCCCCACTTTTCTGCCTGTTGACGGGGCCAGGGTCTCAGCTTACGCGGCAGCAGCCAGAGCGAAAGTTTCTGGGTGACTTCGCCATAAATCATAAACGGACAGACAGCGCACCAGAGCCGCCCCACAAAGGGGAACGCAATCAGAATCAGGGGCCACCACCATGCCCAGAAAAAATTGAGGGCAACGTTGCGATCGCGACTTTGCGGACCCCAGATCAAGACGGCAACCACTCCTGCAAAGACACTCAAGGTAAACCCGTAATTGATGCGATCGGGATACCAGGGACTGCGTAAAAACTGCCGTAGTTTAGGATTCACATTCAGCAAATTCAACCGAAATCGCCGTAGTTTGGTACTCACTGACCAGAAAACCTCTTCCGTCAGTTCCGCTGCACCCTCTGCCTGGACCACTGCCCGCTCTATTAAACCTTCCAATTCGGTCAGATTGCCAGGAAAGTCGTAACCCTGCAACCGGCGCAATGCTTCGGGCGTTACCTTGGGCTTAGGCAACCCCCGCGATCGACAAAACAGCCCCAAATAGTACGCCACCTGCGCGGTAATGTCTGACTTTCGCACCCGCAAAGGAGGCACCTTAATCAGGTGCTTGACCCGATTCTTTTTCTCTAGATAGGGCAAGATTTTTTCCGAATTCATGACAATCCGAGCTTGGCAACGCCTGACCGCAGGCTCCGGATCTCCCTCCCGACTAATCGGGGTATAGTTGCCTGTTTCCAGCAGAACCACCAGTTTTTCTTTCAGTTCTGGCGGCAGATCTTGCACATTGTTTAACAGCAACGTACCTGTCCCCAACCATTCCAGCAAACCGGGCTTGCCCCCATCTCGCCCAAATAGCTCTGCCCCACTGACTTGTAAAGTTTCACAGTTGAGCTTGATCATTGGTTCCTGGCGGCAGCGAGAACCAAAGTGAATCAGGGCCGCAATATTGTCTTTACCCAACCCCGGTTCACCAAAAATCAAGACGGATTGATGATCCGCAGCCGCTTTTTTAATTTCCTGACGCAGTCGCACCGCATAACGACTAGAGCCAATAATGCCCCGTTTGACCTTAGGCACTAGATAGGGACGCAGTGCAATTTGTCGATCGCGCTCAAACGTGAGCTGAAAGGAAATCTGATTCAGCTCCGTTGCCAATTGGCGAGATAAGGTCTGAGAAATTTCGGGATGTGCCTGTGTAAGCACAATAAATTGCTCACGCGGGATGCTCCACAATTCCACATCAGTCAAGGTAATCACCGTCTGTTCAACGGGTTGATCGAGCAGCATTTCTTTCAGGTGAATCACCGCCCCCGGCAATAGCCCGATCGCGTTGGCAAGGCTCGTTTTTTGGGTGCGGTAGCTCTCCAACTGTCCTGATTTGAGGATATAGAGGGCTGTCGGTAAGGTATCTTCCCGCACCAGGCGACGGTTAGCTGGAATCGTTTCAACCTGGATTGCAGCCACGATCGCCTGTATCGTTTCTTCCGACAGTGCACCCAGCGATGTCTGAGATCGCAACCACGCTATCCGCTCGACCTGATCCATCCTGCACCTCTACAGAGCGACGTATTTTTTTAGATTGACGATCGCAATTTCAGCGTGTATTGAGATCCGCCTGTAAGGGTTTAGCATTTGGGCAAAAATGGCTACAACTGAGGCAAAATCTATCTCCCCAATACTAAGCCCCAAGAAATCTGGATCTTAATTTTGTTGTCGTCTCTCAGCGCGATCGTACCTGAATTCTGTTCAGTTCCCCCGATGGGTTGATCCATCAGGCATCGTTGCATTCTTCAGAATTGTTCCCGTGGTATTCGCCCCTCCAGTCTTTGCCCGAAATAAATTCGCCCCACTCAAATTTGCCCCACTCAGGTTTGCACCTCGCAAATCCGCTGACTCTAAAGACGCTCCGGACAAATTAGCAGCCGTCAAATCTGCCCCACTCAAATCAGCACGATACAAATTGGCTTTCGTTAAATCGGCCCCGGACAAATTGGCTCCCGACAAATTCGCCAATGCCAAATTTGCTTCCAGCAAGATTGCACTCGATAAATTCGCAAAGCTCAAACTGGAACTTTGCAGCCCTGCAGCACTCAAATTCGCACTGCTCAAATTAATTCCATCAAAATTAAAGTTATACAAGCTGGCACCCTTGAGATCACAGCCCATACACTCGCCAGTATCCAGCAACTTTTGGACATCCGCCGCGTTAGCAGCAAACGCAGCCGTTGCCCCCGTCAAAACGACCAAAAGGGCAAAGCCTAGAGAATTGTGGGGTTTAATCATCACCAATCTACCTCTGCCCGTTCATGCAAAACTCTGCCATAGACGGCATCCGTCTGCTGCGCCAACTTTACCCAATCAAAGCGCTTGTCGAGATCCGCGTAAGCATTATCAACCAGCCACTGAGCATAATCTGGATTCTTCAAAACTTCCAGAATGCCCCAGGCAAGTGAATCAGCGCTATTCGTCCAGGTGACAATGCCCGTCTTAGAGTGGCGTACGACTTCTGGAAAACCGCCTGTATCTGAAACCACTACAGGCACACGAGCTGCGAAGCTTTCGAGCGCCACAATGCCGAAGGGTTCGTAAAGGCTGGGAAATACCGCACAATCGGCAACAGTTTGGAATTTGTCTAAGTCTGCATCAGACATAAATCCGGTAAAGTAGCATTTGTGCCAAATACCCAGATCCCAGGCTTGGTGCTTTAGGTGGTTACTATTCCCTCCCCCAATCAGGACAAATTTGACCCGATCGTCTAGTTCCTGAAGAATTTTGGGAGCTGCACTCAGCAAAACGGTTACGCCCTTTTCATGCGTCATCCGACCGACATAGTAAACAATCTTTTCCCCATCTTCGGCAAACCGACGCCGAAAATGCCAATGGTCAAAGTCAGCCAGAATCCGCTTCTTTTCAGGGCGAATGCCGTTATAAACCACATCAATTTTGTTCCAGGGCGCTGTCAGTGCCCGCTCCACCTCTAACCGCATGTAATTGGTGCAAACAATAATCCGCCAGGCATTGAACGCCAAGTCTTTTTCTTTACCATTGATATAAAAGTGAGTGTCATGGTAAAGCCCGTTGTGGCGACCGTATTCAGTAGCATGAATCGTGGCAACTAGCGGGATTTTGAACAGATGCTTGAGGGCGATTGCGGCATCTCCAACCAACCAATCGTGGGCATGAATAATATCAAAAGGACCATCTTCCTGGAGCAATTTGCCACCATGCCGCCCCATGCTCTCATTCATATTGGCGATCCAGTGAAAAAAGTCACGGCTGGCGCCAATCCCCACCCGATGCACCTTCACTCCATCTACGATTTCATAATGGGGCGCTTGCCCAAACTCAACTGTCACCAAGTGAATTTCATGCCCTAACTTCACCAACTCAGGATAAAGTTCTGCAACGTGGCGCGCAATGCCTCCCACAATTCGGGGTGGAAACTCCCAAGCTAATACTAAGATTTTCATCAGCCACCACCCACAAATTCACATGACTTCATTCTTGCTTACAGACCTCAGTATCATGCAAGAGCCTTAAAAAAGAAGGGTTAACAAGCCCCTACTTTTCAATTGAGATCCCAATTATATGCCTGTATATACTTTGTACTATCTGAGTAGCTTTCGGTAGAAATCCCTACTGAATCTTCCAGCTAATTTGATTACGCACTGCCCGCCTTTGAAGTGAGAGCAGGTAGAAGAAAGTAGGTAATAGATCTGTAATCAAGCGCTCTCGGTCGGCACACGTTGCTTTCTACAAAAGCGTCTAGAATCTCTAGCTTCTCCCAAGGGTCTACTTTTTTTGGACATTAAGGCGTCGATCGCTGCCACTGGAGAAACAATTCGCATCACTGCGGTAGGGGTGATGAGAGCGCAGCCGATACCGGGCGATCGGTTCTTCCCCCCACTGGGAAAGAGATCGAGCCTGTCCAGGTCGTGTCGTATCTATAAGTGCAAATCTTCACAATCGAGGACACTAATCATTTTCTGTGGAAAAATCTGCCTTTAGAGTTCTCCTGAAGAGATACTTTTTAAAATACCCTCCTAAAGAACATCACTTAGCCATTCGGGGGAATGGGACTCATTCAAAGGTAAGGCATCATAAGCTATCTTCACGACGATTCTATGGGACCTGTCTCGTGTTTCTCCAAGACTCTCGCATGAGTTTGACATTTTCGTCACAATTATTCGGATACTCTATAGATAGAGCGAAAGCGAACTTAAACTGAAAATCTATCAATTTCATCCCCAGCGTGCTCTACAAATTCCCTTCCCGATCGTCGCGAATGTGCTAGAGGAAATGCATGCAGGCATCTCCTGAAGAGTCCAGTAAATTTGAAGTGCCCTTGCAACTGCTGTTGTTCGTCGATAAACGCCCGGGGTCAACCGAGCAAATTCGTCGAATTCGTGTCTACCTGAAAAATTTAAGAACCGAGTATCCCTTCGATCTCCAAGTGATTGATGTGGAAGAGCAACCCTATCTAGCCGAGCACTTTAAGCTGGTTGCTACGCCTGCGCTGGTCAAAATTCATCCAGAACCTCGGCAAACCCTGGCAGGCAGCAACCTGATTAATCAGTTGGGCATCTGGTGGCATCGCTGGCAGCGTTCTGTAGAAGATTATTTGAAAAGGCAGGCAGATACTCCTAACTTAACCGATGATGCGGTGGAAGAGGAGCAGAACGAAACCGGGAGTTCGACTGCACTTAAACGCCACGATTCTGAATCGGCGAGTTTAGTTATGCAGTCAATCCCGAGTACAATCGCCCGCTCTACTGAAATTCTCCGCCTTTCTGATGAAATCTTTCGGCTTAAACAAGAAGTTGAGCAGCTACAAGAGCAACTTCAGTTTAAGGATCACATCATCGCAATGCTGGCACATGACTTGCGTAACCCGCTGACTGCAACCTCGATCGCATTAGAAACATTAGAACTAGGCTCATCCAAAGACGGACAACCCTCACGTCTGACACCTGCCCTCACAGCGCAACTCCTCAGACATGCCCGCACCCAAACCAAAGCGATCGATCGCATGATCACAGACATCCTCCAAGCAGCACGAGGCACGAATGCTGAACTCCCCATTCAACCCCAGCAACTTGATCTCGTGGGTCTTTGCAAAGATGTACTGGATCACCTTAAAGAACGCTTTCGGCAAAAAAACCAATACATTGAAACCGATATTCCCACTGACCTCCCCCTTGTATACGCTGACAAAGAGCGTATTCGACAAGTGCTCACCAACTTATTAGATAACGCAGCAAAATATACCCCAGAAGGTGGAAAAATTCAGATTACGGTCCTG
The DNA here is from genome assembly GCA_019359045.1 of Scytolyngbya sp. HA4215-MV1. Classification (GTDB taxonomy): domain Bacteria; phylum Cyanobacteriota; class Cyanobacteriia; order Leptolyngbyales; family Leptolyngbyaceae; genus Scytolyngbya. The sequence continues at coordinate 291,014 of JAHHIA010000007.1, forward strand.
CATCGCACTACTCAAAAGGTACAAGTGAGCATTTGTGATAACGGACCAGGTATTCCTCTCGAAAATCAAGAACGAATTTTTGAGGAACATTTCCGCTTGGAACGAGACACTGCACAAGATGGCTACGGGCTTGGGTTAGCACTCTGTCAGCGAGTGGTGCGAGCACATTATGGTCAGATTTGGGTAGACGCCAACGCCAATCAGGGCAGTTGCTTCCACTTCACCTTGCCTGTTCATCGTTCCTAAATTCATGGTTTCTATCATTTTCTTTCATCAGCTCTTGGTGCGATCCAAAGGGCAGTGAATTCAGCCGGAAAGATGAGCGATCTATAAGGGTGCAAGTCCTTGTCCCCTTACCGAGGAACATCGAAGTGATTAAATTAACAACTCCATTAAGTCTCAACCTTAGAAATCTTTCTATTGAAGGGCTTCTAGTATTCCCTGTAGGGATGGCAGGATGGCAGCCTTACCTGACCTCGTTACCAGTTTTTTGATCAAGCAAGAGCTTTTTACTTCTCCGTGTTCTTTCTGAAACTGCCAGTTAAAACACGAATCGAACCTGTAGTCGCACCGCAAATCCAACAGGAGGTCCTCACTTAGATCCGTCTATTAGCAACACAAATCTTGCCAAAAAATTCAGATGAGGATCATAAAAAACTTGGTTTTAACAGATACTAAACCCTTTGTCTCTTACAAAACTACAGAATGTTTATGAAACATAGAATTGATGGAAATTGAGTATACGGGTATGATTAATCACGATTTCTAGAAAAATTTCAGAGATATCTAAATGAGTAACTCTAGAATTCAAAGTGTTAATTCATACATCAATCCCTGATTATTTCTTGTTTATTAATCGACAGCTCTAATTTCCTGCAAGTCCCTGAGAACAGGCAAGTAGAGCCAATAAATACGATAAAGTAATTAAAGCTCTGATGAAGTCTACCCAGATTTCTTAAAGGTTCACTGTGGTCCCTAGATTTTGGCGAGGATTTAGGGCACACTCAATAACTACCCTGCAATCCTTTAAAAAGTCAGTTTTCAACTGAGAAGTACTCTCATTTATCAAGGAATGACAAAGTTAATTTCAAGGAATTGTTAGGAGCTGAATCGAAGACTTAAATTCAGCTATTTAGCGGATCTGCACTATTTTCTAGGGATGCTAGGGTGACAACAAATGGATGTAATTATTTTCTTGACTATTTCTCGTCAAAAAAGTTGAAGACTTCTAAATCTCTCAATTGGAGACCTTAAAAAACTAATCAAGTCTTCAATAAATTTGTTCCAAAACCTTTTCTAGTTCTTTGATTTTTTCCTAGTTGCGTTGCAGTAATGGCTGCTTTTGTCAATGAAATACGATCCTGTAGAGTATCAGCCGAAGACCGTCGAAGTTGGTGTTTACGAATGCGAAATCCATCTCAAATTCAGACTCATCGAAGAAAAAAGCATTCTCAACGATCGTGAGCAACTGTTAGAGATGCTGATGGATGCTTTTGCATGTGGCACAGATGAATATCTAGAAACCATCAATGTTCAGGTTCAAGCGCAAGAAGTGCCTGAAGTAGATGCTTCCCCACAGATGCGCCGTCAAATCATCCGCCTGAGAAATTCTAGAGATCTGGCTTAATAGACTGAGAATCGCCGTCTCGGTTCGGTTCTTAGCTTGTTTACTTGACTGAATCGGAGCATTTTCAACAAGGAAATTTTGAGCAAGAACAAAATTCTGGAAAAGCTCCACCCAATCGAACCCAATCTCAGAATCAGCAAAGAATGTTCTAAATGTATTCCAAATATTTTTGAGAGTATTTCGCTCAGCCATGCTTTCAAATGCCATTGTTGCAGGAAATGGGACTGACCCAGACATTTTCCGCTTCACTTATACAGGCAAGGTTATCAAGGTTATGTTCTAGACATCTTGTTGGTATTTTTGAAAGCTTTGCTCAGCAAAGCTTTCAAAAATACCAACAGCACCTTTGAACACTACCCACAGGCAGTACTGCAAATGACTTTTCTATTGCTCCAATCATTGGGTGTTTGAACTGCTGAGTCCTGTTACAACACTTAAGCACCCAACGTTGCTGGCACTGCCGATTCACGCATCACCGCTGCTGGACCCACGAGCGAAACATACGGTTCGGTGAAGTATTTTTGAGCAACGGCTTGAGCGTTTTTGCAACTCACTTCGGTCACTTCTTGCTGAAAACGGGTATCAAACTCGACCCCTAAGCCTAAAGTTTCGTACCAACCTAAGATTTGAGCAATTTGAGCATTCGTTTGCTTGCCTAAAGCATACTGCCCCAGCAGCTTATTCTTTGTCGATTGCAGATCCTCTTCATCGATGCGAATGTGACGCAAGCGTTCAACTTCAGAGGTCAATCCCTCTAGTGCGATCGCAGTGTTGTCGGGTGCAGTTCCCATATACACTACAAACTGAGATTCATAGAGACGAGTTGGGAAAAACGCAGAAACTTCATAAGCCAAACCCCGTTTTTCTCGCAACTCAACAAACAACCGACTGGACAGCCCATTCCCTAGATAAGTATTCAATAGCTTAAGGGTGGTGTAATCCGAAACGTCGTCTACGGACGCTCGATCCAACACAGAGGGGGTCAGATAACCCAACATAATAATGGATTGCTGCGTGTCCTGCTCCGTTACAGATTGGCAAGGGTTGGAGACCACGGGTGGAAGCAACAATGATGGAGGGGAGATCGAGAGGGCTTGCCAATCCCCAAAGACTTGCTCAATCAGATCGAGAGCTGATTGGGGCACAATTCGACCGACGAGGCTAATCACGATATTATCAGGACGAAAGTATGCCTGATGGTAAGCCTGCAAATCTTCCCGCGTAAGTTGTGTAACGGTTTCTTCTGTGCCTAGCCCAGGAAGCGCGTAAGGATGAGACTGGTACATGGCATGACGAAGCTGATCAAAAGCAACGGTGAAGGGTTGTTCTTGCTGAGAGCGAATCGCTTGCAAGGTGAGATGACGCTCTAGATCAACCTCTTCTTTGGGAAACGTCGGCGATCGCAACAATTCCCCCACCAGTTCCAGCATCTCAGCAAAATCCGCAGAGACGGTTTTGAGGCTCAACAGAAAGTAATCAGAAGCGGCATCTGCCCCCAGACTTGCACCCACAGATTCTACTCGCTCCGCAATTTCCAACGAAGAAAGGCGCTCTGTTCCCTTGGTCAGCACAGCCGAAACTAACTGAGATAAGCCTGCTTGTTGTCTAGGCTCTGTATGACTCCCAGCACGAATAAAGACACGAGCAGCAATGATATCCGCAGCTGGATTTTCCACCATCAGCACCACCATGCCATTACTCAGCACAGTCCGGTGAACTGCACGGTTTTGCCCTAGCTCGATTAAACTTTGTCTCACGACGTATCCTTTCTGAATTGAATGGTTAGCTGACCTGGTTGTGACTTAGATGCACATCTCTTTTAAGAATTGATGGACCACCCGAAACCAGTTTGTATGTCGCCCTAGGCGGGTCTGAGCACGGTTGCAGCGTAGTGATAGGGGGAAAGATACTGACTTGCCAGTTTTTGGATATCTTCGGGCTGGAATGAGCGAATTCGCTTGGGATAAGACACAGCGAGCTCTGCTTGAGCGATGGTATTGTAGTAGCCATATAGCCCTGCCAGTTGGCTGGGGGTTTCGGTTGAAAATGCATAGTCATTGCACAATAACCGCTTACACCGGGCGAGTTCTACATGAGAAACAGGGTGAGAAACCAACTCGGTCAGTCGATCTCCAATCAGCGCCTCAACTCGCTCCAGGTTTTGAGGTTCCATCCAAGCAGTAATCGTAAACAGACCGGATTCGCGCTGCAATGAAAAACTACTGGTAATTGCCTGGACTAATTGCCGTTCTTCCCGCAGTTCACGTACGAGTCGCGAAGACCGTCCCTCTGTCAGTAAGGCAGCAATGAGATCTAACCCATAAGCGCTATGCAATTGCTCCACACCAGGTCCTACCCATGCCATCATCAGTCGAGCTTGCTCTAACCGGGGCAGGCAAAGCTCTTGACGCCGAATTTCGGTGATTGGGGGTTCCGCTTCGGTGGCAACTAATGGGCATGAGCTGCGATCGTTAAACTGACTAAACGTCTGCTCCACCATCCCTAATGCCATCTCTTGGGGCACATTACCTGTCACCACCACCGTCATATTTTCGGGCTGATAATGAGTCCGATGAAAAGCCCGCATTGCATCTGGAGAGTGCTGTAAAAGGGTATCTCTTGTCCCCAATACTGGGCGACCATAAGGATGCTGCTGATAAATTGACTCCATGGTTGCCTGAAATCCCAACCAGTCTGGGTTATCGTAAGCCTGGTTGATCTCTTCCATCACCACATCTCGCTCACGCTCAAACTCATCGTCGGGAATTGCAGCATTGAGCAACAGTTCTGAAAGATAGGGCAGGGTATCGCCCAACTGATCGGAGGAGGTAACAATGAAGTAGTGGGCGTAGTCGTGGCTGGTCGCAGCATTGGTCACACCACCCCGGTTTTCGACCGCTTGATCAAATAATCCAGGTGGCAAAAGATCTGTGCCCTTAAAAATCATGTGCTCTAAAAAGTGAGCCATGCCTGACCAATCATTCGGCTCAGCGATCGCCCCCGCCCGTACCCAAACATCTACTACAGCAACCGGGGTGGCTGAGATTTCTTGGTGGATCACTGTTAGCCCATTCTTCAACCGCAACAGGCTAGCGGGAAATTTTGAGGAGTTTAGAAGTTGAGACAAATTACCTGCGCTTAAACTCGGACTCAATTTGGCTTAACTTATGTTAACGCTTGACGATCGCGAAAAAGTAAGACAAAGCATTAAAAACTACCAAAATAAAGCAGCAAAAACGACAAAAAATACCTGTTTGGGGCTAACTGTCTTCAATGGACTGATTCTGAATTGACTGGCCCTGAGTTGAAAGCTTTGCAGTCGCTGCAATTTGACAAAAGCTTCAAGAACATTTTTGATTATTAGCTAGAACGAGGAAGCTAAAAGTTAAGAGATTCTTTTTCAAGAATATGGAGGTTTCTTGACATTTTTGATTGACTAGGTGGCTTATTGAGGGGCGTCTCGCGGGAAAACAAGTTCAGTAGTGTTGATAATTTCAAGTCTTATTGATCGCATCAACTGAGAAAAATGAGTGCTCCAGCCAAAAAATAACTTCTCCGTCCTTACAGACAGAGAAGCCATTCAATATTGAGTTCCCCACAACGCCGTCTTACCTCAGTTTTTGACCTGGTTAAAACCAGGTGGGAATCATTGATCGAGTTTAAAGTTTCCGAGTACATGCTCGGTCTACTGCTACTCGACCTGTAGGCTCCCGTGCTTCAAAAAGTATAGATCATAAAACATTGTTGGCAGTCACCAACGCCGCAGAAGAACCTGTCACCCATTCTAGCGGTTGATCAAGGTGAGTAGGGAGAACACAACCGAGAAATCTTCTGTCAATTTTGTGAGTCACCCTCACCAAGGACGGCTATACCCCTCTTAGAGGGTGTAAACACCGATCCCAGCAAGAACTTTCTATTCCCTACAATAGGCATATTCAGCAGCGATGCCTGAACGGAAGATCTTTGGACTAAAGGCTATAGACGGGAAAAAGGGTAGCGTTTAAGCTGGAAACTTCAGATTTTGGAATCCCAGGTCTCTTGTCTATCGTTTGTGCTCCTGTTTTTCCATCCATTCCACTTACTGAGTAACTTATAGGGGGTCAGTCAATGCAGCCAACCAACCCCAATCAATTTACAGAAAAAGCTTGGGAAGCGATCGTTCGCACTCCAGAGATTGTTAAGCAGTCCCAGCAACAGCAAATTGAAGCCGAACATCTGATGAAGGCACTGCTTGAACAAGAGGGTCTGGCAATCAGTGTCTTTAATAAACTGGGCATCAATGTGTCACGCCTGCGCGAGTACACGGAGGACTTCATCAAACGGCAGCCAAAAGTAACAGGCAGCAGCACTTCAGTCTTTTTAGGGCGCAGCCTGGACACTTTGCTTGATCGGGCAGAAGACTGGCGCAAGCAATTTGAAGATGAGTTCATCTCAGTCGAACATATGTTGCTGGCGTATTCCAAGGACGATCGCTTTGGTAAAAGTCTCTTTCAAGAGTTTCGGCTAGATGAGTCTAAGTTAAAGAATACGATCGCACAGATTCGAGGCAACCAAAAGGTGACGGATCAGAACCCAGAAGGCAAGTACGAATCCCTAGAAAAGTATGGGCGAGATTTGACAGAATTTGCTCGCCAGGGCAAATTGGACCCGGTGATTGGGCGGGATGATGAGATCCGCCGCACCATCCAAATTCTTTCTCGTAGGACAAAAAATAATCCGGTGCTGATTGGGGAACCAGGGGTCGGTAAAACTGCGATCGCCGAAGGTCTGGCGCAGCGCATTATCAGTGGCGATGTGCCGCAATCACTGCGTGATCGTAAGTTAATTGCCCTCGATATGGGTGCCCTGATTGCGGGAGCCAAGTACCGGGGTGAGTTTGAAGAACGATTGAAAGCTGTTCTCAAAGAAGTCACCGATTCCAAGGGGCAGATCATTCTTTTCATCGACGAAATTCATACTGTCGTTGGAGCCGGGGCAACGCAAGGGGCAATGGATGCCGGAAATTTACTCAAGCCCATGCTGGCACGGGGCGAGTTGCGCTGTATTGGTGCCACAACGCTGGATGAGTACCGCAAGTACCTTGAGAAAGACGCAGCCCTGGAACGTCGCTTTCAGCAAGTCTATATCGATCAGCCTAGTGTAGAAGATACTATCTCCATTCTGCGGGGTCTGAAAGAACGCTATGAAGTCCACCATGGGGTCAAAATTTCTGACAGTTCTCTGGTGGCAGCGGCAACCCTTTCCACTCGTTACATCAGCGATCGCTTCTTGCCTGACAAAGCCATTGACCTGGTAGACGAAGCCGCCGCCAAGCTCAAGATGGAAATCACCTCTAAACCCGAAGAATTGGATGAGGTCGATCGCAAAATCTTGCAAATGGAGATGGAAAAGCTGTCGCTCCAAAAAGAGACGAATGCCGCTTCTCGCGATCGGTTAGAACGCCTTGAGCGCGAATTGTCCGATCTCAAAGAAGAGCAAAGCACGCTTAACGCCCAGTGGCAGGCAGAAAAGGATGTCATCAAAGATATTCAGACCTTGAAAGAAGAGATCGATCGGGTCAATATTGAGGTTCAACAGTCTGAACGCAACTACGACCTGAACCGGGCAGCCGAGTTGAAGTACGGCAAACTGACTGATTTGCAGCGACAATTGCAGGCAGCAGAGGATCGACTGGCACAAACCCAAACCACAGGGAAGTCACTCTTACGAGAAGAAGTAACCGAGTCCGATATTGCCGAAATCATTTCCAAGTGGACGGGCATTCCCATCAGCAAACTGGTGGAATCCGAGATGCAAAAACTGTTACACCTGGAAGATGAATTGCACAAGCGGGTGATTGGGCAGGATGAAGCCGTTACTGCGGTTGCCGATGCAATTCAGCGATCGCGCGCCGGACTGGCTGATCCCAACCGTCCCACTGCCAGCTTCATCTTCTTGGGACCCACGGGGGTCGGTAAAACCGAGTTAGCAAAAGCCCTCGCCTCTTATCTATTCGATACCGAAGAGGCAATGGTGCGGATCGATATGTCCGAGTACATGGAGAAGCATGCCGTTTCTCGGCTCATTGGTGCCCCTCCAGGCTATGTCGGCTATGACGAAGGGGGACAATTGACCGAAGCCATCCGTCGCCGTCCCTATGCTGTCATTCTTTTTGATGAGATTGAAAAGGCACATCCCGATGTTTTTAACGTCATGTTGCAGATTTTGGATGACGGTCGGGTCACCGATGCCCAGGGTCATACGGTGGACTTCAAAAACTCAGTCATTATCATGACCAGCAACATCGGCTCTCAGTACATCCTGGATGTGGCAGGTGATGACTCTCGCCACGAAGAAATGCGAAGTCGGGTGATGGAAGCCATGCGGAACAGTTTCCGTCCAGAGTTTCTCAACCGGATCGACGAAATTATCTTCTTCCACAGTCTGCAAAAAAGCGAATTGCGGAATATCGTCAAACTTCAGGTACAACGGCTGGGACAGCGCTTGCAAGAACGTAAGATTGCCCTCAAGCTTTCCGATGCAGCACTCGATTTTCTCGCCGATGTGGGCTATGACCCAGTCTATGGTGCGCGTCCGCTGAAGCGGGCAATTCAACGCGAGTTGGAAACGGCGATCGCCAAGTGCATTCTGCGCGGCGACTTCAGCGATGGCGACACCATTTTTGTGGATGTCGGCGAAAACGAACGCCTGGAATTCAAGCGCTTGTCGTCAGAATTGTTGACGACACAGTAGACAGAGCAAGAGAGAAATTTTGGGGTGGGCGATCGCTCACCCCATTTTCTAAATCAAGAGTTTTGCTTAGGAGCAAACCATAGGCAAACTCAATAATCTAGTCAACTACTTTCTGCCAGAACCGCCTGAAGTTCGCTACACGGACGATCCCCACGTTCTGAAGTCATCCGGCTTTGCAGAAAAACATTGCAAAGATTTGAGGTGTAAGTCAAAGCCCGGTTCCTTCGACAAGGAGACTTGGATGTGCAAAACACTGCCACAATTCCCTATGCGAAGCTTCTACGCAAATTAGGAACTCCGACCTCTGAGCAAATGATGGAAGTGGGGGATGTTCTAATCTTTTGCCTAGGGTTTAGGGAGAACAGTGCTGAAGAAGACAAAGATTAGCTTGTGCTGATTGACCTAAGGCGCATTGGTCAACAAAACTTCGCCTTTTAACATGCGTTGCGCTGCATCCAAAAGCGCTTCTTCCAGATAGGGCTTGGTAAAGTAGCCGCTGGCACCGAGTGAAGCTGCCATTTGGCGGTGCCGATCGGCACCCCGTGAGGTCAGCATGGCGATCGGGAGATGGCTGAGACTGGGATCTTTCTGAATGCGCGAAAGTAACTCCAAGCCATCCATCCGAGGCATTTCAATATCGCAGAAGACAATATCGCAAGGTAATCCAGAACGCAACTTCTCCCATGCTTCCTGTCCATCACGAGCCTGCTCCACTCGATAACCCACTTTGTTGAAAGTCATCGACAGCAACTCACGTACTGTAATAGAGTCGTCCACAATCAACACCATAGGTTCTGACTTAGACACAGGTGGTTCTGGAATTCCCTGTTCTCCAGACTGATCCCACAGCGTACCGCTGACATCGCGACGGATACGACCCATCGACAAGTCAATTAATTCCAACACATCAGCGATCGGCATGATCCGCCCATCCCCTAGCACCGTTGCCCCTGCAACACCCACAGGTTTGGGAACCGGTCCTTCTAGTTGCTTAATTACAATCTCCTGTTCACCTAACACTTGATCAACCTGGAGCGCTAGGAAATTGCCTGAACTCCGAAGCACCACCACAGAGATCATGTCTTCTTCTTGATTACCACCGTAAACATTCCCTCGACTGAGATGGCGATTGTAAGTCAACAACTCATTGAGAGGACGTAGGGGGAGTAAAGTATCCCGCCAAGAAATACAGGGTTGTCCTTCCGCATTCGTTTGCACTCGATCTCTCGGGATATCGAGCATATCTTCTACCCCGTCCATTGGGAATGCCAGACGGGAACGATCGCTAATACAACAGAGCGCCTTAGAAATACTCAGAGTAAGTGGTAGGCGAATCGTAAAGGTTGTGCCTTTGCCCAAGCTGGAGTCAGTACTGATAGAACCTCGAATTTGACCGAGGCTACTGAGCACCACGTCCATTCCAACTCCCCGCCCTGCCAGGTCATCTGCCTGGTCTTTGGTACTGAAACCGGGATGAAATAGCAGCTCATACACATCCAGACGAGACATGGAACGCGACTCAGCAGGTGTGATCAGCCCTTTCTCAACCGCTTTAGCTTTTACGCGATCGATATCAACACCAGCCCCATCATCAGAAATCGAAATAACCGTTTGATTGCCTTGGTGGAAAGCACTCACTGTGATCTGACCTGCAGGAGGCTTACCCGCTGCTTGCCGAATTTCGGGCACTTCAATACCATGGGCGATCGCATTGTTAATCAAGTGATCGAGCGGACCACCAGGAGCGGTGAGTTGATCAAGAATCATCTTATCGATCAAGGTTTCTCGTCCCTCTACCCGTAGCGTCGCCTGTTTTTTGTACTTGATGGCATTATCCCGCACCGCCCGAGGAAGCCGATCTGCCATCTGAGCAAAAGGAATCATCCGAGAACGCGTTAACCCCTCTTGGAGTTGCGTCGTCACCTGCCGAAACATGCGAGTGACCTGATCCGTTTCATCTACAATAAACTCAATGTCTGACGCAGATTCTCGTACTCGCACAATGAGTTCAATCATTTCCTGCGACAACGAATGGAAGCCAGTAAAGCGATCCATCTCTAACGGGTCGTACTCAACTCCTCCAGAGGAACTAGAGGGTTGTGAAGTGGTGCCCAAATCTCGACTAAACAGCGATCGGTGTCCCTGACGACTTGCCAAAAGAGAGCTTTCTAGCAGCGAGCGTTCATATAAATCTTGCATCCGCTGTCCTACATCGCTGAGTTGTTGAACCTGGTAGAGTAAGTTATCCAGCGATTGCCGTAGGCGCTCCTGATCTTGCTCCAGGCTATTGCGGTTGACAACTAATTCGCCCACTAAATTACTGAGGTTATCCAGATGTTTCACTGGTACCCGCATCAGCTGCTCTAAGCCACGCGGACGAGTTTTGCGAACATTAACACGGGGGGAGGGTCCGCGAACGCTTTTAACAGCTGGAGATCCACCTAGTTTCTCATTTGCATCTTCTAAGAGCTTATCCAGGTCATCAAATTCACTACCAGGCTTATCGATCGCTTTCTCATCGACTGGCACAGAAACCAGCCCTGAAGCTGTCCCAGAAGGAGAAATTTCTTCTTCTAGCAATGCTTCCAAATCAGCAAAATCATCAGTCGCTGAACTGATTTTTGAGGCTTCAACAACTTCTGGCAAGGTTGGCTCAGATACACCACTTGGCTCGGAGTCCAACAGTGCATCCAAGTCATCAAATTCGTTCCCCAGATCCCACTCTTGGGAAGAAGATCCCACCTCTAGAGGAGCAGGCGTCTCGATCCCAGCCATGAAGTCATCTGTTACATCGAGTGAATACCCATCCAATGCGTTTTCACGACCCAGTCCCAATGCCTCGATCTCACCCAGACCCAATAATTCATTCTCTAGACTGGAACTTTCTTCAGAATCAGTTTCAAAACCACTGACCTCAAAGTCCAAAGGCGCCTCTAATAGGTTATCTGTTAACTCAAACGAATCCGCAGAGTCGTTATCGAAGCGAAGTAACTCATCGAGATCGCCAGGATTATCCAGTGAATCAGCTGATGGAGCCATCCCCTCAGTCAGCAATTCATCCAGATCGGGTAAACCATTCAATTCCTCCAATCCATCGCTGGAAAGAAATTCTAAATCTGGTTCTATTTCAGATGAGAAAGGAGACCCTTCATCAGACGAGTGATCATCACCGAATTCCAAGTAATTCGTGGAACCCGGAGAGTCAAAAGAGGTCAATGGATTCAAATCATCACTCAACAACTCATCCAAATCAGCAGAAGACTCAAAGAGATTATCAGTTGCGTCGTCCAAAGTCTCTGAATGAAGCTCTAAATCGAATAAATCCCCAGAAGTATCTATTGAATTGTCATCAAGACTGAGATCAAATCCTTCAAGCCCATTTTCCGCCGAGTGCAATTCGAGCAGTTCCATCTCTTCTGCACCCAGTGCCAAGCTCTCAAACGCCTCAGATGCCTGAGAAGCTTCATTCATCAGAACCTGTTCTTCACCAAACAAATCTCCCAAATCTTCTTCGGATGAGAAGTCCGAGATCCCAACTAAATTGCTGGAATCTAGCACCGAATCAGGTTGCATTGCCAGGGAAGGAGAATCCACTGAAGCGATCGCCTCTTCAGCAAAGAAATTATCTTCTAGGGAAGGAGAATCTGTTGAAGCGATCGCCTCCTCAGCAAAGAAATCATCTTCTAGGGAAGGAGAATCTACTAAAGCGATCGCCTCCTCAGCAAAGAAATTATCTTCTAGGGAAGGAGAATCCGTTGAAGCGATCGCCTCCTCAGCAAAGAAATCATCTTCTAGAGAAGGAGAATCTACTAAAGCGATCGCCTCCTCAGCAAAGAAATCATCTTCTAGAGAAGAAGAATCCATTGAAGCGATCGCCTCTTCAGCAAAGAAATTATCTTCTAGGGAAGGAGAATCCGTTGAAGCGATCGCCTCCTCAGCAAAGAAATCATCTTCTAGAGAAGGAGAATCTACTAAAGCGATCGCCTCCTCAGCAAAAAGATCATCAAGATCTCCCAAATCAGTTGATGAGCCATTAGTGATTTCCAAATAATCTTCAATTTCAGCGAATTCTGAAGAGTCTGACGTTACCATAGGAACTTCTGACGCAATCAAGTCACCTTCGGGAAACAGAGCGTCTAGATCTTTTGCAAGAGCCTGGTCTGAAGAATCCATCGAATCGAAGGGCGGAGTCATCTCTGAGGAAAACGGATCCTGTGACAGATCGCCTGATTCAGCTGACAAGTTGGTTGAAAAGTCTAATGATTCCAACGCCTCCAATTCAGAATCTGCCATGGTAAACGACTCAAACTCTTCCATGTCTAATGACAGATTGTCATCCTCAACCGATGCGGAAGCAGGATCAAATAATGCATCCAGATTGTCGTCTTCCCCATCATTCAACGCCAAAGAACTTTCACTGACGTCCTCTTCATCCAAAACAAAATCCCCCATTGACTCTGACAGCCAATCGGAAGAAGCATCGCGATTTGATTGTTGAGTTTCATCTGGTTGATTCTCTTCAGACCAGAATTCTTGTGTCTCCGGTGTATTGGCTCGATCTCCTGCCTCATTCCAAGGATCAGGAACAGCACTCAATTTGGCATTTACGTGTTCATCTCCTAAGCCAACGTCAGAGAGACCCAGCCCCTGAGTGCCTTCTTCCGATGCAAAAATATTATCCGAGACTAAATCAGTATCATTTAGGATCTCTGATGGAAATTCTGAAAAGCTGAGGGAATCACTCAAACCCAAATCTACTTCAGAACGACTGACATTTTCAGAGTTTTCTAGAAATTCCTCAAACAAGAGAGAATCGTCTAAGACTAAATCAGCTTCTAAATCTGAAGTGTCCGCAGTAAGTTCTGAAACCACAAGAGAGTCATCTGAGTCCAAATCGGTCACAGAATCATTAATTTCGCCATTTAGCTCAAACACCAGGGAATCGTCTAAAGCATCGGCATCAGAAAGAGAAAGTTCTTCGATCGACGATTCATCAGAACTGGCTGAACCCAGAAGGTCTTCCATCTCCAGATCTGCGACTGCTTGATCCACCAGAGCATCAATCTCTGAATCTGTACTGGGTTCATCAATCAAGTTTTCGATGCCGATCTCATCAACCCGGGGATCGGCTGAAGCTTCAGAGTCCTCAAACAATTGGCTGTAATCTGTTTCATCTTCAGATAAGAGTTCGATGAGCGATTCATCGTCTTCCGGCATCGTAATTTCGGAAAAATCGAGGGACTGCCCTGACACGGTTTCACCAAATAGCTCACCGAAGCTAGAAGAATCCGCAGCACTAGACTCAACAAACTCATCTTCAGACAAATCAGGCGCATCCATTTCACTAGACAAGATGGCATCAGCCGATTCTATATCCCACGGATCGATAATCTCTCTCCCAATCTCAGAAGTTGAAGCAGTCAAGTCCACTTCATCATCTGAAAACGATAAGTTTGATGGAATCAACGATTGATCGGATGAGTTGCTTGTAAGACTGACATCAGTCTCCGCCAAGTCATCATCGAACAATTGACTCAAACCGCCCAACGCTTCTTCTTCAACGAGACTACTGACATCACCCAATCCGTCAAAGGAATCTATATCCTCTAAAACATTGGAAGCAATTTCCAAAGAGAATGCATCCATATCGGTCGTTGAAGAATCTATTTCTCCTGCCGTATCGTCATCCTGAAGACTATCGCCAAATAAATCAATTAAATCACCAGCATCACTTCTAGTATCGCTTGCAGTTGGGTTATCCGCCTCAAACAAGAGATCCGCAAAATCGTTGCTGACATCGCCTAACTCAACAGGCGCATTGGCACTGGGAATTGACTCAGTTGCCATATCGGCAATAATTTCTTCTTCTTGCCAAGTACTTCCTAAATCAGGAACTTCTCCCTCAAACAAATCCGCTAGACTATTTAGCTCAGCCATTCCCACTTCAGGTCCGTTGTGGTCTAAAGCTTCTGGAACTTCTGCCAGAGGTTCCGAATTCAAGCCGTTGGGTAAACTGACCTCATTTACCGAAGGATCCAGGCTCCAGCTATCAAAGACTGAATCATCCCCTGCATCTGGGAGAGGTTCTTCCAAATGAAGTTCAAACAGATCATCTGCCGAACTCGTAACGTCCTCATCAGCGAAGAGACTAGCAAGGTCAGCTTCGGCTGCGTCAATAATGGGAGATAACTGTGGAACCAGTTCTTGCAATTGCTCACATGCCAAAATCTCGTCAAAGCGTCCCTCTAGGACAAGATCTTGGGCATGTTTAATATCTTTGATAATCAGAGGAGCCAGGGTGCGATAGTTGTTGTCTGGGTTAGAAATCGCTAGTCTTGCTATTTCTAGAAGTTGACACCATTGAGTCAGATTAAACTGATCTCCAATACTTTCCAGCCCACGGCAAATGTCTTGTAGCTGCTCACGACACCCAGGCTGATTCTCAGACTGTTTGAAGAGTTGGAGCATATCCCGTAATCGGGCTGGCACATCTCTTTGAAAGAGTAAAACCAACGCGCTTTCTTGTGGGGTTGCCTGAATATAGGTTGCATTCAGGTCTTCAGCAGCTTCAACAGCAGAGATCGGGACTGGCGCACTAGCTTCAACTTGGGCAACTAGGGATTGCAAATGACGATCCAGTTCTCCAAACACTGGCTCAACATTTGCCATTTTCTGATTGGCAATGTCTTCAGTTAATCCAAAAGGTCCTTGAAGTTGCTCTAGGAGCTCTTGCAAAGCATCAAAGACGTTTAGAAATAAGGTTTCCAGCTTTTGGTCAACTTTAACAGTTGGATTTTCTTTGAGGATCTTAAAGTAATCTTCTAAACTATGGGCAGTGCGCTGAATGCTATGGATGCCAAGCATCGCTGCCCCACCCTTAATCGAGTGTGCAGCTCGGAATACTTCATTTACCATTTCCGAGTCTGCGATCGTACTTTGGAGACTCAGCAAACCTTGCTCGATAGTATTGAGGTGGTCTTTTGCCTCCTCAATGAAGTAGCCCATGATTCGCTGTTGTTGATCCGGCTGCATGGCAGTGTACCTGTCCTTTGCAAGTTACTCTGTTTTTTGGGGTGGGCTGAAAGAACTCATGCTGCAGATTGATTTAATCTAGCTGATTGCTGCACAATTGACATCTCTGAATGATCGCCCCGATTTTTATGATTTGCCCCGATCAATTTGCTCGACACGGAATCGCTCGACAGAAGTCAACAAGTCCCGTGCAACACCAACCAGATTTTGGAGGGAACCAGAGACTCGTTGAGCTTCTTGAGAGGTCTCCTGTGCGGTTAATTCAACCGACTGCATCACCTGAGCGACCGCTCGCGAGGTTTCAGTTTGTTCAACAGTATCCGCAGTAATAGAACGAACCAGAGTATCAATCCGGTTAGAGACCTGAATGATATCTTCAAGTGATCGTTTCGCTTGTTCCGCCAAGCGGGTTCCCTCAATCACCTGCTGCGTTCCTTCTTCCATGGCTGTCATTACAGAACCCGTCTCACTTTGAATTTGGAGTACGATCTGTTCAATTTCTTTCGACGCTTTGGCTGCCCGATCGGCCAGCTGCCGCACCTCATCTGCAACGATAGCAAAGCCCCGTCCTGCCTCACCTGCCCTTGCTGCTTCAATACTGGCATTCAACGCAAGCAAATTAGTCCGGGATGCAATTTGTGAAATCAACGCCACAATTTTGGAGATTTCTTGAGAGGATTCTGCCAAACGCTTTACCTTACGGGTAGTTTCTGCCACAGTTTCTCGAATTTGCAGAATACCAGCCACTGTCCTTTCTACGGCCTCACCCCCCTTTAAAGCTGTACTGGATGCGGAACGAGCAACCTCTTCCGCCTCACGGGCGCTTTCTGCTACCCGTTGAATCGAGTCAGTCATCACCTGTACAGAATTTAGGGTCACTGCTAACTCTTCGGCTTGTCGCAATGCGTCAGATGAGAGGCTGCGGGCAAACATTTCATTGTCCGTTGAGCCTTTACTGACCTGACGGGCAGCAACCTTAACCTGCTGTACAATTTCACGCAGGTTCTGAATGGTTAGGTTGAAAGAATCGGCAACTGCACCCAGTACGTCAGCAGTTACTTCTGCTTGAACTGTCAAGTCACCTCTGGCTGCGCCTTCCACGTCGTCTAGCAAACGAATCACTTGGCGTTGCAAATCTTCTTTAGCCTGTTCTTGCTCTTCGGCTTTCCGTTGCGCCTCACTCGTGGTTGTTAGAATGACCCGAGCCATTTGATTAAATCCTGTTGCCAGCCTGCCAAATTCATCTTCTGAGTAAACAGAAGCACGAGCGCTAAGATTGCCACGAGACACCGCATCAAACTGGGCTTGTAGATCGTCTGTAGTGCGCTTGATACGTTTAGCAGCAGTTTGCCCAACAGCGAGAGCAGTTAAGCCGCCTGCTGCACCAGCAACTAGTGCGGAAACTGCTCCGGTCAAACGAAGTTCTGACACTAATTCAGGCTTGTCCTGCTTACTAGCGTTGCCAGCAGCAAGAAACGTAACGACTGAAGCAGCGATCGCCGCCACCACACCCGCTGAAATAGCAACATAAGTTGGTTTTGTGGTCAGAGGTGCGTTTTCTAGGGGTGCTAGCCAGTCTTGTTCAACCGTAGCAGTAGGTTCAATATTCGGACTATCAAGGGTTGCAAAAGTAGGGACTTGCTCAGAAGTGCTAGAGAGGCTAAAAACTTCATCATCTCGAAGCGTTGAGCGATCCCCTAAATCACTAAAATCATTCGCTGCCAGATCAGAGGGGAAGCCGTTGCTACCGCCAATCCCGCTATCCGACAGGCCAAACCCTGAGGTCACAGAAGGACTGGTGAAGCCAGCAGAGCTCTCGGACAGATCAAAATCGGATAAGTTACCCAGATCGTCAAATTGTTCAAACTCGTCCTCGTCCAAAAAATCAACGCTACTGCGATCTCTAAATTCGCTCGACGAGCCTGAATTTTGACCAACTGCCCCACCGGAAGAAAAAGCATCTTGGTCAAAGGAATCCATATCAAAACTATCTTGGATGCCATAACCTTGCTCTGGCTGAGAAACAAACGTATGCTCATCCTGCTCATACTGGCTTCCCCCAGCAAATTGTCCTAGATCGGGGTAGCGTCCCCCTATAGATGGGTTTGAATCCTCTAACCCACCCCCTCCTCCCATAAAGAGCGTTTCATCTTCAGAAACGTAGCGACCAGCGTTATATCCAGAAGTAGGATAATGATTTGCACCCTCTGCCGGTGAATTATTTGAAAAGGCATCTTCTGGCGCAAGAAAAGATTCGTAGTCCGAGGCAGCTTCGTCCGTCAAATCGGGCGATGCAAATACATCATTGAAATTATCTAAAGATGACGAAAAGTCATCTGTGGCAGGATTTTGGCTAGAAGTTGTGGGAAAGCCACCAGGGATAGTCTCGCCAAAAGCTTGATCGGAAAAACTGGAATCTTGAAATGCAAAAGGATCATCTGGTTGCCCAGAATTGGCAAAATCTATCGCGGAACCAGATTGAAGCGAATACTCATTATTCTCAAATGGAGTGTCAAGCGATTGATAATCTTGAAATGAAGTTTGCTGCTCTCCAGAGAAATTATTAGCATTACCGAAATCCAGGTCTTCTGGAAAATTTTCTGGAAAGTTTAAATTGTCGGCATTGTTTTCTGTAAAAGAACTAGACCTTTCATAATCTGGTTCATTTGCCAACCCTGCACTATGACTACCACCCGTAGAGATATCTGTCCCACTAAATTGTTTAGTGTAATCTAACCCTGTGTTGGCATAGTCAACAAAGTCGGGATCAGAGGTTAATTCCAGCACAGCTTCATATTGCTCACGCGCGACATCATATTGCTGCAAACCATAGCAATAGATGTGCCCTCGCAATAACCGTGCACTGGGATCTTTGGAATATTCTTCAACTAAACGATCAACGATCGCGGCAGCTTCCTCGTATCTGCCCTGCATATAGGCTTTTTCAGCCTGCTGATATTCCTGCGCGTAGTCAGTGCCTGATGCCATTTGCCTCCTCCTGGCCTTGCCTATATGCTGCTCTGCTAGAAGTCATCCTGTCTTTATACCCTGGTTTCTCTAAGGATGAACACAAAAACTTTTTACCAGACAGATTTGCAACCTTCCGGTTATTTAAGAAGTCCTGATCTGAGAAGTTCTCGTCATTGACCATTGATAAGATTGCCACTCGTGGTGCATCAGCCGTTTGACTGAAAATCGGTTTAAATTTGTCGGTTGAGCTCATGCGACCCACCGTGCTGATTGAAGAATCTTAATCTGATCGAGCAAAAGAAGAACTTTATCTGCCCTTTCATCCATTGCCCATTCGCCCCGTAAAAAAGGTTCCATCACATCCGGCACGTTAGTCGGTCGCTGGATCTCGTCAATATCTAACCAATCCATGCCAACAATGCGATCAACTGCGAGTCCCAACATAGTGTCTTGATCTTCCACGGCAATGACTGGAATCTCAGGTCTGTCCGTGTTGAGTGGCGAAATATCGCCTAAAAATTGCCCCAAGTCTGCAACCCAGACCACTCGTCCCCGAACATTTAGCGTTCCTAGAAGCAACGGAGACACGTTAGGAACCGGAGTAATCCGATCCGGGGAGGGCGAAATTACTTCACGGATACCTGTTGCAGGCAAAGCAAATTCATTCCCTGAAGCAATATAGAACCGAAGATGTAACTCACCTTCGGGACTTTCCAACTCCTGGAATTCTGGAGCTTGATCTTGCCCTCTACCCGTTAAAAAATCCGGATTCCCTACCATTACACTTATCCCTAACCTCGCAATAGTTGTTTCACCGTTCCGACCAATTCAGTTGGCTGAAATGGTTTGGCAATGTAGGCATCTGCACCCTGTTTCATTCCCCAATAACGATCAAACTCTTCGCCTTTAGAAGAGCACATCACCACTGGGACATTTTGAGTTTTAGGATCAGCCTTAAGGCGACGACAGACCTCATAGCCATTCATCCGAGGCATCACAATATCTAGAACAACGAGATCGGGGCAATGTCCTTGAATCTGCTCCAGTGCTTCCACACCATCACTGGCTACAGTGACATTCAAACCACTGCCCTTGAGCAGGTCAGTGATCATCTCCCTCTGGGTGACACTGTCTTCCACAACCAGAACTGTACTCATACCCTCCTACCTAACCACTGGTTTAGACATCAACGGGACAGGCTCACTTTCGCTTGTTTACCAAATACCGTAATTTCTTTATGTAACAACCAAAGCTCCCAATCATCAACTAAGCCGATGGTGTAGAGGGTGATTTGGCAACCTTGACTCCTAGCTCATCTTCTAACACATCTGACAACAATGGATTGCTTTGAAAGCTCTCAGGATTTCCCGACCCAACATGTTTCTCAACTAGCATAAGCAGTTCACTCTCCCCAAATGGTTTGGTGAGGTAATCAGTCGCCCCAACCATCCGGGCTTTGAGGCGATCGATAAATCCATCTTTACCCGTCAACATCACAATTGGAGTTTGGCGAAATGCAGTTGATTTTCGTAGCATGGCACAAATTTCGTAACCGTCCAGTTCTGGCATTGCGATATCGCAAAGGATCAGATCGGGTTTTAATTGAAAAACCAAACTTAAGGCTCTTAAGGGATTGTCGATCGCACTCACCTCATAACCGTGCTGACTCAAAACATTTTCTACCGCTTTACCGATTGACACACTATCATCTACACAAACAACTCGGGGAACCTTAGCCTGCTGAAATTTCTCAAACTCTCGCCTATTGTTCCCAATTTCTCCTGCATCAGGCAGTGAAAGATGAATGAGGCCCTGCTGTACATAAGGATAGATTGCCCTGGCAACAGTGAGAATATCTCGATTCAGATAGCGAGCGATTTGGCGAATTGAAGTCTTGCCATCTGTCCAGTATTCCAGGGTATTAAAAGTATGCGTTGGTAATACCTGCCCCAACTGAACAGCATCTGCAATCACTGGGCATTGTTCAGGCGACTGGATGTGAGGATGAAAATGATTCCATTCTTGTACCTGCTTCATCACTTTGGTCACCAGAGGATTTATCTCTAGCGTTGTTAGTTGGGGAGCCAGAGCTGAGCCAATCTCAAAAATGAATGATCCTTGAACCAGACTGAGCAAATCGAACAGGGTCTCATGCACCATGTTATGGATAATGCTACGTCCCTGTTCAGGGGTTAGGGTATGATTTTCCAAAAGTGCCCAAAGATAGCCATATTCTGGTGCATTAACGGCAGCGATCGAAGACACCTTGAGATGTTGTAAAGCAGTGTCTATTTTGTAACGTCTGAGATAATCGCGTAAGCGGCTGAGATGCGTATCCGTTGTGTCTGCGGCGTAAATTATTTGACCATTCAAGAAAAAAACAATCCAAAACTGTCCCGTCAAAGAGCCAGAGCTTTTAACCTCACGAGCAGCTATTTTGCTAGGAGTACCAAAGCTTCCCATTTGTGGCGCATAAGCTTCCACAAAAAGCTCACCAGTCCGCTGCCCCAACTCAATGAGCTGAAGGATGCTACGAATGTCAATCTCGTTTAACTTCCCCTGCATGCAGCTAAGACGATTTCCAAAATTTTTTAGAGCTAGGTTATCTTGCCCATTTTGTTGTGAGAAGCCTACAAGCCTACCTGCGTAAATCTCTTGAGAAGAACATCAGGTAGTGTTAGAAATATCAACAGCCTGGCTAAAAGACTATGACTGAAAATTAAAGCCTGAAATGCTTGAATATCAGACAATACCGACTTCTCAGGTGGAAATCAAAGAAGAGAACGGACTCCGCTCCTTTTTAATTCCCTTAACAACTTCATGCTTTCTTCATTGAAAGTGGGTTCCATCCAACCTTAATTAATAATAGTTTTATACTCTTCTAACCTTATCTAGAGAAGATATTTTTAATTTCTACAGCAAGATCGGGTAATTGTGAACGATACTTCAAAGACTGAGAACCTTACTCAGATGGCTTGCGTGCAATTTTTCTAGTGGAAAGGTCTTTCAGTTGAGAGACCGTCGATTTGTTACTGTTCTTTACAGATCCAGTTAAAAGCAATGTTAAATTAGAGAACAATACAATTTAAGTAAAAAACTTGAGGCGTGCTGATTCAAGCACGCACCTTAAGCTGGTCGAGCGCACCTGAGCATTGTTATAGTGCGTTCTGTGTCATTGAGGTTAGAATTTACATCTAAAAATCAACCAATAGATTGTGTTAAAGGTTGATGTGAGGTGGTGGGATTATCAGGGTCGCTTCGCCTCCGCCTGGTGAATTAATTCTCAGGGGGTGAGGGAGGAAAAAAGGAAACAGTTGACACTTATGCTACTTCTATTAAGATCTCTATTTTTAGGCAGTGAAAAAGCGATTCGGTTTACTAAGAGGTTCGATGTACTAGCAAAAGTATGGGCTGAGAGATGAGGTTTCTAACAGGTCAAGAAGCTAATTTTTACTTTTGTCGGATAGTTTGATAGAGGGAGTGGAGTGTTCTGTCTTCAAGTAGGCAAATGCGTCCCAAAGTTTTATCAGCTTGACTAGAAGCAACATCTGAACTCATTGGATTCTTCTAGCTTGGGTTAAAGCGTTCTGGATGAGAGCTAATGATTCGTCGGAATGTTGGTCAGGGTCAGGTGTTTGTTCAGAAGCTTGTAAGCGAGAAAAGTTTGGGCTGGATTCTCAAGTATGCAAACCACCCCCTCAAATTTCAGACAACAGCATTCTGAAAAAGGCTGTCAGCAGTTCCCTAGCTAACGAGTAGAAGCACAATTTGAACGCTGAATACATTGTTTTGTCGGCGTTACCTCACTAAACTGATCTAATAAACCCAGTCTAATATAAGGCATAAGCCTTCAGGGTCAGACTCAAGTCTCGGGCTAAATCGAAGAGCAGACATAGACACATAAGGGGATTATCGGTGTGCTGTATCTAGCAGAAGTAGTACAGAGGAAGGGCGGAATCATTGGTGGCAGCAAGACCGAGTTAAAGCTGTTAGCTTGTCAACGGTCTGAACAGAGTTGGAGCGCTGTACCTGGTGAGGACACCATTCCGGCAGATGATGCCAATAAGTACAATCCTGGTGCGCTTGTACTGGTCGATCTGACTTCTAATAAGCAGGTGCAGCGGGTTCAAGAAGCCTCTCGCCAGTTGGTGAGCATCTTGCAAAATTTTTCTCGTTTGCAGGAAAAATTTAAGACTCAGGAAGAAGAAATTGAGCAATGGAAGCAATCTTTGACTTATCAGAGTCAGGAGCTAAATCGGCGAGAGATGGAAATGGAGTCTCGTCGAGAACAACTGTTGCAAATGGAGGAAGATTTTGAGCAACTAGAGCAGCAACGTCAAGAAATTGAACAAGCTCGCGAAGAAATTACGCGCATTAAGGAAGAGTCCGATCGCAATCGTCAAGAACTAGAGGGCGCTTGGGAGCACTTGCGGGGTGAAATGCGTCGTCTGGAAGAACGGCAGAGCGAAATTCAACAGTCTGCTGTGTTGGACGATGATAATGCTCGGAATATTCAGGATTTATTAAATCGGCTAGCTGGTTCTGTTGCTCCAACAGAGTCAGTTCGGGAGCAATTAAATCTGTCCTTTGAACTAATCAATCAGCAGCAAGAGCTGCTGAATTATCATTGGCAACGACTGGAGCAGCAGCGTGAAGAGGCTCAGAAACTGCAAGCCGAGGTTGATAGACAAACACAACAATTACAAAGCCGTTGGCAAGAATGGCATCAGTCACAAGAATCGCTTGAGCAAGCCAAGGCTGAGCTAAAAGCACAACAGAATGTTTTGAGTTCTCGGCAAGATTATGCTCAAGCTTTAGGAGTGCAACTTCAACAGCAGGAAGAACTCCATCAACAACTTTATCGATTAGCGGAAACTTCTGACCGAGTCAGCGTGACGCAGAAAATTGATATTGAAGCTTTAGAGAAGATGGCTTTGCCAGAATTGGAGAGGTTTGTTAGGGAGTTACATCAAGATTTAGATCAATTTTCACGGTTCGTGAATGATCAGGAAGAAGAATTAACTCTCAAACAACAAGAAATTGATGAACTTCATGCAAAAATTCAGGCAGCCAGCGAATACGATCGCTTAAGCATTGAAGCAGAGCTAGCCGATGAGCAAGATAGTTACCAAATGCTGAATGATACCCTGGAAGGGCAGCGCCGTACGCTGCGCGAACGGGAGGAAATTTTGCATCAACATCAAGCTGTCTTGCGCCGTAGGCAAGGGATTTCAGATGGAGATGGGCAAGAGAGTAAGATCGACTTAGGTCCAATTCTGCTTCAGTTGGATTCGCAAAGGCATCAGCAAACGGAAGAGTTGCATCGGTTAGAAGGGCAAATTGAGCAAATGCGCGGAGCAATTCAGCAGGCTCAGGGCATGATTAACAACCAGTCTACCGATCAGGAGAATAAGCGTAACGAATTAAAGCAATTAGAGCAAAATTTGCAGAAGCAGCGATCGGACGTTGCCGAATTGTGGGGTAAGGTCAATCTTTACCAGGAAACTTTGCAACCTATTCAAGATGGCGTCAGTGGATTGAGGCAACGACTGGAGGAGATTGCAGGTACTATGTCTCAGGTTCAGGAAGCAGGAGACTATCAGCTTCAGGCAATCACTGAAATGCGTCAGATTTTGGTAGGTCTCATGAATACCCCAGAGTTAGCAGCATCTTAAAACTGTCAAAAAATCATTCCTTTTTTGGAACTGATGGAATCATTCAATACTAGAAATTCGCCTTACTGAAAATTGGCATTAATGATCCCATTCTAGTCATCAGGAAAAGCCATCATTGCTATTCACACGGGATTCCAGCTATTTTTTTTGAGAGGAATTAGCCAAATCCAGTCTGCTAAAGCTTGCGCGATCGCGCCTCCCGGAAACGGATCCGTTTGGGTTCGGTTGGGTGCTTCGATCAAACTCATGAGTTTTTCGATGTGCTCAAACTGCGGGGCAGAGGGTAAACACTCTTGCAGGAATCGGCGCAGAACGCGGCGTTGTAATGCCAGAGGTTCTGAACGCAGGAGATAACGGTTTACACCTTGGAGAGTGGTATAGGAGGCATTATCAGGATTTTCCGCATCTTGTGTTGACTTGTACTCACCCTGCCAGATCACTTTCTGGTAAAGCACCCCCGCTCTATTTTCAAGATAGTCTACATCTGCGGACAGTAGTTCAGCGGTCTGTGCTAAGGTTTGCTGGACTTGAGGGTTGAAGTGGACTTGCAAATAAGGAAGGAGTTCGCAGCGAATACGATTTCGGGCATATTGCAAATCTTGATTAGTGCTATCTTGCCAAATTTGGAGTTGAAAGTCTTGACAGAATTTCGCCGTTTCAGCTCGAGTTACTGTCAACAGGGGACGAACCAAATGTAAATTTGGAGCCAGGGATCGTTGCCAGACGAGAGCTTGCAAGCCATCTGCGCCACTGCCTCGCATTAGGTTATAGAGCAAAGTTTCAGCTCGATCGCTGGCAGTATGTCCAGTCACAATCGTGGGATAGTGGTGCTCTTGGGCGAGCATCCGCAGCGCCTTATAGCGCCATTCCCGCGCTTTCGCCTCGCTATCCATTACAGCTTCAGCCGTGACGATATAGCAGGGAATACCCCAAGTTTGTGCCAGTTGAGCCACATATCTAGCATTGCCAGTAGCATCTTCACGCCAAAGATGATTGCAATGGGCGATCGCTAAATGCCAATTCCACTTGGAGCCTAAATCCAGTAAGAGCTTAATCAGGCAGAGAGAATCTTGCCCACCAGAAACTGCAACTAGAAGAGATTGGTTTGGATGTAGTAATTTACGTGTCTTTAGAAGTCTATGGATACGCACATGGAGCGGAGTCCAGGAATTGTTGTG
Source organism: Scytolyngbya sp. HA4215-MV1 (assembly GCA_019359045.1). Lineage (GTDB taxonomy): Bacteria > Cyanobacteriota > Cyanobacteriia > Leptolyngbyales > Leptolyngbyaceae > Scytolyngbya. Next base: position 316,228 of record JAHHIA010000007.1, read on the forward strand.
TTTTCCAACCGACATTGGTTCAAACCTCCATCTCCCTGATTTATGATGCTCAAGGAGTCAACATAAAAAGGAAGCTGATATTACTAACAAACGACATCCCCTCAAATCAAGTCTTGAAATCTTAATTGAAGCGGAAGCAGGGATCAACAATTTACAGTCGATCAATTCTTGACCCGTTAATTAGCAAATCTTTATTCTCTCCAGTCGTTATAAAAATAGCGATTCAACAACGAGATTGTCCTTAATTCAGCGTAAAAGTTGACACGCTTTGCCAGACCAAGCAAGATTGAAGTAGATGGCAAAGATGAAATTTTGTAAAGGTTAACTCGAATGCCTTTTGATTTCTCGTTTGAATTTCTATCCGTAGAAACTATTCAAGAGATTGCTCAGGAATACGGCTACCTAGCCGTTTTTTTAGGGATTCTGCTGGAGAATCTTGGCATTCCGATCCCCGGTGAAACAGTGACCCTCGTCGGTGGTTTTTTGGCAGGCAGTGGTCAATTGAATTATTGGTTCGTGTTGACGGATGCCATGCTTGGTGCAGCGATCGGAGGTAGTATTGGTTACTGGATTGGTCGTTACGGCGGCTGGCCTTTATTGCTAGGGCTGGGACAATTGCTCCGAATTCGTGAAGAAAAGCTGATCGAGTTAAAAGAGCAATTTGCGCAAAGTGCAGGTAAAGCAGTTTTTTTGGGGCGCTTTGTTGCACTTTTGCGGGTCTTTGCCAGTCCCTTGGCTGGAATTGTAGAAATGCCTTTCCTTAAATTTACGCTCTACAATCTGGCAGGGGCTGCTCTATGGGCATCCGTTATGGTTTCGTTATCATTCTTCGCGGGACAAATTATTCCGCTCGAAAAGTTGCTCGGTTGGGTAGCAAAGTTTGGGGTCGTGGCACTTTTAATCGTTGCTGCCTGGATTATTATCCCCTTTTGGCTAGAGTCACGTCAGACCACCCAGCCAAAGCCCGCTGAGCCTCTGGAATAATTAGTCTTAAGGTGATAGCCTAAGGTTCTATCCCCAGAATTTAGACAAATTCTGGGGGTTTTGGTAGAAAAAATCACTACAATTCAGATTTTAGGACTGACGTACTTTCTGCGACCAAACTCGTGTGGGCAAACCCCAAACATAAATAAAGCCTTCGGCGGCTTTGTGGTCAAACTGATCATCGGCACCGTAAGTTGCCAAATCAGGCGTGTAGAGAGAATAGGTGGATTTGCGACCCACGATCGAAGCGGTGCCCTTGAACAGCTTAATCCGCACACTACCAGACACTCGTTCTTGTGTTTGTTGAATAAAGGCATCTAGAGCCGCTTTAAGCGGACTGTACCAGAGACCGTTATAAATCATTTGTGAGTAAGTTTCTTCAATGCCTCGCTTGTAGTGAGTCACATCAGCGGTTAGTGTTAGGCTTTCTAGATCCCGGTGGGCTTGAATTAAAACCAGGAGCGCCGGGGCTTCATAAATTTCTCTGGACTTGATCCCCACCAGACGATTTTCGATCATGTCAATGCGTCCAACCCCATGTTTACCTACGATTTGGTTCAGTTGACTGATCAGTTCAACTGAGCTAAACGTCTCTCCATTTAGGCTCGTGGGGATGCCGTGCTCAAAACCGATTTCAACATAATCAGGTTGATCGGGAGTCTCTGTGATCGCTTGAGTCAGTAAGTAAACTTCTTCCAGCGGCTCAGTCCAAGGATCTTCCAGAGGACCAGCTTCAATACTGCGACCCAAGAGATTGCGATCGATGCTGTAAGGAGAAGATTTTTTTACCGGAGAAGAAATCCCAAATCGCTCTCCATAGGCGATCGTTTCTTCCCGACTCATGCCCCACTCACGCGCCGGAGCCAACACTTTCAGATCAGGATTGAGTGCTGCGATTGCCACATCAAACCGTACTTGATCATTCCCCTTGCCCGTACAACCGTGAGCGACAGCATCTGCACCATACTTTGCAGCAGCTTCTACTAAGAGTTTGGCAATCAGGGGGCGCGCCAAGGCAGTGGATAATGGGTAGCGATTTTCGTACAAGGCATTCGCCTGAATTGAGGGGAATGCATAGTCCTTGACAAACTCCGCTGTTGCATCAGCAACGAGCGATTCATTTGCCCCGGAATTGAGCGCTTTTTGTCGGATCGGTTCCAGTTCATCTCCTTGCCCCAAGTCCGCCGCCAAGGTAATGACTTCCTGCACCCCCCATTCATGCTTCAGGTAAGGAATGCAAACGGAGGTATCTACACCGCCAGAATACGCCAGCACAACTTTATTGGCACGACCCATGATTTTCTCGACTGTTAGAACAACTAGAACAACTGAAGTTTTTATTATGCAGCCAATATCCACCAATTCTTGTCAGGCAGCGTACAGATTTAGGACATCACCTGTGAAAGCCGACGAGTCAAGGCATTGACAGATTTGCTTGAATCACTGCTAAAGTCTCTCGAACCATGCGCTCTTCCTGAAACATTTGCTCGGCCCGTCTTTGACACGCCTGACCGATCTCCAGCCTCAAGGCTTTATCCGATCCCCAAGCTTGAATCGTTTCTGCCAAACTGCGAATCGTTGCTTGAGCATCCAACATCGGCGAGGGTAACAAATGTCCCGTCTCACCCAATTCTTCGGGAATACCACTAATGCTTGTGGCAACGACAGGTAACCCCTTTGCCATTGCTTCCATAATTGACAGAGGCATCCCCTCGGCTTCTGAGGGCAATACAAAAATATCACTGGCATCGAGCCAATCCACAATATCAGCCAGCTCACCTAAAAATTTGATCCGATCGCCGATCCCCATCTGTTTAACCGATTGCTTAAGTTGCTCTACCAGGGTGCCCTGCCCTGCCCAGGCAAAGTGTAACTTCTCCCAAACCGGAGTTTGCCTTAATTGTTTGATGGCACCAATCTGATATTGATAACCTTTAATGATGTCCAATCGCGCAGCAGTAAAACAAACAACTGCATCAGCTGGAATGCCAAATTCTTGCCTGAGACGAGCACGATGGTGAGGATCGGGCGGCTCAAAATAGCGAGCAGGTCTGCCACTATGAATCACTTGACCTTTGTGTTCTGGTAGTTTGAAGAATTTACGGAGCAGTCGTAGGTTGTCTTGGGAAACGGCGATCACAGCCTTTGCCTGGACATAGTGAGTTGCCAACTCCTCAATTCCTGCTGCCCAAGAGGCAGGCGGCTGGGTAGGATGAACCAATCCTTCTACCACCACAAAGGGAATGTTTTTTTGAATTGCGAGGCGTTTGGGGAGGAAGTTGGCGATCGGTGCTCCATTACTGAAGACAATCAAATCAGGACTGACCTTAGACAACACTTGCTCAGCATCACACTCTGTCGCAGCTTCTAGCCAAACCTGTTGGGAAACACCCAGCAATTTCTGCTGCTCAACCATTTGGGCTGCCTTTTGGCGCAGCTGATCGATGCCCGCTCGCCCCATCAACTGCACCAGATCTTGAGGCACTTCTTGCACGTAAGTGACCTCATAGCCTGAGTTTGCCAGAGCACACACGATAGAGTGGTTATATTGCAACACTCCCCCGATTGCAGGAGAGGTATATAGCAGAATGTGTTGACTCACCACCACCTCACAAAGAAAACGAGGATTGCTCGATGACCCGATGCTTACTTCAGCTTTCTGAGCTTAAATTCTGAGAGAGTCATTGCGCGTAATTCATTGCTTTCATTACCTATTTACCCTAACCGTTCGGAGACACCGTGTTTTTCAGTATTGTGATTCCAACTTACAATCGGTTGCCAATTCTCGAAAAATGCCTCCTTGCCCTAGAACACCAACACCTGAGCGATCGCAGCCAGATTTCAGGGTACGAGGTTGTCGTCGTCGATGATGGCTCAACCGATGGCACAGTAGATTGGCTGAAGGCTCATCAAGCCGATATCTTGCCCCATGTCTGCTGGTTTTGCCAGGATCACCAAGGTCCAGCCGTTGCCCGAAATCTGGGAGTTGAAAAAGCACAGGGTGACACCATCATCTTCATTGACAGTGATTTGGTCGTCACAGAGCAGTTTCTCCAATCCCATGCAGAGGCTCTCATCCAGGCGCAAAAAACACTAGGCAACGATAAAGTTTTTACCTACGGACGAGTTATTAATACTTGCAATTTTGACCAGCCAACCCGTGAGCCATTCAAAGTCACCGATTTTTCCGCCGCTTATTTTGCGACCGGGAATGTTGCGATCTCACGGCATTGGCTAGAGCAAGCCGGACTCTTCGACACCCGCTTTCAATTGTATGGATGGGAAGATTTGGAACTCGGTGTGCGGCTTAAACAACTGGGGCTGACCCTGGTCAAATGTCCTGCTGCGGTCGGCTACCACTGGCACCCCGCTTTCTCCCTTAAACAAATTCCCAAATTAATTGACCAAGAAATTCAACGGGGACGAATGGGGGTTTTGTTTTATCGCAAGCACCCAACCTGGGAAGTTCGCATGATGATCCAGATGACCTGGTTACATCGCCTACTCTGGGGCATTCTCTCGTTGGGGGGGATGCTTAACGAAAGAACATTGGCACCGTTACTGCAATGGCTGATCGATCGGGGCAAGCCCCAACTTGCCCTCGAAGTTGCTCGTATTTTTCTCAACTGGTACAACGTTCAGGGCGTCTACGCTGCCTATGCAGAAATGCAGCGCACCTCACCTTTGTGACACTTCTGTGCTATCTTAGAAAAGTTGTCAAAATTCACACATCCAGGGATTCGGGTGTTTTTAGCGCTCAGAGATCGGCGGCATCGACGCAAGTGATTCCGTCAAGTCTTCAGACTTTAACCTGAACGCTCAGAAATGCTCCTGGATGGAGGATTAACCCGAAGGAGATCGATATGCCAGTTGTTTCATTGGCTCAGTTGCTTGAGTCAGGGGTTCATTTCGGGCATCAAACCCGCCGTTGGAACCCCAAGATGGATCGCTATATCTACACAGCTCGAAATGGCGTCCACATCATTGATTTAGTCCAAACCGCCAAACTCATGGATGAAGCGTACAATTATGTACGCAATTCTTCAGAGCAAGGCAAAAAGTTTCTGTTCGTTGGCACCAAGCGCCAAGCTGCCGGAATTGTGGCACAAGAAGCGGCTCGTTGCGGTGCTTATTATGTCAACCAGCGCTGGTTAGGTGGTATGTTGACCAACTGGATCACCATTAAAACCCGCGTCGATCGACTGAAAGAATTAGAACGCCGTGAAGAAACCGGAGCATTAGATCTTCTCCCCAAAAAAGAAGCATCCGTGCTGAGGCGGGAGTTGGAGAAGCTCCAAAAATATCTCGGCGGCATTAAAGCCATGCGCAAAGTACCCGACGCAGTGCTCATTGTGGATCAGCGTCGCGAATACAACGCAGTACAAGAATGCCAAAAACTCGGAATTCCGATTGTTTCCCTACTAGACACTAACTGCGACCCGGATTTAGTCGATATTCCCATCCCTGCTAACGACGATGCTATCCGGTCAATTAAGCTTATAGTGGGTAGGTTAGCGGATGCCATCTATGAAGGTCGGCATGGTCAATTGGAAGCTGAAGAAGATTACGAAGATTACGATAGCGCTGAAGAAGATTTTGACTACAGCGACACCGATACCGACACCTTGCTTCCAGATGACGAAGAAGAAAGCGAAGAATAAGTAGCTGGGCTAAATCAAATTGAAGATATTTTTCGGGGTAGAGGAGGTATCCCCCTGCCTTGGTGGGACTGCGCCCCCAAAACCCCTTTCTTACAATTAATTAGGGCTATCTACTTAAGGCTTGAGATTGGAGCGATGAGTTTTAAGTTTCATCACTGAATTTTCATCGCTCACTATTATCCAGTTAGGACTAGGACAAGATGGCAGAAATATCGGCAAAACTCGTGAAAGACCTGCGCGATATGACTGGCGCAGGCATGATGGACTGTAAAAAAGCGCTCCAGGAAAATGATGGAGATCTCGAAAAAGCCAAGGAGTGGTTGCGTCAGAAGGGAATTACTTCTGCGGAGAAGAAATCCGGTAAAATTGCTGCTGAAGGGTTGGTAGATAGTTACATTCACACGGGCGGACGAATCGGTGTGCTGGTGGAAGTCAATTGCCAAACTGACTTTGTTGCCCGCAATGAAGCTTTTAAGGAACTAGTGCGGAATATTGCCATGCAAATTGCCGCCTGTCCAAACGTGGAATATGTCCGAGTAAGCGACATCCCCGCAGATATCGTTGCCAAAGAAAAAGAAATTGAGATGGGGCGAGATGACTTGGGCAATAAGCCTGAGAACATTAAAGAAAAGATCGTCCAGGGTCGGATTGATAAGCGATTGAAAGAAATCACATTGCTCGATCAACCCTTCATTAAAGACCAAAACATCACAGTCGATGAGTTGGTAAAGCAAAAAATTGCCCAGCTGGGAGAAAATATCCAGATCCGGCGCTTTGTGCGGTTTGTCTTAGGTGAAGGTATTGAGCGCGAGGAGGCAGATTTTGCTGCTGAAGTTGCGGCTCAAATGGGCACTGCTACTGCGCCCCCGCCTGAAGCTGAAGAGAAAGTTCCTGAACTGACGGAAGCAGCTTCTATAGAAAAAGCTTTAGAAGAAGCGCAACCAGCCACTGAAACAGCCAAAGCACCTACCAAGGGTGCCAAGGAAGGAAAAAAGAAAGGCAAGAAATAATTAATTTTCTTGTAGAATTTTTTCTCATCAATTCAATAGAGCGGCTCTGCTTCAACTTTAGGTAGAGCCGCTGTTTTAGTTGCGCAAACTATCTCAGACTTCCCATACCTCTCGTTCCCATGCAGAACAATGAAAACGGTTCTGCCTTCAACTTCATAATTTTCTAACCAGGCAAAGTCGAAGTCTAACGAAAATTAGGTGCACGGTGAAGCACGGGAGCCAGGTTTTGCTCTTTAACTTCTTGCGAGTTCAATTTATGATTGAGCTCCCGAATTCGACGAGAGAGTAGGCGAATAATATTCACTGCAATGCCTGGAGTTTCATCGATCGCTTCATACAGTTGTTGCTGAGTCAATACCAAACAATCGCAGGGTTCGATCGTCGTTACCGAAGCAGAACGAGGTTCTGCATCAAACAGAGACATCTCCCCAAAACAAGTCCCTTGCTCCAATTGCGCTAAATCCTGATTGCCGATATGAACCCGGACTCGCCCCGAAACCACAATGTAAAGTGAACGACCTTCTTGCCCTTCTGTAAAAATTGTATGTTTTGCCGGAAACGACAATTCATCCATGATTGAGGCTAGTCGCACGAGAAAATCATCCCGTAATTCTTTGAAAATTGGGACACCCCGGACAAATAGCAAGCGGTCAACGCTGTTTAACATAAGTGCGATTTCAGGTAACTGGAGCAGCCTCCTAAGGTTTATCAGGTCCAAGTTCGATTGAAACAGCAGTGCTATCCCTGAGAACAGGATTCCCCATTGTGCTGGAATTAGCACTAGATTGGTTCCAACCCTACTGAATTGGAAAATCCAACCGTCCCATTAGGAGCGTCACGCTTCTGTTGTGAGGAGCGATTCCCCAAGGCTTGCATCATTTGCCGCACTTGGGCAGCGACAAGACGATCTGGATCATCCTTCAACATAGGTAGCAATTCTATCAGAGCGCGGGGGGATGCAACTTGTAAATATGACAAAACAGATTCTCGGACAAAGCCGGTTGGATGTCTGAGACAGGAGATCGTTTGGTCAGGCGTTAAGCTCCAACGAGCTTGTCTTGCAAGATGGAAGCAACATGCTAACGACCAGTCAGACAGAAAATGTCGCAACTCTAACAAAAATCGTAGACGATCGCTGGGAGACATCGACTCGTAGTGAACAATGTCTGTCAGGCTCTGCATTTTTTCGCGATCAGAGCGCCGATCAAGTACACTCAAAAGCGCACGCTTGCTGGGGATATCCAACGTATTGTCTAAAATTTCTAACCCGCGTGCCATGGTAGTTCGAGAACCCGATTGTAGATTAAATGCGGCTGCCTGAATTGAACTGAGTGGATAAAGAAACTTCATCAACATAAATAGGCGATCGATCGCATCGGATTGCAAATCCCGTAATGTGTTCTTTAAAAAATCGGCTTCTCGCCCGCTGACCTCCTGAGGAGCCATATCTAGCAAAGCCGCATAAATCTGTCCAATAAACATTAATTCTTGGTTAATCAGCAGTTCCACACCACTGCGTCCTAACCGATCCAAAACACCATCAATCCCAGTTTCTTGAGGCATTTTGAGTAAGATTCGCAAAATATTGCGTCGGGTCGTTCCCCAGGCGGTTTTAATTTGTGAAATGAGTGCGTCCAGAGCTTCCATAGTGCCAATTTGACCAATGACCTTCCAGGCATGGGTTCGCACTAATTCTGGCTTATGCACATCTGTTGCCAACTCTACCAACATTGGGATGGCATCATTTTCCAACCGAACGAGGGCTTGCATTGCTGCATCCCGTGTGGATTTATAAACCAGTCCTCGCAGCAGTGAAGGATAATATTCCTCTAGATGAGTGGCAGCGATCGCCTCCAGCAACGCACAACGCACCCGCAAAGACTCATCCTGCAACAACTGCGGAATATAAAGTCGTAGTGCTTGTAAATACACTGCCTCACCCAGCGCACGGCAGCCCATCACCCGTTCTCGTTCGCGCTTATGGGTTAACATCAGCCGCAAAGTATTCGTCGCTTCAGCCTTTTGAGTTGGGTTACCCCGCCGCATCATTAATGAAGCAGCCGTTCCCCTGACCACCGGATCAACTTCCGATTGCAAATAAGGACGTAATTGACGAATATCCGGATCATCTTGAGTCAACCAAACATAGCGCAGAGCAACTGCCAGCACCTCCGGCGGAAGCGGTTGATCCACCAATGCCTGCACTTGAGGCAAGTAAGTTGGATTCGGATATGCCAGCATAGCTTCGAGGCTTTGGCGCTTTAAGGCAGGAGGCAGTTTGATCAGCAAAGGTGCCAGTACTTCACCCACATTGCGGGGATCAATTTGACTCAGTAATTCAATGCAGGAACGTTTGTGTGCTTCAGTTCCAGGTTGATCGAGCGCCTCCACAACCGCCCGTTTTACCTCCCGTAAATCGACCTCAGACAAACTGAGTTGTCCCCGTTCAGCACTCACCACCAATAAGCTGACATACCGAGCTCGCAAAAACCAAATGACCGAAAACCAAACTAATGCAAGGATGACAATCAGCAGAATAAAAATGTGACTTAACCATAATTCCAAACCACTCTTTTGAGCCACCCAGATGATGCCCAAAAATGCGAGTCCCGTTACTCCAGTAGAGATTGGTTCAGCGATGCCGCGCACTACGGCTTGTAGTTCGCTCCGCATACTATCTGGAACTGGCTGAAAAAGCACTGGACTGATGCCAATAAATAATGTGTAGTGCAACAGTTCATAAAGAAACTTGAGTGCAACAGTCCCCCATAAAATTGGCAACAAGGCGCTGACAGAAAAAGCCCCTAAAAGAATCAGCACTACTGGCAAAAGCATTGCTGCTGCGAAAACGCCGACCCGCTCAATCACACGACTGGAAGCCAGCCATTGCATGGACAGTTCAAAAATCCCTAAAATTCCGCTAAATAAACCCAGGATACTTGCAAGTTCTTCTCCTTTGAGATTGACTTCTTTTAACTGGCTGAGAAATTGAAAATCAACCAATAAAAACAGCACCTGCGCCATGATAAAAAAGCCAAACAGCAAGATCACATAGCGCCGGATAGGACCTCGAAGCCGACGGGTGGTGTGATCAGGTTGATTTTCTTCCGATCGTCGCTTGAGAGAATCTGGAAAAGCCTGTTGATAGCTCTGGCTTAAGTAGAACAGGATGCCCGCACCGATCGCCATCATGCCGCAAGCCAGCAAAATCACATTCGATAGCCCAACCCAGTGGACAATAATCGTTAGAGAAAAGCCACTGACTACATCTGCCAGTAGAATGCCACTACTAATTAGTGGATAAGCGCGTTTAACTTCCCGAATATTAAAAAGCTGATTGGCCGTAATCGATGTGTTGAGGTCATTCAGGACATAAATCGCTTCCAGCCACAGTCGCATGACGAAGACTGTAATACCGAATAGATAAGGGCTGGCACTCAACCCAAAATAAAACAAAATCAGGGGAGCTGCCATGAGTACCGCAATCACGACGATTACCCGACGTAGCGGTATCATTTTTTGGAGCTGAGAATAGACAAACCCTAAACCAGAACCCATACCGGCACTGGCAACATAAATCCAGGGCAAGCCATCAGCCTGATACTTATCTAAAAAGAGGGTGACCGCACTGGTTTCCAACCAGAGCAGCCCTATCGAAGTAGTGGTATAAAAAGCAAACATGAAAAAGGTGCGTTCGCTTTCGTCGGGACGGAGGTTGACCCACTTCAGCAACCGTTCTCCCCATTTGCTCTCGGCAAACCACCCATGTTGAGGGTTCATTTTAATCTTACCCTTATTGCCTATTTAGGAAGGTCTTTTGACAGCTCAATCTCGAATCATCGCTTGGTCTTGCGGAAGCACCTTAACAACCTCAAAAATCAGAAGCTTGCTAAGCGAATAACCCTAATCTTGTAACCTAAGCAAAATCGTCTGGGGTTAACATACCCAAGCTAACTGTAATTCTTATAAGAGCTGAAGTCTTTATTAAACTACTGATTCGAAAAAATTAGATGATTTTTCGCTAAATTTATCTACTCCAAAAAAAGAGTAATGATGAGATCTCGCGATTTCAAATCAATGATGAGATTGAAAGGCTTTATTAAGAAGATTCCTAGAGAAGATTTTACCCTTTGCCATTGCTCTTCGACTTCGCTCAGGGCAGAAGCTGGCTAAACGGAGTCTAAGCTAGCGGATAATTTGTTTGCTAGAAATCTCCTAAGCAAGGCTCCGTGGCAGCTTTATTCACAATCTCAAATAGGACGGTGATATTCTCAAAACAATTTTTCAGAAGATTAAAACTGTCTTGTTGGATTCCATCTCCAAAAAAAGATGGGTCATCGTAAGGCAGAACTGAGATCAGAACAGATAGACCCGCAAAGGCTATTGGAATTCTATGCCTCTTCAGGCAATGCTCTAAAACTTGATCCCAGCAAGAAAATACGTGATTTCTACCAACGGTTTTGCTTCCGATAGGTCTTATAAGAACCCAGTCAGGCAAAAATACATCCAAATTCCTTGCCATGAGAAGGCTGGTTCAGGTTTTTCAGGCTACTTCTTGGGGGCAAGCAACATCATCATGTTACGTCCCTCTCTTTTGGGAGCCTGCTGAACCTCAGCAACTTCCTGTAAATCCGTTGCCATTCGTTTTAAGAGTTCTTCTGCCATATCGCTATGTTGAATTTCTCTTCCACGAAACATAATCGTTGCTTTGACCTTATCACCATCTTCCAAGAAGCCTTTTGCCTGGCGAATCCGCACATTATAGTCGTGCTGCTCAATTTTGTAGCGCATCTTGACTTCTTTAACGTCAACTGTATGCTGCTTTTTCTTGGCTTCTCGAGCTTTTTTTTCTTGCTCAAACTTGAATTTGCCATAATCCATAATCCGGCAGACTGGCGGATCAGCTTTGTCACTGACTAAAACTAAGTCCAATTCTTTTTCATCTGCCAGTTGCAAAGCATCACGGGGAAGCATAATTCCGAGTTGCGAACCATCTGAGTCAATGACTCGGATTTTAGGAAACCGAATGCGCTCATTGATTACAGGTAAGTCGCGGTTTGGTCTTTTTTCGCTCACAGGCAATTTGGGAGGTTGTACAAATTTACAAACGACAACTAGAGGACAGGCTGAAGCGCCAAATAAATTTTCTCAGAATAAAAAAGAGAATCGATAGAAGCCTTTTAACATGGCTAGTTCATCGGGAAAGCGAACAGAGTTCTTAAAAAGAGTTGTATTTGTCATTCTACTCAGTCTGTACAAAATTCTGTCTAGTTGTTCATCTAAATTCCAAGAAGCGTGGAAAAATGCTAAAAAGTCTTTACGGCTTAAGGGTTATCGTCCGAAAATTGGATGAAGTTTGATAGAAGGGTTGCTCAGTTTTGCGGCAAGAACCCTAGGCCGCGATCGCACGCTCAGAAATTTTCAGTAAGCTAGGAAATCCAGCCTTTCAATCAAGTGCCTTGCTGGCGAGGTGAACATTGCTGAAATGGGTGCAGGCTAGAATAGAAGGAAGATTGTAATTTTTTAGCGCTGAGGTAGGGGTTGGACACTTCCTTGCACTGGCAACAACGAGTCGGGAATCAACGCGATTGGGTCTGGCGGGGTTGGCAAACACGCTATACCTATTTGAGATCAGCTCAGCCTCTGGAGAACGAGACTCCACTGATTTTATTGCATGGATTTGGGGCTTCGATCGGACACTGGCGACATAATTTGACCGCACTTGCTCAACATCATCCGGTTTATGCGTTGGATCTGTTGGGATTTGGAGCTTCCGAAAAAGCGATCGCCAACTACGATGCCATGCTTTGGGTAGAGCAGGTTTATGATTTTTGGCAAGCTTTTATTCGTAAACCCGTTGTCCTGGTTGGTAATTCGATCGGCTCTTTGGTCTCTTTGGCAATCGCAGCAACTTATCCTGAAATGGTGCAAGGGGTTGTGATGATTAGCTTGCCCGATCCGTCTGTACGCGAAGAAGCAATCCCAGCTTTGATCCGCCCTCTCGTGATCGGGATAGAGAGGATGTTTACTTCGCCACTCTTACTACGCGCCTTATTTCCGATCGTACGTCGTCCACAAGTGGTTCGTCCTTGGGCAGCGATCGCTTACGCCAATTCCCAAGCTGTAACCGATGAGTTAGTCGAGATTTTAGCAGGACCTGCACAAGATCGAGGATCGGCTCAGGCTTTTTGTACGATTTTGAAAGCCATGACGAGTAGTGAGTTCGGACCCCGCGTCAAGACAGTATTGCAAACCCTAGACATTCCTTTATTGCTGCTTTGGGGCAAGCAAGATCGAATGATTCCCAAACAATTAGCGCGTCCCAGTCAGTATCTGAGCTACAATTCCCGGCTCAAATTAGTGGAACTGGAGGACGCAGGACATTGCCCTCATGATGAATGCCCTGAACGAGTTAACCAAGAAATCCTCGAATGGATGGCATCCTGGCGAGACACACTGACATTAGAGCTAAATGCTGCACTATTACCATCACTCTCTTTGAATGAATAACTGCGATTGTGCAAGCATATCTTGGCAAAAATTTTCATTTGGGAGAGCCTGTTTGCAATTCTTGCCTTTTCCCAACGAGAGCAAAAAAATTATGGAAGGATTCAAATAGTCCATTTTTAGCTGCAAGGACCTTCACTTTGCTGCGGTACTTTTTGCCACCCGTATTCTTTTGTGATTCCCGGTTTTTCAATACTGATTTGACTGAGCATTTCACATAAAACCGCTGTGACAGCTTTCGCATCAAGTCTTTTTTCTTCTAGACGAGAATGCTGTACGTAAGTCAGTAGGGTCAGTGCACCACTCAAAGTTAGTTTTTCAATTGAAGCCATGATCGATTTACCTCTCACTCCTGCTCAGGGAACAGCAATTTTCAGGAGCTTATAAACACATACAACCGCACCCAGCTGATTCCATAACTTTTCTAAAATTTGTGCAGAAATAAGCACCCGGGTGCTGGTATAGGGCAAGTGAAAAGTTTCAGGCAATGGGTACTAGCTTTCATCGGATGCAAGAGGAGGAGATTTCCACAGGCGATCGGCTTGCACCAGCGTGTGCACCTGCCATTCGGTTTGAGTTTGGGGATGATCCAGACGATAATGCCCCCCCCGACTCTCAGTTCGGAATGCAGCACTTTTCAAAATGAGATAGCCAATATCGAGTAAATTTTGAGTCTCGCTCCAAAGACGGAGTGTGGCTTGTTGGTGAGCTCCGTCTAAGTTAATGGACTGTCCAATGGGTCGATTCAGCACCCACTGGCTCAGACTCAATTGGGCAAATTCCTGTCGCCAGTGTTCAACTTGGGCGATCGCCTGTGCCAAACTCGCTTGTTCTCGACAAATCCCTGCCTCTTGCCAAATCAGACGGGGAAGCTCCTGCCTGAGAACCTCAATTCTCTTAAGTTCTGTGGCGATAAAATTTGGTTCAGTCACAGCAGAAACGGCGATCGCCGCTTGAGTATCGTGATTGCTGGGTTGGACTTCTAAATGGGCTAACTGCGCGCCGAAAACCAAGCACTCTAACAAAGAATTACTGGCGAGACGATTAGCACCATGAACCCCTGTACTGGCAGTTTCACCAACTGCATACAGTCCAGGAATCGAGGTTTGATTGGCTAAATCGGTCGCAATTCCCCCCATCCAATAGTGAGCAGCGGGAGCCACGGGGATCGGCTCGTGAAATACATCAATGCCCCACTGCTGGCAAACCTGGATGATGTTAGGGAAGCGATGATGGATAGTTTCGATCGGGATGGGACGCATATCCAACCAGACATTGGCAATGGACGGATCTGGCTCAGTGCGCTGGAGATGGCTAAAGATGGCACGACTCACCACATCTCTGGGGGCAAGCTCTCCATCGGGATGATAATCAAAAGCGAAACGCCGTCCCTGGCGATCGATGAGATGAGCACCCTCTCCCCGCACAGCTTCACTGATTAAAAACCGAGGTGCTCCCAATTTCGTGAGTGCTGTCGGATGAAATTGAACAAATTCCAGATCCCGTAAAATAGCCTGAGAACGCCAAGCGATAGCGACCCCATCTCCTGTACTCAACGGTGGATTAGTCGTCTGAGCAAATACTTGCCCACCACCACCCGTCGCCAGGATAACCGCTTTTGAGCGTATCCATAGAATTTTCCCCTGGTAAACCGTGCAAACTCCCTGACAATGACCTGTTTGTGGATCTAACCAGAGATTCAGGATAAAAGCATTAGAAAATGCCTGAATATTTTGGCGATTGAGCAACTGAGCAACTAACCGGCTGACGACCGCTCTACCGGTCGTATCGGCGGCATGGAGAACGCGCCGATGAGAATGTGCTGCTTCCAGGGTTAGGGCCAGATCGTTGCCCCGTCGATCGAAGGCAACTCCCATTTGTAAAAGAGATTGAATACAAGCAGGTGCTTGCTGAACGAGAAATTCAACCGCAGCTCGATCGCATAAACCAACGCCAGCGTGTAATGTATCGGCAATATGAGAATCGAAAGAATCTTCTGAAGCGACAACAGCAGCAATTCCTCCCTGAGCCCAATCGCTCGCTGAAAGGGAAAGAGTGTCTTTAGTCAATAACCCAACTTGGAAGCGATCGGGCAAGCACAAAGCAGCATACAGCCCAGCTGCACCAGCACCGATCACCAGAACATCGAATTGATCAGGTAGTTCTAGATCTAGGGAAGGCTCGGAAGCGGAGGAGATCAATCTTCAAACTCTTAACGTATTGTTAATTAGATGATTCGAGTAGCAGCCCGTCAATTTTTGATTGATAAATGCGCAAACCACACAACTATCTGTGAGAGATTCTACTCCTTCTTTTTTGAAAGAAATCGACCTTCGGGATCAAATCGAAAAAGATAGGGTGAGCGCTGCCCACCCTTAACAGTCTGCCTTAACCTCTAAACAATTCCTGAAACAGGAACAGATGAGTAGCCAGGATTCATTGAGTTACATCAACATGCCATTCTGTCGGCACAATCTACCATAGGCCGAAGCTCTCAGACTCAAGCAATCGTCCAAGAACCGACCCTGCAAGAAAGCAAACATTCTGATTAGATGGCTTCATTCAGAATGATAAAACTGAGATGCAATTCAAAAGTCTTTCTAACAAAGAAAATCTTTCAGATTCCTAACTAGAAGGTAATACGCAGAAGTGCTTGTGAAACTTCCCCAGAAAAAGTGACTTAGCGGTAGATACCGTTATTGATCCGGTCATCCCCTTCAACCAGGGCTTCTTCAACTGGGGTAACAGTAAATTTGTCTAAATTTGCCTGCAAAACATCTTTCTGAGCTGCGCTCAAACCAGAGATCTTGAGAACATCATTCACATTGTCATAAGGTGCATTCTTGACAATTACTTTTGCCAGGGTGGGGTACAGACCTGGATATTGTAAGAACGAACGAACATTGGTGTTATTCAAGTCAATTTTCTTACCAAATTCGGTACCCAGTTTGTCATCCATCGCATTCCGAATGGGTGCTTCCGCAGCCAAAATTGGCGATGAATACAGGTTGGAAAAATTCAAATTGGCGGCAAGTGCCTCCTGAGAACTCCCTAACCCTCCCAGAAAACCCATTAGTAAACCCAAGATTGCTATTACTCGAACAAAGCGTTTCATCAACTTATACCTCCCGTGCTGGCGGACGGAATCTATACACAGCATCTATTAGAGACTATCACCTCTGCTGCGCGATCTGATAAAAGCATCTCATTTTTTGGTCGCAATCCATCCAATCGGGCAATAACGCCAGTAAAATCCTGGTTAATTTCTGCGTTGCCCTAGGTTGAATTTAGCTTTTGCTACTGGTTTGTAAAAAAGTATCGAGCGCATCGAAGGAGCAAGCATGAGTCAGCGTAGGGTTATCGTATCCTTTGAGCTTGACTGAATATTGCTTAAACAAAGTAGGTTGGGTTTCTAGCTCGGCGAGATACTGATAGGTCGATTCCCCCAGAGAAATATCTAGCCCAATTTGTTTGGTAGAGCTTTCTAACCGAAAAGCAGCATTGACCGTATCACCTAGGGCTGTGTAATCAGGACGATCGCCACTCCCTGTATTGCCTACCATGGCAAACCCAGTGTTCACTCCCGCCCCAATCCTCAGTGGAAAAGGTAAGGGATATTGGTTATGGAGATCGGCAGTCATTTTATGCAAAGAACTGAGCGCGCGAAAAATTCGTAACATTTCATCCTGGGTCACGCCCTGAGTGCCGTGAATCCAGACCGCCATGACAGCGTCACCAATGTACTTGTCTACCCAGCTGCCGTACTCGCGGATAATATTGCCAGCATGACGAAACCAGGTACCAATCACCTCGGAGAGCAACTTCTCGTCTACTTGTCGGGTCAAAACGGTGAAGTCTCGGATATCAACCACCAGGACAGAAATCAACCGCCGCACATGGAGAGTTGCAGTCGCAGTAAATTCTTTTGAGTCCATGCTGAGACCTGAATCGGTGGCATGAATCAGCGAAGGACAGTAAAATTCTAGTTCGGTTTGTCCAAAAGTGAGACGATCGCCATTATGAAGCGTGACCGGGATACTGACCCGGCGACCATTCACGAAAGAACCATTACGGCTACCCAGATCGATGAGATAGAATTCCCCGGTTTCCATGCATTGCAGCATTGCATGGTTGCGCGAAATCCAACGATCGTTTAGAACGAAGTTATTATCTTCACTCCGACCAATCGTCCAACAGTTGCCACCAACGAGAGAGAGACAACGGGTACTCGATTCAGTCCTCAATAAGAGATGGGGAGAGGGTTGCAAGGTCACCACGGGCTAATAGATAAGGTTATCTTTTCCCTAGATGCATCCTGACACATTTACGGATAGATGTCAGTGACGAATAGATGTCAATGTACGTGGCTCAACACAGAGAGCCGCAAGCTTAAAAGCTAACCGACTAGCCAAGCCCTAGACATTATAGGTCGGCTGATAAAAATTGACAGATCAGCGATTTTCGGCAAAAGGACAGCAAGCCAGACCAAAGCGGTAGCTAGCCAGGGAAGAAGAACAGCCAATTAGGCGAAAGAAGCAACCAACCAGAACAGCCCATCTACCAAGATTGTACCTAAGACCGCCCCACTGAATGTCCACCCAGGTATCTGCCTAGAACCTAACGGGAAGATACTGATAATAACAAGAATTATCACCAATGTAGCTGCACAACAAATACCCCAAGCATCGCTGATCTGGGCGAGTGCACCTCGAAGAACGGAAGCAACCCCGTCTGGCTCCACCTGCATTAACCTTCTCCAATAGGGAATGAGGTTCGTCAGGTAAAAATATAAATCTGTAATCGCAGTCCCCAATAAAGAACCTAAATAAAAATAGCTCCCTACTTTCCCCCACTGGCGGACTAAGCACCACAGTGCAAAGGGAACCCCAATCGCCTCAATCGGCAAATGCAAAAAAGGCTCCCAGCGAAACCAGCCCCAATAGATCGAGCCTGCCAACCAACTCCAGCTAAAACCTAGCAACAGGTCTCCCCAAAAACGAGTCTTAGGGCGAGACATCAGCTGGAAACTGAGAAAAACGCCAATTGCTGTGGATGCTAAACCTAGCCAGGGGAGAGTTCGAACCAAAGGCGCTTGCACGAAAACAGGCACCGAGACTAGAAATACAGAGGCTGCAAGGGCAACCCACAACTGACTAAAAGTCGCATTCCAAGATACGTGAGGAGAAAAAACTGGCTTCTCTTGAATGGGAGATTCAGTCGCAGGCTGGGGGGTAAAAGAAATCAAAATAGTGTTTACCAGGATGATCTTTAACTTTTATTAAGATAGCATATGAGCTTTTTGAATATATTCCATCAGCCTTTCTGAAGATTCTGGCAGTTTAAGAAAAACACACAGGACTTTTCATCACAACTTTTATGTTAAGAAATATTAAAAACTGGCTAGCTACGATTGGGAGCACTTTATTGATCGCTGCAATCGCCGTAGCGGTTCTGATGTTTTTAGATTAGGGTTGTGAGAGTGTTTTTGGGAGTGAATGTGTGGGCAAACTTACAAGCGCTGTAGCGTGGCTGGGAATGAGTTGCTTTGGGGACAGTTCCCAATGCGGGGGGCAGTTGGTCACAATCGCGATAGCAGACTCTTCACCAACACCAGTCAACCTACTTAACAGTATATTTGAAGCGTTTGTTTTAGGGATTGTTCAGGGGATCACAGAGTTTTTGCCGATTAGTAGCACGGCGCACCTGTTAGTTTTTACCAAAGTCCTTAATTGGCAGCTTTTGGGGGAAAAATACTTCGTCGATGCCATTCAATTTGGTAGCGTGATTGCGGTCCTAATCTATTTTTGGTCAGATCTACGTCAAATTTTTTCTGGAAGTTGGCAGGCTTTTCAGAGGCAGACCTGGGATCGAGAGGAATGGAAGCTATTTGTTGGGATCGCGATCGGGACGTTACCCGCTTTGATTGGAGGGCTGCTTTACAAAAAATTATTGCCAGAAACGGCCCAGGCAGCGCTTGAGGGAGCACTGACCATTGCCATCATGTCGATCGTCATGTCTTCCCTGCTTGGACTGGCTGAAAAGATAGGTCGGCGCAAACGTGGCTTTGATCAGTTGGAAATCCAAGACGGCATTCTTGTCGGTTTGGGACAAATGCTGGCACTGATTCCAGGCGCGTCTCGTTCGGGATCGACTTTAACCACAGCCCTGTTTCTTGGCTTGGAGCGTCAGACGGCTGCTCGCTTTTCCTTTTTATTGGGGTTGCCCGTGTTAGCGATCGCCACTCTTTACCAATCCATCGAAGTTAGACACCACCCTGAGCTGCTGCCTGCACTACTGGTGGGGATTGTTTCAGCCTTTATTTTTTCTTATCTTTCGATCTCCTGGTTGCTGCGATTCTTGCAACGCCAAAGTACCTGGGTATTTGTCTGGTATCGCCTGGCGTTTGGAGCTGTCCTTTTAACCTCGCTTGCCATCGGGATCCTGCGGTAGAATCAGCGATCAGTAGATCTGAAATCTGATCTCCCCCTTCCTATGAGTAACGCGACGATTCACCCCGCTTTAATCACCCATGTTCTGCCTGACTCGATCGCGGCAGAAATTGGGTTCGAAAAGGGAGATCAGCTCGTCTCCATCAATGGGCAAAAACCTCGTGACCTGATTGATTATCAGTTTCTATGTGCAGATGAGTTTTTAGAGATAGAAGTTCTGGACACAACTGGCAAACCCCACCAAGTTGAGATTGAGAAAGACTATGACGAAGATCTAGGGCTAGAGTTTGAAACTGCATTATTTGATGGGTTAATTCAGTGCAATAACCGCTGTCCCTTTTGTTTCATTGATCAGCAACCCCCTGGGATGCGGCAAACCCTCTACCTCAAAGATGACGACTATCGCCTCAGCTTTCTCTATGGCAGCTACTTGACTCTCACAAATGTGTCAGAACGAGAATGGCAACGGATTCAGCAAATGCGCTTGTCGCCACTCTTTGTCTCAGTTCATGCAACTGACCCAGAAATTCGCAGCCGCTTGTTAAAAAATCCACGTGCAGGACAAATTTTGCAGCAACTCCAGTGGTTTCAAACCCATCGACTGCAAATTCACGCGCAGGTAGTGGTTTGTCCAGGCATCAATGATGGTGAATATCTGACTAAAACCCTCTTAGATTTAGCGCAATTCCACACAGGTGAAATTCCGGCGGTTGCTTCAGTCGCAGTTGTGCCAGTGGGACTCACTCGCTTCCGCCCCAGCGAAGATGAACTGATCCCCGTTAGTCCCGACAAGGCACAAACAGTTATTGCGCAAGTACAAGCGCTACAAACCAAATTTCAGCAGCAGTTTGGTTCTACTGTTGCCTGGTTAGCTGATGAGTGGTTTCTGATTGCCGGACAGGCATTGCCTCCAGAGTCCCACTATGAAGACTATCCTCAAATTGGCAATGGTGTGGGGTCAATTCGCCAATTTTTGAAACAGTTTCAGACAGCAGCACAACAGTTGCCCCGGCAAATTTCCCCAAAACGCAAGTTCATTTGGGTGGTGGGCAATTCGGTGGAGCAAGCTTTTCAACCGATTGTGCAGCGCCTAAACCAGGTACAGGGGCTAGAAGTGGAGATGGTCGCGATCGCCAGCCAATACTGGGGACAAACCATAACGGTGACTGGCTTGCTGACCGGGCATGATTTGCTGGCGACCTTGCACAACCGAGCGCTAGGAGATGGCATCTTACTGCCATCCTTGATGTTGAAGCATGATGATGTGCGCTTTCTAGACGACATGACTGTAGAAACCGTTGCTCAGAAACTGGGAGCCCGCATTCTACCAGTACATGGTGCAGAAGGGCTAATTACAACCTGCATGCACGAGCTGCCTCTGGATTATTGAAGAAGTGCACTCATTGCCAACATGCGTTGAATGGGGCGCAGTGCAGCAGCTTGAATCCCTTCGGGCAACGTAATTTCGGGAGTGCGATTTTTCATTGCCAGATAGAGCTTTTCTAAAGTATTGAGACGCATATGGGGACATTCATTGCAGGCACAGTTGTTTAACGGCGGGGCTGGAATGAAGTGCTTGTGAGGAGCGACTTTCTGCATTTGGTGAATAATGCCCGGTTCGGTTGCCACAATAAAAGCTGTTTTTTGGCTCTGCTGGATGTAGTTCAGCAAAGCTGTGGTTGATCCGATATAACTGGCGTGGCGCAAAATGGCTGGCTCGCATTCAGGGTGAGCGATCGCTTCTGCATCAGGATGCTGAATCTGCAATTGCACCATTTTCTTTTCCGAAAAAGTTTCGTGCACCATACAGCTGCCCTGCCACAGTACCATCTCACGTCCGGTTTGCTGTATCACATACCGCCCCAGGTTGCGATCGGGGGCAAAAATAATAGGCTGATTCTCCGGCACCTGGCGGACTAGCTGCACTGCATTGGAGCTGGTGCAGATAATGTCACTCATAGCTTTAATTTCAGCCGTGCAATTTATATAAGAAATTACCAAATGATCGGGGTATGCCGCCTTAAATTTGGCAAACTCAGCCGGAGGACAACTATCTGCTAGCGAACAACCTGCCTCCAAATCTGGCAATAAGACCAACTTATCAGGATTGAGAATTTTGGCAGTTTCTGCCATGAAATGAACTCCAGCAAAAACGATGACCTCTGCTTGGGTGCTGGCTGCCTGTTGCGAAAGCCCCAGTGAATCGCCGATATAGTCAGCAATATCCTGAATGTCAGGCTCCTGATAATAATGTGCCAGGATAACAGCGTTGAGTTCACGCTTCAGTTGAGCGATCGCTGCAAACAAATCTTTGGGTAAAGACAGTGTGGATCGAGAGAGGGACGGGGAAGCAAGTTGAGTAAACACGGCAGACTGGAATAAAAATTGAAGCCTCTTAATTATAGTTTTATTTACCAAAAGTCTGCAATCGTTTTGTATGAGAAATGACTATAAATCCGACAAATGTCGTGCGATCGCAAAACACTTCCCCCACCCTCCGTCCTTCGCATCGTTCTCAAAACCGAGACTCCATGATTATCCTGAAGAAGGATCGTAAGGAAGCAAAGCATTGTGAGTGAGCAGAATTCAGCAGCCAGTATTAAGATTGCCGTGATCGGAGATGTGCACGGGCTTTGGGACAGCGAGGATGAAGTTGCGCTCAAGCATCTAGGGGTGGATCTAGTGTTGCTGGTCGGAGATTTTGGCAATGAAGCAGTGGCGCTAGTTCGATCGATTGCATCGCTTGACCTGCCCAAAGCGATCGTCTTCGGCAATCATGACGCCTGGTATAGCGCAACCGATTGGGGAATTAAACAGTGCCCTTACGATCGTCAAACCGAAGATTGGGTACAGGATCAGTTGGATATCCTAGGAAGCAGCCATGTCGGTTATGGCAAGTTAGATTTTCCAGAATTTAATCTAACCGTGGTGGGCGGTCGTCCCTTTAGTTGGGGCGGTGCCACTTGGCGCAATCAGGAGTTCTATCGGCAACGATTTGGAGTTCGTAATTTTGAGCAATCGACCGCCCGGATTCTCGCTGCTGTTGAGGATGCGGCGTGCGATCGCCTCATTTTTTTGGGACATTGCGGTCCAGCAGGATTGGGCGATCGTCCAGAAGATCCCTGTGGACGCGATTGGAACCCATTGGGTGGAGACTTTGGCGATCCTGATTTGGCAGATGCGATCGCCGAAACGCGGGCAGCCGGAAAAGTCGTTCCTCTGGTCGCTTTTGGGCACATGCATCACCAACTGCGGCATACCCAAGCCAGACTGCGCACCCCTTTGCAAGTCCACAACAGCACCGTGTATCTCAATGCTGCCAGCGTGCCCCGGATTCTCAAAACTGAGCACAATTGCCTTCGCAACTTTGCGATCGTCACTTTGCAAGGTAAAACGATTACTCAGGCTTCACTCGTCTGGCTAGATCAAACCTTGGCTCAAGTCTCTGAACAAGTACTCTTTTGCTCAAAAGACTTGAGCATTTCTCTTAACCTGCCCGCCGGACGGTAATTGTTGCAGTCTCAATCGCGGTACTGAAGGCAGTTGTGCCACCATTGAGGGTGGTGTCTACCCCAAATGCACCATTCGGGCTGCCATTCGTTGCATCCCAGGCTCGAAAAGTAATAGTCGCCGTACCCACGAAATTATTCGCAGGTACAAAACGGATGGTATTAGCTAGTGCCGTTGTCAGAACAATGGCTGAAGCAACAGAAACTGTCCCAAAATTCGTCCAAGACTGTCCACCATTGGTGGAATATTGCCAGACTCCATTACTGGTATCCGCTCCGATGATGGCAATCCCCTGAACGACTTCCACCTGAGTCTGGATATCAATATCGGAAATAATCCCATTCACAAGGCTGCGAACCGTATTTCCACCCGTGTTGAACTGATTTTGGCGAATCGTTGAGAAGGTTGGAGAACCACTATTATCCAAAACAGGCGCATCATTCACCGGATTGACAATGAGGGTGACCGTCGCCAGGTTAGAGTTGGCAGTGCCATCGTAAACCCGATAGGTGAAGCTATCGGTGCCGTTGAAGTTGGCATTAGGCGTATAGGTAAACGTGCCGTTGCTATTCCAGACTAAGGTGCCAGAGGTCGGATTGCTGACCAGTATTGCAGTCAGCGGATCATTATCGAGGTTGATATCGTTGGCGAGAACTCCCAGCCCCGTGAGCGTTAAAACATTATCTTCATTGACCGAATAAGTATCATTCACAGCAATGAACAGATCATCCACCGGATTAACAGTCAGGATGACCGTGGTGGGAGCAGAGTAAGCAGTCCCATCAAAGGCTCGATAGGTGAAGGTATCGGTGCCGTTGAAGTTAGCATTGGGCGTGTAGACGAAGGAACCATTACTATTAAAGGTCAAGCGACCATTGGCAGGTCCATTCACCAGAGCCGCAGATAGGGCGCTGCCCTCCACGTCCGTGTCATTACTCAACACACCTGCTGCCGGAATCGTCAGGATAGTGTCTTCATTCAGGCTGTAACTATCACTCAAGGCTACAGGTGGGTCATTGATGGGGTTGACGGTAATCGTCACTGTTACCGGGTTAGAGTAAACCGTGCCATCGAAGGCTCGATAGGTGAAGGTATCGGTGCCGTTGAAGTTAGCGCTGGGCGTATAGACGAAGGAGCCGTTGCTGTTGAGGGTCAAGCTGCCGTTG
>JAHHIA010000015.1 GCA_019359045.1 Scytolyngbya sp. HA4215-MV1
TCAGCGGGTTGCCATCCACATCGATGTCGTTGCTCAACACTCCACTGACTGGAATCGTCAGAGGCGTGTCTTCATCGGTGCTGTAGGTGTCGCTCAGGGCTACAGGCGCATCGTTGACTGGATTCACCGTAATCGCCACTGTTACCGGGTTAGAGTAAACCGTGCCATCGAAGGCTCGATAGGTGAAGGTATCGGTGCCGTTGAAGTTAGCGCTGGGCGTATAGACGAAGGAGCCGTTGCTGTTGAGGGTCAAGCTGCCGTTGGAGGGTCCATTGACAAGGTTTGCCGTCAGCGGGTTGCCATCCACATCGATGTCGTTGCTCAACACTCCACTGACTGGAATCGTCAGAGGCGTGTCTTCATCGGTGCTGTAGGTGTCGCTCAGGGCTACAGGCGCATCGTTGACTGGATTCACTGTGAGGGTAACAATCGCCACATTGGAACTGACAGATCCATCAAACGCGCGGTAGGTGAAGGTATCCGTACCATAGAAATTGGCACTGGGTGTGTAGAGGAAAGTGCCATTACTGTTGAGAGTCAAAGTGCCATGGCTAGGATTAGAAACCAAAATGGCAGTCAGGAGATTGCCGTCAACATCGATGTCGTTACTGAGAATGCCCGATAGAGTGACATTGAGTGGGACATCTTCTGCCGTATTGTAGTTGTTGTCAAAGGCGATCGGGGC
The DNA here is from genome assembly GCA_019359045.1 of Scytolyngbya sp. HA4215-MV1. Taxonomy (GTDB): domain Bacteria; phylum Cyanobacteriota; class Cyanobacteriia; order Leptolyngbyales; family Leptolyngbyaceae; genus Scytolyngbya. The sequence goes on from JAHHIA010000015.1 coordinate 686, forward strand.
GTCATTGATTGGGTTAACCGTGAGATTGAAGACTTGAATCGTGGTTGCAGAGCCATCATTCACCGTAACGGTAATCGTTGCAATGCCGTACTGGTTGGGATTAGGAGTCAAAATCAGCGTACGGTTGGTTGCACTGCCGCCCAAAACGATATTGTTGTTCGAGATCAGATTGAGGTTAGAAGAAGTCGCTGTCAAATTCAGCAGCGCAATCGGCGTGTCCAAGTCATCAATTGTAAACGCGATCGCCCCCGTGGAAGTATCTTCGTTGATTACTTGGTTTGGGATGAAACTGATGTTGGGTGCTCCATTGGTCGGAGTAATGGCAATCGATGAGGTTGCGATCGTGCTAAATGTTGTCCCATCCGTCACGGTGAAGGTGATGTCGCGAGTCGCCAGCTTCGGCTGTTGGGAAGTGTTGTTATAAACAATGCTTCGCAAGACTTTCTGGTAGTTTGTGACAGTATCCGTGCCGCCCAACCTCAATTCTCCGGTAACAGCGTTATAGCTAGTCTGGATATTGGTGCCACTCGTATCGGCTGCCAAGCTTTCAGCTGCACCATCTTGAAGATTGGTAATCTTGACGATCGCCATCGTGAGATGGGTACTATCCACATCTGATAGGGTTAGCTGTTGACTATCCACGATCGAGACAGCACCAAACCCCTCCTTAAAACTGGCGCTGAAGCTAGTCCCATTAACATTGGCACCATTTAAGTCCAGAACAGGAGTTGCGTGGATAGCAGTACTCAGGGAATAGTTAGCAACGGTGCCCGCCGCTGCACTCACCCGAATGTAATACATGCCGGGAGTCAACGTACGATTGATCCAGTCCAGCGTCCCGCCACTATTTGCCGAAGTCTGTAACACATCTCCTGTCCCATTGAGAAGCTGGAGATCTGCGTTGCCAACCAAACTATTCAAGGACAGGGCAATACTCCCGGCATAGTTGAGACTGACCCGATAGTAATCATTGCTATCCGTGCCACCGACAGAATCACGATAGCGACCGCTACCATTCAACGACCCAATATTCAATGCGCTAGCCAGGGTGTTGCCTACCAAATCGGTTGGATTGGCACTCGCAGCGACACTTAACTGATAGTTGGTGTCGCTGTTATCGACCGAAAAGACCCGTATGTAGTAGGTTCCGGCATCCAGCACCTGATTAATGGTTTCTGCCAAGCTACCAGAGTTAGAAGAATCTTGAATCAGGTTGCCCTGGCTATTGAGCAACTGGACATCCGCATTCGCTCTCAGTCCTGTAATTGCCAGACTCAGACTACTACGACCGCTGAGCTGAATACGATAATAATCATTTGTATCAGTAAATCCAACGCTTTCTATGTAAGATTGTGTACTTGTGTTTATACTGAGTGCGCGAGCAGTACTCAGGGTATTTCCGGTATAATCGACTGGCATCACAAGGTTCCTTAGCTCATGATCCGATTATGGGGCTGTTAAGCATAAGGATATATAGAACACCTCAGGGTCTTTACACAAAAATTAGGGTTCGCTTATCAAGCAATCTGCTACAAGAACGGTGAAAAGCCGATAGAACAATCACTGAGACCAAAAGAAGGGGTTGTATCCCATATCACAAATTTTTCATCAAATTCACTGCTTCTTTATCCGGATTTTTCTGAACCATCTGGGAGCAATACACTTTAATTCACTCAGCGTTGTTATGATTGCGTGGATTTCTGGTTGCGATCGCCAATTTTCTGGAGTTTCTCGAGGGATGTTTTTCCACTCCCTCATTTATCCAGTTCCCATCGTTCCAACGGGAATTTAGAGACTGCGATTGGGTGAGGACTGCTATAAAATAGAAAAAGTCTGAACCCAGCATGGGATGGAGAGGTGGCAGAGTGGTCGAATGCGCTCGACTTGAAATCGAGTGAATCGAAAGATTCCGAGGGTTCGAATCCCTCCCTCTCCGTTGAATCAGAATTACCAAAACAGGGTTGATGCTGCCCAAAACATCCATACCTGTTGTCATTCAAAAAGCTTGTTTTATTGCAGCAATTGGCGAATCAGCTTTGCTAGACGTTCAGCACTATCGGTCATTGCCAGCGTCGCAGCTTGCTGCGCCATCGTCTGTAAGGTGTTTGAGGATTCGTCCGCATCTACTCCTGTTGGGGCTGCGATCGCCTGATGATACGATCGTAGTAACTGCAAAACTTCCGTCGTTAACCACTCTGGGGTTAAATCTACTTGTTGGCAAACGATCGCGGCTCCTGCCGTTTCAAACACCGCTGCATTATAGGTTTGGTGATCTTCAGCAGCATAGGGATAGGGAATCAAAATAGCCGGGGTATGGGTTGCCGCCAATTCGGTTAAGGAACCAGACCCAGCTCGGCTAATGGCAAGATTGGCTCGATTCAACAATGCCGCCATATCGTCATAAAACGACAAAACCAAATAATGCGGGTGCATCAAACTTTTGGCATCGGGATCATTCTCGCCCGTCAGATGAACCACCCAAGCACCCGCCTCTAGCCAGGCTGGGACAGCTTGGCGTACCAATCGATTGACTGCAACAGCCCCCTGGCTACCTCCCACCACCACAATGAGCGGCACTCCATCAGGAATGGGCAGTTCAAGTGGTGACGCTTTGTCTAGGTTTTGAAAAGTGTGACGCACTGGCGTGCCCACATGCACTGTTTTAACGCGAGGTAGATAACGAGCCGTTTCAGCAAACCCGATCGCAGTTGCGCTACACCAGGGGCTAAACCAGCGGGTGACCTTACCCGGAATGGCATTGGATTCATGCAAAACAACAGGGAGTCCCAGCGATCGTGCTGCCAAAATGGCTGGAGCCGCAATATATCCCCCCGTCGTCAGAACCCCGTCAAACTTTCCTGCTTTTAACAACTGCCGGACTTTCCAAATCGCACCGATCTGCTGCCACAAAATTCGAATAGTTCCCAACCCAAACCGTTGCTGAAACCCCGCTAGTGGAATCGTGTGTAGTGGATAGTGAGCAGGTACTAACTTAGTTTCTAGCCGATCGGGAACACCTAACCACTCAATCTGGTAGTCGGGTAATTGTTCCGCCACCGCGATCGCCGGAAAAACATGCCCCCCTGTACCACTGGCAGCCACCAGTAACCGGACTAAGCTAGACTGAGACGAACTATGGGTAGATTTCATCAGGTTGCTCTCAATACCGGACGATCGCCCAATTCTCGATAAAATCGGCTAAAAATAGACAGGAGATTGCATCGTTTCAGCCGAAGCGTTAGCCGAAGCCATTTAAGCCGAGCCTTCAAAATTCCTCCCATTCCACCTCTATACTGACCGCTATTTAGAGCTATTGATGATGCGTAACCCCTTGATTTTACTGCGGAGTGCCCGCTCACTTGCCCCTATTCAAACAAAGTTGCGGCGGAGTCGCCACGCAATTCTTTTTTCTTTGACTTTAGGATTTTTGATTTATTGGGGAGGGCTCTCACCTAAGCAGACTCAGGCAGCCAGTCCAAACACCGCCCCATCCCAACTGAAAGATGAGATCGCACAAATTGACGCCGCTGCCAATCATAAAAACATTCAATCGGTTCTAAAATTTTACAGCCAAAATTTTACTCATTCCGATGGTCTGACTCGGCAGACATTGCAACAGTCTCTTTCTAGTCTTTGGCAGCGCTATCCCAATCTTAAATATCGTACAGAACTGACTGACTGGAAATCGGATGGTAAAGGGCTGATTGCCGATACGGTGACTTATATTACTGGCGTGCAGACCGTTGATGGCAGAGAAATCAACTTCAGTGCCATGCTCAAATCTCGCCAACACTTTGAAGGACAAAAAATTACTCGGCAAGATATTTTGTCAGAACAAGTCCAAATGACTTCTGGCGCAAAGCCGCCCACCGTTAAGTTAACCTTGCCAGAGCAAGTGCGACCGGGACAAGAATATTCCCTGGATGCAGTCGTACAAGAGCCGTTGGGAAATGATCTTCTCTTAGGTGCCGCGATCGAAGAACCTGTGAGAGTCGATGGCTATAACAAACCAGCTCCGGTCAATTTAGAACTCTTGACGGCAGGCGGTATTTTCAAAGTGGGTCGCGCTCCCTCGATTGCAGATAGTCGCTGGATTTCAGCCGTTTTGGTGCGGGGCGATGGCATGACCATCATCACCCGACGTTTACGCATCGTAGGCAAAAACAAATAAACGAGGCCTTAGAGTCAAATCAAATTTGTTATATCAACATCACTACCTCAATCTTTTTTTAAGCTGAAAGGGATGACAGCTTAAAAAAACAGCGTGGTTAGTCAAGCAAATTAGAACGATAGGGCAGTGAAGTCTCTCGACGCTCCTAGAAGTCTGAGATACTTCACTGCGCTCAAAATGCCAGTCAACTAAGCAGGATTGCACCAGAGCAGTGCGAATCCCTGAGAGAATGTGTTCTGAATGGGAATACTCAGACAATCACCCAGTTAGGACAAGGCTGGTGGCTTAAGGCATATGTGGCGAAGGCTCAAAAATATCTTGCTTAGCTTTAGGTCATATCCTGATCTGAGTCCAGATCAGGAACTAAGGCGCAAAATCAATCGTGCACTGGCACACCGTCAAGCATTACCACCGAATGCCTGGTTTGAAACTTTTTGGCAAACACGCAACATTTCCGAAGATATAGCGCTGTTTGTCTATACTCAGCTCACAACCTATTCCGGGATTTCATTTGCCAAAGTATTACCCAGCGATCGCTTAGATCAAGATCTCCACCTGACACTTGTTTGCTGGTTCAATTGGCAACTGGAATTGTGTGAAGACTTTTCTCAGCGCTTTCATGTGGATATTAGCGATCGACTGGATTTTCACACCCTAGTCACCGTCGAGGATTTTGTAGTTTTCCTCAATCTGCAACTGGTTTCAGTGAATCGCTCCTGACGGTCATCGAACCCTCTCCAATTATCAATTCCAATGCGATAAAAGAAGTCAGTGTCACCTTCATCTATCAATAAAGAATGGGGAGCATCTCTATTGTGTAGAAATGCTCCCGGCTTCACTTAGAGATGAAACTTCATAAGATTGCCACCCGCGTAGCAATCTTTTTCACGACCACTAGAAAATAGATTAGATTGCCTCTAAATTCTTTTCTCCTGTCCGAATGCGGACAATTTGCTCTACAGGAGAAATGAATATCTTGCCATCTCCAATTTCACCTGTGCGGGCTGCCACGATGATTTTATCAACCACCATGTCTACCTGCTCATCTTCTACCACAATTTCGACTTTGAGCTTCTGAAGAAACTCGACTGTATATTCAGAACCGCGATAACGCTCGGTCTGACCTTTTTGACGACCAAATCCTCGGACTTCAGATACCGTCATCCCAACTACGCCAGCATTGACTAACGCAATTTTGACTTCATCTAATTTGAATGGTCGAATAATGGCTTCAACTTTTTTCAACCCTCTGGCTCCTTATTAGTGCTGCACACTGTCAAATAGCATGACACTATCTATCATCGTCAATGAGGAAGTTTTTGTAGCTTTTAATACGTTTCATCATCTATGCCTGCATTCTACTAAAACGTTACCTCGTTTGGGTCGCAAGCCTGAACTGCATGGAGATGGCTTATTCAAGAAAAAGCAGTCCGCTCAACAATTTGCGGATCAATCTTTAATATTTAACGATTTTAACGATTTCGTAGCAAAGATTAACGATTTCGTAGCAAAGGGCTAACGATCGCAAAACCCAAGCCAAAAAAGGTAACGATAATTAACATCACCACTAAGGTCAATTTCCAGCCTGCCAAATCAGACGATCTTTCTGGCTTAGGTGGGCGACGTGGACGACTTTCTTGCCCAGTCAATAACTCATCCGCGATTGGTGCGGGACGCATGGGGTCAAAAGTAAAGGGGGCGACCTGGTCTTTTGCAGCAGATCCAGCCGATCGCCGCGTCGTATCCGTGGGTTCAGGCAGCAGATCGGGCTGAGCTGCCTCTGGCAAGGGCTCTGGCGGAGTTAACTGGAAGGATTGAGCAACCTGATGTAGACTCAAAGCTGACTGTACAACTTTCTCAACTGCCGATCGCAACTGTTGATTTTGTTGAGCCAGCTGTTGGTTTTCTACCTTGAGCGAATCAAGCAATGCCTGAGTTGCTTGAAGCTCTGCTGCGACTTGCCGATAGAGTGAAATCGGTACGGAGGCAGAGTAGCCTCCTGATGGTGCTCCGGTTGGTCGATTTGTGGATGAACCACCCCGCATCGGTGAATTGTTATTCAGTTTGGATGTCATAGTTCAATTTACAGACCTGGGAATTCCCAAATTGACAAAACTAAGCCCCAGAATAGTCGAAGTTCGAGGAATCTAAACAAAATTCGCCAAAAAGTTTGCGAAGAATCCAAAAATCGATGGAGCATCTTATGAGTCAGTCTTCTACCCAACCCAGTCCACCTTCCGAATTTGGCATTTCCGAATCAGAGACCCCCACAAAATACGGTGAACGCCTGATCACTGAAGGGCATCTCATCACGTTTCCCAACCCTCGAATTGGACGACGTTACACCATTCATATCAGCCTGCCGGAATTTACCTGTAAATGTCCGTTCTCAGGATATCCAGACTTTGCCACTATTGACGTCAGTTATGTGCCTGACCAAAAAGTCGTCGAGTTGAAGGCGCTTAAGCTCTACATCAATAGCTATCGAGATCGCTACATCTCTCACGAAGAGTCTGTGAACCAAATTTTGGATGATTTCGTCACCGCCTGTGAGCCGTTAGAAGTCACCATCAAAGGTGATTTTACGCCACGAGGCAATGTACATACTGTGATCGAGGTTTTTCATCAAAAATAGGTGCTTTCAGCTAGCAAAGATACAACCCGTCGTGATCCCTCTTGCCAAAGCGAGTCGTTCGTCAAAGATTAGTTGACGAGGAATCGAATTCCCAGGATTTTGACTAAATTAAATTTTTAAGTCTTCGCTCTACCAAAGTTTTCCTGGCGGAACCCTATCTCCCTGAAAAATCCCTTGCGAACAAATTGTTAACATTTTTGAAGATTCCCGTTAGTCCTTTAAAAAAATTAACAATACTTTTGTCATATTGCAGCGCTGCAATCAGGAAACCCTTGTGCGGTGAAATCGGGGTGAAGATTACTTTCCAGTGGGGGCTTCACTCCAACCTTCAGCGCAACACTGAAGCTGGCATTTTTTCCCCTTACGAATGTTCTATATTTTTCACAGGCGTTTTGCAAAAAAAAATTGAGCATTTGGAACCTCTCAAAACATTAAGCCCTCTACAAGATTTTTGTCTGACCCTGACTTTGACAAGATTTTTGCCCGACAATTGAAGGGATGACAGAATGTTCTGCAAAAATGAAACCATTCTGTATCCATGTAAGCGTTTAGACCCATGACTCAGAGTGGTTTAGGCATGACTTATATTTTCATGGCTCTCAGTCAAGTGGCTTGGGTGCATCCGGGTTTCCTGACCTATCTGAAACAACGTGAAAAGGTTTATATACACCGGACAATTCGGTTGCTCCAATGCCGCAAAACTTTTAAGGAATGTGGCAAACGGGCGGCGTTTTTATTTTTAGCATCACCGTGACAGACACTGCTTCTCACCACAACTCAGGCTTAAACCAGCAAATCTACCAGCGGTTAAGGGCAGCACTAGAGCTAAATCTGCGACGACAGATTTTTGTCGCAGTGTGCGATGACCTATCGCTACGAAATCAGTTGGCAACGAAGCTACACGCAGAATTGGCATACCCTGCCCAGATTGTTGCAGCCCAGCGAACCGAAGAATTACCGTATCCTCGCTTGGTGAGTCTGAACCTCAGCCTGGAAAACCCTGATCCGATGGATCAAGTTGCTTTCTGGCTAGAGCAAAATCCGCCGCCTCAAGGGAGTCATCTTCTACAAGCACCCGGATTTCAACTTTTGGGAGTTGAGCGTTTGACTCGGCAACCGCCAACCGTACAGCGGTTGTTTTTAAGCAACCTACAAAGAATTGAGCAGATGTTGCCGACGCTGGAATCCAGCTTGTTGCTCTGGATTCCTCGCCCTTGGAGCCGAGTCATTCAACAATCTGCGCCGGAGTTCTGGCGCTGGCATACAGGAGTGTTTGAGTTTGAAGGAGAGCCGACCCCTGTACCGACGGAAGCCAAGGGTGGTTCTCTGGAAGGTAACTCAATGGAACCTGCTGTGGCTTTGCCAACAGCTGCTGCAACTCAGGCACCTGCGGCGTCACAACCGCCTCTTGCTCAGCAGTCGCCTGTACCCGCCAAAGTCGCAGCACCTGCAAAACCCCCTGTGTTATCGGAGACGATCGCCGTTGCCGATATATTGACAACAGCAACAGGGACGGATGTACTACTCCTGTCATCGCTGCCCTCACCAGCAAACAGTCAGCATCCTGTGCACCGCCCCTCTGCTGTCCAGAATACTGAGTGCACAAACCAACCCGCCTCAGAGAAACAAACGGCTGATCCCGTCACTGCTGCGATCGCATCACAGCCAGGAAGGCTTACCCCAGCCCAAAAAGAATCTTTATGGAACATTTTGACCCATGATTTGTCCCAGCTGGACGAGCCAGAAAGCCAGGCACAGCAATCGATCGCCCCGCCACCGCCACCAGTTGTCCCACCCCCTCCCGTCCAACCAACCAATCTGCATACGTTAGAAACGAAAAAGCTAGAAGTCCAAAAACAGGATCAGAGCCCGCAGAAGTCCTTGAAGACTGCGTTTACTGTTCCCCAACCCCAACAGCAGCTTCGCCGAACCGAGTCAGCCTCTCCAGCCCCCTTAGCAACGCCTCCGAACCAAGCTGCTAAACTGCTTGGAGCGCCCAGCGCTCCTGCCAAGCCCAGTCCATCTGTTCCCCCTACTCGCCCCCTCAAAGCTCCAGACACGGCTGCTCCAGTGGCTGCCAAAGGTTCGGCTACTGCAAAAAGCACAGACACAACCCAGACTTCAGATCACGCGCTTAAGAAAGAGAAGCCTCGACCAGCCTTCACTCAATCTCAATCAGCGCTTGATCTAGCAGATTTTGTCTTAGCTAGCATTACTCAAGAAAACCAGACGGAACCCGTTTCAAACAATGGGTATGGGGCGGTAGGACCCGTCGCAACGAATGCGACCAACGGACATAAAACCAGTCTTCAGCCGCTCCAAGCACTTGAAAATATTGAACAACTGCACCTGAAACAAGCACCCCCTGCTGCACTGGCAGCTGCTTATCGCAATTTAGGCAACCTGTATCGCGATCGCATTGAACAGGGTCATGCCTCTCAACAAAACTTGATGATTAGTATCCGCTCGTATGAGCAGGCACTGGATTGGCTTGATGAGTCTTCTTCACTGTGGTCAGATATTTTGAACGATATTGGCAACCTGTATTGGATGTTGTCTCATAGCCCAAATCGTGGGGATAATGCACTCCGCTATCTGGAAAAAGGGATTCAGGCTTATCAAACTGCGTTGTCTAAGACGAATCCTGACACTCGTTCTCATTCCTACGCTATGATCCAAAACAATTTAGGATCAGCCTATGGTGATCTGGCGAGGTACAGAGATTCCAGTGAACACTTGCAGCGATCGATTCAAGCATATCAAGAAGCTTTACGATATCGCGACGCGAATAGTGAACCTCAGCGCTATGCTGCCACTCAAAACAATTTGGGCACTGCCTATTGGAACCTGGCACAGCATGAAAAGCCAATCGTCAACCTGAGTCAGGCGATCGCAGCTTATAACCAGGCATTGCATCATTACGATCCCGATCGGGAACCGCTGAGTTACGCCATGATCCAGAACAACCTAGGGACTGCCTACTGGAATTTGGCGCAATTTGAGCAAAATACTCCTGAACTAGCAGGAGCGCTGGATGCCTCCTCCGAAGACTTTCTCAGGTTAGCGATCGGGGCTTATCGAGTCGCACTGATCTACCGCACTGCCGAGGTTAACCCTACCGCTTACGCCGCAACCCAAAATAATCTCGGCACTGCCTACTGGCATTTGGCAAATCAGCCAACTCTACATTACGAAGAATGTGGAGAGTGTTTGCAAGCTGCGATCGTGGCTTATAAAGCTGCCCTGGAAACGGTCCAGCAAATAAGTACCAAAAATTCGTCCCTCAGTCTATCCTTCGATCGCTTCGCCACACACAATAATTTGGGGTTAGCTCTGCACCAACTCGCCATCGACAAACACATTGAGTGGGAGGACAGCATCCGCACCACTTATCTGGAAGAAGCCCTCCAGCATCACGTACAGGCACTTCAAGGCTGGCAAGGAAAACCGGACTTCTACCAAACTGCCCTGGGCTACATCGTCCAAACGATTCGCACCTTCTACAATCTCTACGGCATCAGTGGTCAAACGTCCGCGCTTTCCAAAGTGCCTGGCTCTTTACTGTCTGAAATCTTAAGCAAATTATAGTCAACCAACGCTAGCAGAAGGCGAGATAAGGCTTAAGTCGCAGGTAGAAAGACAGGAATTCCTAAAACTGGGCAGGGGAAATCATTCCCTAATGCCTTAACCAGCGAATGATTAGCAGAAGAACATCCTAAAACCAGGAGACTGGCGGATTCGACTTCTGCCACTGCTCGCAATTCTTCGGCAACCCCCCCAAAGCGCAGATGAGTTTTAAGCGAACCGCGCCATTCTTCAGCTAAATGGCGCGCTTGCCACAAGATGCGATCAGCTTCTTCAAATTGTTCGATTGGGGGTGTGCCAGCAGTTGTTTGGTCTGAGGAAAACCGGGGTAACCGTGTTTCAACTACAGCACTCGTCCCTAAACGACGGGAACCCATTGACTCCAGGTTGGCTGATTTCAACGATCGCCGATGCCGTTTGGCAGAAAAATCTTTTGATAAGGTTTGATTACCCCAAGAATTGAGATCAGGTAAAACAAGGGGTGTATCTACAACGTAAACCACTTGAACATTCACGGCTTGTCGAGTTGCCATGCGGGTCTGGTAAGCAATCCACAACGTCACGTCTAATGCGGCAAGGCTCTGAGGAGAACTGTTAAACCCAACCAGCAAATTAATTTCCGGGTTCGCCATTTCCGGTTCAGCATCACAAGGGGTAGAGTTGCCTGATAAACCCATGTGCGCCTTACCAGGCAATAGCACGATTTGATCCGCCAGGTCATCCCTACCGAGTGCGCCTTGCAGCCGCACCAGCATTGACATAATATTCACAAATTGCGCCTCTCAACATAAGGGTTTGCAAGCATTGCCAGGATGGTGGAAAATCTTGCTAGAAATCAGACCTACAAAATCTACACAAAACGCTGGGTCATTTCCAGGTTATGTTTTGAGTAGATTATGAATATTTTTGAAGACCTCACTGAAAAGTTTTGCAAAATATCGGTCACACTTGTGATCTGCAATAGCAATCTTCAACCACTGATTTTTTCCAGTTTTTTTTTTCAAACTTCAAACTAGAGCAGACGATTTCAGGTGAAAATGTCCTCTGCCACTATAGCTCACCCCCTTTCCATCTCCTACTTCCCAAGGAGGGGATCGCTTTCCTAGAAAAGATCATAGCGGGATCAAAATCTGAAATTGCCTGAAACATGCAACCCGCTCGTGCGTGCAACTGGGCGAAGATGTGGATGCTTAACAAGCTTGTGGTAGAAAATTTTGCGTAAAATTGTCCATTCTTAAGTTGCGATGCCCCAATTTCGGCTGCTTCTTTTATTAATTCTGGCCTATACAGCGTTGCTAAGTGGAGCATCGAGACCCGCCTTTGCCAAAGCATCAAAATTAGGCGATCGGTTCTCCCATCAAATGCTCCACCGGTTTGCCCTGCCGATTTTGACAAGGAGTCTCGCCCAGTCAGTCGTCTCCGAGCCAACTCCAACCTCCCTTGAATCGATTCGGTATGACAACCTCACCAGCGTTTACCAGATCAATTCGGATTACACCTACACCTTAACTTTGTCAGAACGAAAAACCCTACTCAGTGTAAAAGGCGTACAGGAGGGGCAGCGTTCAGCACTTAGCTTTTATCCCGATTCTCAATCGCTGGAACTGGTCGAAGCCTATGTAATTCAGCCAGATGGGCAAAAAGTTTTGGTTTCTCAAGAGAATATTTTTACTCGCTCCAGCCCAGAAGCGGAGGATGCCCCCGGTTTTACCAACAGTATGACGACGACTGTGGTCTTTCCTCAGTTGGGTTTAGGCAGCCAAACCTTTGTGAAGTGGAAATTGATTCAGAAAAAACCTTCTGTTATTGGCTTCAGTAGTATCGACAGTCCCGCTTTCAAAGACGCAACCGTCCGGCAATCGGTTCAGCTCATCTTACCTGCAGGACTTCCCCTGAAATGGCAAAAGCGGGGAGATTATCGCGTCACCGATCGTACCCACGGAAAGCAGCGAGTGATTACAGCCACAATTGAACACCAACCCGGACAAGCCGCTGAAAAAGGCATGGTGGACGAATGGGATGTGCAACCCTTATTTGTCTTCTCCAACCTGAACAGTTGGGAAGAAATCGGTAAGCTTTACTGGCAACAATCGCAGGACAAGGTGCAAGTTACCCCTGAGATCAAAGCGTTAGCGAATCAAATCGCGGGCAATCAGCAAGGCTTAGAGGCTGCCCAAGCAATCCACAACTGGGTTGCTCAGAATATCGATTATGTAGCAGTTTATTTAAACGAATCCGCAGGTTATGTCCCCCATTCGGCGACTGAAGTTCTCAAAAATGGCTATGGCGACTGCAAAGATCATGTCGTGTTGATGCAATCCTTGTTAGCAGCCAAAGGGATTGAATCTTACCCGGTTCTGGTCGATTGGGGCAGTCTTTTTACGTCATTGCCACTGCCCACAACTGACCAGTTCAATCATGCCATGATTTATCTTCCTGCTTATCAAAAATTTGCCAATCCGACCGATCAATATGCGGCATTGGGAGAATTGGATGTCTCTTTACGCAATAAGTTTGTCGTCATCGCCTCCAAACAAGGGGCAATCGCCCAGACGCCTCCCATCAACGCAGCCGAAAATCGCTACATGCTGACTCAGAACATCACCATTGCCAACGATGGCACCGTTGATGGAACGGGCGAGATCACTGTTATTGGCACAATCAACCACTCCATTCGGAGTCTCTTTGTTTCGGATAGTGCAGAGAAAATTGCCAACGAGATCCTTGCACAAACGCCAGAAGGAGGATTTGGTCGCATTATTCCCCTGAAATTGGATAATCTCGCACAATCGCCTATCTTGAAGACTCAGTGGAGCAGTCCCTATGCCATTACATTGAGAAATTGGACTAGCTTCAGTGTGCCGATCGGCGTTGATCTAGAAAATCCCCATCATCTACGCGGTTACATTACGCCAGGACAGCGTCGCTATCCCCTGATCGCAGAAGCCATGACCTGGATATGGAACTATCGGATAACCATCCCCGAGGGCTATCAAATTAACCGCTTGCCTGAAGCGACTCAATTTTCTAATGCGGCGGGAGAATATAACAGTCACTATCAAGCTGATCCCGATGCTCGATATATTATGGTTCAACGAAATTTAGTTTTGAAACAAGATGTTTACAATGCTAACGAGTATCCAGCCCTCAGGGCGTTGATCTATCAACCTGTAAATGATGCCCGCAGTGCGATTGTGTTGAAGAAACGTTAAAAGGCATGTCCGCAGTTTAAGATCAAGAGTGCAAGCTTTTGACCGTCAGTGGTCTCTTTAAATGAAATTTTTCACGATCCAACTGCATTACAACCGGAAGTTTGGGGTGTGACTGTGCCTCCCACTGCATCAGGGCTCGATATCAAGACGCTATTTCCGTTTGAATTAGATGATTTCCAACGGCAAGCGATCGACGCTTTGGAGGCTTCACGATCGGTCGTTGTCTGCGCTCCCACCGGTTCAGGTAAAACACTGATCGGCGAATATGCCATTTATCGAGCACTCAAACGGGGACGGCGCGTATTTTACACCACACCCCTCAAAGCGCTCTCCAACCAAAAACTCCGAGATTTTCGCGACCTCTTTGGAGCTGAGCAGGTGGGGCTATTAACTGGAGACCTCTCGATCAACCGAGATGCACCCGTTCTAGTCATGACCACTGAAATTTTTCGCAATATGCTCTACGGTACTCCGATCGGAGAAGTTGGCATCTCGCTAACTGGGGTAGAAGCCGTCGTTCTGGACGAGTGTCATTATATGAACGATCGGCAACGGGGCACTGTTTGGGAAGAGTCCATCATCTATTGCCCTCGTGAGATTCAATTGCTGGCACTCTCTGCCACAGTTGCCAATAGTGAGCAACTCACCGATTGGATTCAACGAGTCCATGGTCCGACAGAGCTGATTTATTCAGATTTTCGTCCCGTTCCTCTGCAATTTCACTTTTGCAATCCCAAAGGCCTATTTCCTCTACTAGATGATAGCCAACGCCAGATCAACCCCCGATTGAAGCTGCGTGGCGGGCAAAAACAAAAAGGGGACAATCGTCGCCATCCCCGTCAAGATAGTCCCAGTTTGCCTTACGTTTTGAGCCAGTTGCATCAGCGGGATATGCTACCCGCAATCTACTTTATCTTTAGCCGAAAAGGCTGTGACCAAGCCGTAATCCAAGTTGAAGGGATGTCTCTGGTCAACGAAGCCGAGGCAAAAACGCTGAGCCAGCAGATCGATGCTTTTTTGGCACGCAATCCAGAAGCCGGACGAGTTGGACACATTGACGCCTTGAAGCGAGGGGTTGCATCCCACCATGCTGGGGTACTGCCTGCCTGGAAAGGGTTAATTGAGGAGTTATTTCAACAAGGTCTGATTAAGGTGGTCTTTGCGACTGAAACGCTCGCTGCAGGAATCAACATGCCGGCTCGCACAACGGTGATTTCTAGCCTTTCCAAGCGAACCGATCGTGGACATCGCCTGCTCACAGCATCCGAATTTTTGCAAATGGCAGGTCGCGCTGGGCGGCGAGGCATGGATAGTCTGGGACATGTCGTCACTGTACAAACCCCATTTGAAGGGGCAAAAGATGCTGCCTACCTGGCAACTGCAGGGGCAGATCCGCTTGTGAGCCAGTTTACCCCTAGTTATGGTATGGTGCTGAACCTGTTGCAAACCCATACCCTTGAAGAAGCCAAAAATCTGATTGAGCGGAGCTTTGGTCAATATCTGGCAATGTTGTCCCTTAAACCGCAACAACAAGAAATTGATCGGTTGATGGCTGAATGGGAACAACTGCAAGGAACGCTAGCCAATGTTGATACATCCTTGTTGGCTCGCTATGAAAAGCTGCAAGAGCGACTGAAAGAAGAACGCCGATTGTTGAAGATTTTGCAGCACCAGGCAGAGGAGGTGAAGTCACATGATCTGGCAGTCGCACTGGCTTTTGCTGTGGCAGGAACTATCCTGCAAGTGAAAGGAGACAATGTGCCAGTTTCAAACCCACTTCCAGCAGTTTTGGTGACCAAAGTCCCCGGCTCTGGGCAATTTCCTTACCTGGTCTGCTTGGGACAAAATAATCGCTGGTATGTGTTGACGGTGGGCGATGTGGTAGACCTCCGGGGAGACATCCCGCGTCTAGCAAGAGTAGATGCGCTCAATCCCCCTGTAGAAATGCCCCTCAAACCTGGACAATCACGCAGTGGTGACGAGACCACAGCAGCGATCGTCCAGCAAATCCCGCGCTTGCCTAGCGTGCAGGAAGCAGCACCCGAAGTGAATGTCCAACTGGAACGGGTGAAAGCATTGGAAGAAGAAGTGATGGCTCATCCAGTTCACCGCTGGGGCGATCGGGTGGCAGTTTTGAAACGACAAAAGCGATTAGCCGTTGTTGAAACAGAACTACATAGCCGCCAGAGCAAATTAGAAGCCTTAGCCCAACGTCATTGGGAAGAATTTTTGCATCTTATTGAAATCTTGCAACGGTTTGACTGTCTAGAAAAGGCAGATGGACAGTTTAAACCCACCCAAATGGGACAGACGATCGCAGCCATCCGAGGCGATAACGAACTTTGGCTAGGATTGGCTGTGCAATCGGGCGAATTGGATGCTCTAGCACCTCATCATTTGGTTGCTGCCTGTGCCGCATTGGTCACCGAAGTGTCTCGCCCCGACATTTGGACCCGCTATGACATCTCCAGTGAGGTTGAAGAAGCCTTGGCAGGGTTACGGGGCATCCGCCGACAACTGTTTCAGCTTCAGCGTCGTTATGAGGTCATGTTACCCGTCTGGTTGGAATATGACCTGATTGCGATGGTAGAACAGTGGGCTTTGGGCACCGAGTGGAAGGAACTTTGCAGCAATATCAGTCTAGATGAGGGGGATGTCGTGCGGGTATTACGCCGTACTCTGGATTTCCTCTCTCAATTACCCCATACTCCTCATCTTTCTGATTCACTACGTCAAAACACCTATCGAGCGATTCAGTTGATCGATCGCTTCCCAGTCAATGAGACGATCGACTAATAGTCCGTCAGAATAGATTTGAGGGGTGACTCAAATCTACAAAAAACATTTTTGAGATGTTTTGAGGGTTTTCAACCCCTCAAAACAGTCTTGACAGAACACTAGAGGTTCAAGACTTTTCAATCCCCCATCTTGAACCTTCCATTTAAAATCTTATCTACCGGACTGAAAAGGCTTCACTAAATCGGCGAGTAATCGGTTCCATCAAGAACGTCAAGATAGATTTTTTACGGGTGACAATTTCAGCCGTTGCCGCCATCCCTGGCGTCAGATCCACAGATTTGCCTCGCACCTCGATCGCAGCTTTGCTCAACTTAATGCGAGTTGGAAAGACTAGTCCTAAATCTTTATCGACGATCGCATTGGGACTGACCTGAACGACTTCCCCTTCCACAATGCCAAACTCTTGATAAGGAAAAGTAGCCAGTTTCACTTTGGCACGCATCTTTTCTCGCACAAAACCGATATCCCGGTTGAGCACCTTGACCTCTAAGAGCAAGTCTTCACCCTCTGGTAAAACAGACAACAACTCTTCACCGCCTTGCACAGGACCACGAGTGGCTTTCATGCTATATACTGTGCCGTTCACAGGCGCTTCTACCGTTTCTCGCTCTCGTTCTTTTTTAGCCTGTGCCAGTTGTCCTTCTACCGTAGCCAATTCTTCCCGGCGTTTGGTGAGTTGGGTCAATACCTCGCTCTGCCGCTGAGAGCTTAACCCTCCCGATTTACTGCTAGCTGCCTGATATGACTGTTTCGCTTGCTGAATGCGATCCTGTTGGGCATCCATTTCTTTCTCGATCGAGACAATCTTATCTTCCGCATTCGTCACATTATCCTTCGCTCGGATATATTCAAGTCGCGGAATCGCCTTGTCTGCCAGCAATGTTCTCAAACCAGCTTCCTGGTCTTGGGCGTTCTTCAGGTTTTCTCTGGCATTAATCAGGTTCTCTTGCAAGCGGGATAGACGGGCTTCCGCTTCACTGATGGTGGCAAATTGCTGATTGGCTTCAGCGTTTGCCGCTGCTTGTTGTTCATTAAAAGCTCTCAAGCGCGCTTCTAACAACTCATCCTGTAGAGTAGAACCTGCCGTAACCGAGCCTGCCCGTTCTGCTTCCAGGCGAGCAAGATCTTGTCGAATCAAGCGAGCAGAGTTGGCAAGGCGATCGATAGCAGTTTGAGGCAAGCCTGAGTCCAATTCAATCAGAACTTCCCCTTTGGTAATTTGCTCACCTTCTCGTACTTTAATTTCTTTAATCGTGCCTGCCCCTAAAGCTCTCACGGGTCGAACCTGCACAGAAGGGATTAACTCACCCGGAGCAGTTGCCACTTCGTCAATCTTGCTGAAATGCGCCCAAGCGATCGTGCCGAATACCATCAAACTAATGCCACTTGCCAAGATACGAGTGTAGAGAGGAGGTAACTCTTGGACAGCCTTCCCCAACTCATAAGAAAGAGAATGCTCTGGATTAGCAAGCTGTTGGCGAATCTGACGAGATTGGGCAGGACTCGAAGAAATGGAGACTCGCATAGGCAGAAAGTCAACGCGCTGTGAGGAATGTTAGTTAAACCATGGATCGTCAGTCCGATCCAAATACCAGCCTAGAAAGTTCTCAAGGTTTCAGGTAGGGTCGGTTACTTTTTCTTAACAACTCTTAAACTCAATTCGTGCATAGAACCCTTCCAACTCGTATTAACGTTGAGTCAGGTTGAAAGCCAGAGCATCTTACCCCTGCTCTAAGCTATCCAGGTTCCAAATATTCTGTGTCCTTCTACCCCCTTTTTTACTCGTGTTTCAACTTCTGCACCCCCTGGTTAAAGCGATTCAACCTTTTTTAGTCCCGGTTTGCTTTGTGCTTGCCTGGCTGCTGATTGGTGGCGCAATTTGGAGCCTGATGAGTGCATTTCGAGACAGTGTTAAGACTGCACAACGCTTGCATCAGATTCCCTGCGCTGATTGCCAATTTTTTACGAGAGATTATCACCTTAAGTGCGCAGTTCACCCTTCGCGTGCTCTATCTGAACAAGCGATCGATTGCCCCGACTATCGAGCGCATCCCTAATCTGGGTTAGATTCTGGAGAGCGGCGGTTGGGAATTTGCTCTGCCTCTGGGCATTCGTCGGAAACCAAGGGTTCGGCATTGCCTTTGGGAACGGATGCCAGCTTTTGCGTTACAGCACCAATGCTTTCAAGACGAACCATCTCTTCCCAAGAACAATTTTCGTCTTCTTCTTCCGTTTCGTAGCGGAGGGTCACCAAATCGCCCTCAATATCAAGGATGCGTGCCCGTTCGATCCATCTTTGCTGATCCCGCAAGAAGATCCAGACTTCACGACCATCACAACAAAGTTGGTAGATCTTGCGATGTAACATGTCTTATTTCTCCTGAGCAGGGACTCTATAAATGCTTGAACAATCTGCAATTTGAGGGGATGCAGAGAGAGATAATCTGAAGCTGATTCGAGCAAAATTAAATAACTCTACCCAGTTCCAGTCAGAGTCTCTGCGACGATCAACTAGCTGGAATAATTCAGCCATAGACTGACTGTTCATGAGAGATGACGTTCTGACACAAAGCTTTTTTGGTGAAGCCCAGAACCCTGGCTCCAACGAGGAAGCAGGTAGTCTTGCTGGACTGCACCTGAAGCATAAGGAGAACTGCTAAATTCATGTATTCAAAGCAGGTAATAGATTTTAGAAAACCTTAGTTCAGCAATGGGGAAACAAATCTGAATTAGGCGTGGGTCTTAATTTAAGGGCGATAAAAACCAAACACGAACATTTACGGGGATAGACGCATCAGAGAGTTCATGAATCCGACCATTGCTCTCACTTCCCGGTTGACCCAATCGACTCAGTCATTTGATACAACACAATATTCAAGTTTGGAAGCTTACCCCCTATTTTAGCGACAGTTGGACAAAGTTGCTCAACCGATAGGTCATTTGATCCCAAAAAAACTATCTCAGCGGGTCATACTGCCTCGATCTCATCAGATCAGCCCAACAGGCTGGGATGTTCTAGATATGCTGTTGGTATTTTTGAAAGCTTTGCTCAGCAAAGCTTTCAAAAATACCAACAACACCTTTGAAACACTACCCAACAGGCTTTGCATTAAATTTTACCGGACTGTTGTGGATAATATGGAAATTTGTCCTCCTTGATTCGAGTCGAAGGATGAAAAGTCAGGATGAGAGGACGTCAAAAAAAGCATTTCGCCTAAACAGGTGCTTATCATTTTATTTTGCTCACTTCCAGACCCCTGATCGCCCTACAAAAATCTTCTCAAAAAAGATTCTCTGTGACATGGGTCAAAAGTCCCATCTTCTTTCTGCTTTGCGCTAAACCACGATCGTCGATCCTTGGGGCAAGATGTGAATAGGACAAACCTTCAAGGATGATTGGCATGTTACTGCATCTGTGTACGTGGACTGAAGTAGAAGCCTATCTGGAACAATCGCAGGGAATTATTTTGCCGATCGGTTCCACAGAACAGCATGGACCCACGGGCTTAATTGGCACCGATGCGATTTGTGCGGAGACGATCGCGCACGGGGTCGGCGAAGCAACTCATGCGCTGGTTGCTCCCACCATTAATGTGGGCATGGCACTGCATCATCTAGCGTTTCCAGGCAGTATGAGCTTACGTCCCAGCACCTTAATTTTGGTCATCCGAGATTATTTGACGGCGTTGAGCAGGGCTGGCTTCACTCGTTTTTTCTTTATTAATGGGCATGGAGGCAATGTTGCAACCCTCAAAGCCGCCTTTTCAGAAGTCTATGCCCATCTGGTAGACCTCAATGTGCCGCGTGCCGATCGGGTGCAATGTCAGGTCAACAATTGGTATCTGTGCAGCACCGTCAACAAATTGGCAAAAGAACTTTATGGCAATCAGGAAGGCTCTCATGCCACTCCAAGCGAAGTGGCATTAACTCAATATGTTTACCCCGACGCAATCAAACAGGCTCCTTTATCCACCTCTGTTTCTCAGGAGCACAAGATTTTTGGTGCCGCAGATTTTCGGCGACGCTATCCCGATGGACGCATGGGGTCCAATCCAGCCCTGGCAACCCCAGAACATGGGCAGCAATTTTACGAGTTAGCTGTCAAAGAGTTGAGCGGAGCCTATTTGCAGTTCTTAGCAGGAGAATAACAAGTCAGGGCGAGAGGGATAGCGCAGCAAATTGTTACAGCAAGTCTTTGAGATTAACGCCTAACCATCCCCTGAAGTTTTGTATCTGGGTGGGGTTGGGATCTTCCACTTTGAGTAATCGATATTGACTGGGTTTGGCAGCTGCGAGAGTCACGGAACAAGTTTTAAGTTCGTCCTGGTGGAAGAGGCTGATTTGAATGCGATCGCCAGCTCGATAATCTTTCAAGCGATCGGTTAGGGTATCGGCAGCTACCCGCAGCCCGTCGATCGCTAGCAACTCATCCCCCGCATCAATTCCTGCCATTTGAGCAGGGGTATTTACCTCCACAAACTTGACCAGTTCGCGTCCATGTTCAGCCTTAACAGTAATGCCCAGGCAAGGAGGCGCATCGGGAGGAATATCGGTTTGCAACCGCAACCCAAACGGACTCAAATACTGATCAAAGGGCAATTCTTCGGTACTGTGCAGGAAACGCTGGAAAAAGTCGCTGAGGTCAGTAGCAGCAACCATCTCAATCACAGCTTGCAACTGCGCTGGATTAAACCCAATTTCGTCTTTGCCAAATTGCTCCCACATTTGGCGCATCACATCATCCAGCGATCTCTGATTGTCATGTTGCGCCCGGATCAGCAGATCCAGTAGCAGCGAAATCATTTCTCCCTTCAAGTAATAAGAAATTTGGGAATTGGCACTATTCGCATCGGGACGATAGAGCTTGATCCAGGCATCCAGGCTGGATTCGCTCAAGGGCTGCACCTGCCGACCCGGGGTGTTGAGAAAGCGATTGATTTCCTTGCTTAAGTTATTCAGACAAGTTTCGACATCGTAGATCCCTGCCCGGAACGGCAGGATGACATCGTAATAACTGGTGGTGCCTTCGCTAAACCAGAGCGAAGGGGTGTAATTTTCTTGCTCGTAATCAAAAACCTCTAATGCTTGGGGGCGAATGCGTTTGACATTCCAGAGGTGAAAGAATTCGTGGGCAACCAGTTGCATGAAGCGATCGTATTTCTCCTTGGCTCGAAAGCCTAACCGGGGGTAGTTGAGTGAACAACAATCCTTGTGCTCCAAGCCACCAAAGCCCTGAGCCGAGAGATGGAGCAAGAACAGATAGCGATCGTAGGGCAAACCGCCAAATAGATCGGCTTCTACTTGAATGATCTTTTGCGTATCGTGGATGATTTGCTCTGGGTTCGCATTGCCTTGTCCCCAAATCGCGAGTTGATGGGGTTTGCCCAAAACTTCAAAATCGTGTAAGGAATGGGTACCAATTTCAAAAGGACTATCAACCAGGGTGTCAAAGTCCGCAGCAAGAAAGGTATTAGGTTCCTCTACCACAGCGGGTAGGGAGGTACTGATCTGCCAGGTTGATTGGGGCGGGACGATCGTCACGGTCATAGGCGATCGTTGAAACCCTGGTATGTAGAAAAAGAGCGCTGCTCCATTGAAATAACCATGGGTGGCATCTAGATGATTGGTTCTTACCGACACCTCATTGGCAAAAATGCGGTAGCGCACCATCAATTCAGGGTTGCCTTGAGTATCCACCTGCCAGCAATTTTTACCGAGCTTTTGCCAGGGCAGGGCTTCTCCGGTGCCATCTTCGCCTGCAAAGGCAGCAAAATCTTGTAGATGTCTGGCATATTCTCGCACCAGGTAGGAGCCAGGGGTCCAGACAGGCATTTTAAGGGCGATCTCTGACGAAGTTTCGCTGTGCCAACGCGTAATGCTGAGTGTTACCTGAAACAAATGGGTTTGAGGATTGGGCATTTCTACCCAATAGTGCAGTCGAGGCGAGGTAGCCAAGGGTTGAGACGCATCTTGCGGTGGAGTGGCAGAAACAGGTACGGTCACCCCTGTGGCGATCGGTGACGCCTGACTCTCCTGAGCAAACAAAGCGCCATTCTTAAGCATTGGCACCGCTTCTCGAACAGACTTTGTTTCTTGAACAGGCTGAGATTCGGGTGCAGGTTGCGTTGCAACAAAAGGCTCAGAAGCCAGAACAGGCTCAGATTTGTGTGCAGACTCGATTGGCAAATCGGGTTTGGTATCTATGACCGGTTCAATTGCCAGAGCAGGCTCGATTTCCGGCATTGGTTCTGCTTCTAAAATCGACTCAGCCACAGTTGGGGTCGGTTGACTCGGCGAAGAAGAAGTTTCAGAAACTTCAAGATTGGCTGGAACCAGCGCATCCTTTTCCAAAGAGAATTGCACCTCAGGGGAGATTTTTGGAATCGGCTCAACGATTTGTGACGCAGAGTCGATCGCGGCGTTCTGAACGGGTTCCAAGCTTTCCTGAATCATTCTCTATCCTCAATGCAAATCTTCAATTAACCTCACCTCAATCTCTACGGTGCTCCATCCCAGCGCCCAGAAAATTGTTGCTAACCTTTATTGATTTTCAGTTCAGCCAGGCATGATCGCCCCTCACTGGCAAGCATTCGGACACCCAAATCCAGCTTTCAGAAACGCTGTGTCCTCCCCACCGAGTTTCTAACCAGCTAACCTAGCAATCAACAGGTTCTACCTCAGGGGTACGCTTTCGGGCTATCCGACTTTTATATCTTGCCCGCCAGTTGCACCATTTGTTTAAAGTTGACCAGATGGATGGCCTGATTGGCAGCATCAATCTTGATCCAGCCCTTACTATCTAGCTTTTCCAAAATCTTGACCGTATCTTCCTCGCGAATATCCGTCACATCGGCAAGATCTTTGGCTGGAATATTAAAAATTTCAACCCCATTCGCAGTTTCGCTGCCGTAATTTTCTCCCAACGAAACCAACGTATTCGCCAATTTGACAGCTGGCGGTTGATTTCGCAGTTGAAATCTGAGATTGGTTTGCCGTAGGCGTCGCACCATCAGTTGCAGCATTCGATGATGTAACTGAGAGTCTTTGAAGAGTGTTTGAATAAACCGTTGAGCAGAGATACTGATCAATTTAACAGCTGAGAGGGCAATGACGTCGGTGGAACGCGGCGATTCGTCCAAAATCGCCATTTCCCCAAAAAAATCACCTCGCCCCAAAATTGCCAGCGTGGCTACATTTTCTCCAGAGTGACGTCGGACCTTGACCCAACCTGACACCACGAAGTAAACAGCGTTCCCCCAGGCATCTTCCATCAAAACAGCCCGATTGGCTGGATACTCGTGTTCAACCGCCACTGACATTAACCATTCCAGGGTTTCGGGATTGGCAGCGGTCAAAAGAGGAAAAAGCTCACTAAAAGCTTCAGTCTGCATGAAGGATTTGAGGGTAATGTGTAAATCGGTATTCATCATTGAGCAGATAAACCTGCTCAATTAATATTCTCTTTGATTTGATGCCCTTGTTCTCAGAGGGGATTCACGGATTGTATAAGATTTACGGATTTTAACTGGTATTGGCAGAGGATACCATTGGGGAAAAACACCCAAATTTTCACAAATTAGGCAGGATAAATCCGTAGACGGCGGTTAGGTTCTTCACCAAAACTCCGAGACTTGAGGTGGTAGTGTTCGACTAACTCATGTTGCATTTTGCGAACGTAAGCGGAACGGGGGAGCAGCTCAACGGGTTGTCCTTTGGGAATCACAATTTGTTCAACTGCCAGTCTGGCTTCTTCGAGGGCTTCGATTTCATCGTCGTTGCCGTCACTGGTAAAGAGAGTTAAGTCGGCAATATCGGGAGTGGCGGGGTCGTCCATATCCAACATTCGTCGCAGAGCACGGGCGATTTGAGAAATCGTACTGGCTTTGATGGTATGAATGGGTACTTGCCGCGTTCTAGCCAGATGCCGTAGTTTCGAGTGGTTTTTAACGTGCGATCGCAGCGCCAAAACTACATCTGCACTATCCATCTCTTTAGTCAGGACAACAGGCAAATTGAGAGTTTGGATGACCTGCTCTAACTGGTGGCGACTCACTGCATATGGATAAATCCTGAGAATGGACTCGTCGTCTGCAAACTTGGCTTGGGGGAAGGAAATCGAAGCGGAGGCAAAAGGAGTATCAAGGTTGAACACTTCAGGTTCTGTGCCAGCCAGCCCTCCAGTATCTTGAACGAAGGAGGCATCTAGCAGTTTTTCAAAGTCTTGTTCTTCTGCATCGTCGGCGATCGCTGGCGGGATGGGCAAGGGGGGCATTTGTCCCGAAGATCGCCATCCCTGAACTGAGGGCATAGCGTAGTCTTCCCAGGGGGCACTGCGTCGCGATCTTCGTCCCCCATAAGTGCGCCCCGACGAGTAAACCGGAGCCTGTGGCGGCGCGATCTCTGAAGCGGCACTGGACAGTTCGTGCGTGATCAAAACTTTACCCGTTTCACTGAGCGTTCGCACCTGCGGATTGGGTTGCCGTCCCCGCAACAGGCTATCGACCGTTTCAGCAACATGTTCGTGCACCACCCATTTCTGCCGTTCTGCCATCTCCACGGCAATGTCGAACGTGGGGGGAGCCTTGCGTTCTAGTACACTCTTTTGGCTACCTCGGCGTCGGGCTTCGTCATCTCCCAGCGTGACCGATTGAATGCCGCCGATCAGATCTGAAAGGGTGGGATTTTTGATCAGGTTTTCCAGGCGATTACCGTGCGCAGTTCCCACGAGTTGCACCCCTCGCTCTGCGATCGTTCGGGCTGCCAGGGCTTCCAGTTCAGTGCCAATTTCATCAATCACGATGACTTCAGGCATATGGTTTTCGACTGCTTCGATCATGACCTGATGCTGAAGTTCAGGGCGAGCGACCTGCATTCGCCGAGCCCGCCCGATCGCTGGGTGCGGCACATCCCCATCCCCCGCAATTTCATTGGACGTATCGATAATGACGACACGTTTTTCCAATTCGTCGGCTAGAACCCGTGCAATCTCTCGCAGCGCAGTCGTTTTACCGACCCCCGGACGACCCAACATGAGAATGGACTTACCACTTTCGACTAAATCTCGGATCATGCCGATCGTGCCATAAATTGCTCGACCCACCCGACAGGTCAGACCAATAATTTCTCCCCGTCGATTGCGCATAGCGCTAATCCGATGCAGGGTGCGTTCAATGCCCGCTCGATTATCTTCACCAAAACTGCCCACTCGTTCGATACAATATTGCAAATCTTGCTGCGAGACGGGTTGCTCGGAGAGATATTCTGCCTTACCAGGAAATCGAGCTTCGGGTCGTCTGCCCAAATCCATCACCACTTCAATGAGGACATTGTGTTGCGGGTGGTGCAGCGATCGCTCTCGAATTTCTTCTGGCAAGATGCTCAGCAACTCGTCTAAATTATCGGTTACTCGATGATCGGTTGCTTGCATTGGGATCGGGCTACTATCTCGCTTGGATCGCACATCAGTTGCCATCGGCTGAGAAAAGCTGGGAGAAGATTCACCCAGCACAGGAGTAGATGATAAATCGGGGGGCGATTCTGCCAGAGGCTCAAAATTGGTTGGTTCTCCAGAAGAATCAAAACCGTTAGAACTGGTCATGTAAAATCTTGGGAAAAACGTCAGAATTTTGACAATGCAGCTTGAGCGAAGGAAAAGCTGAGAAATTTGAGCGCGAATCAGCCACTGAATAGGCTGGCTGGGGAAGCCTTTAACCTGTAATCAACCGGTTAAAGGACAAATTGAGCGGCATAGCAACTTTAATAGCATGACGACTTGAGTTGTGAGGTTAAGGAAAGGGCTAAGCTAACTGCGTGCCACAGTAAATCGGGCACAGACTCTAACCGACTGGACTCCAAGCCTGGTCGTGATCGCGGAGCCACTACCGTTGAAGTACCAGTCCCATCTGAGGTTTGCAACTGCAATTCATTCTGCGAGCAAAATAAGGTCTCGTGCGTGACCCCTTTTTCGAGTTGCTCCAGGAGCGGTGCTAGCAAAACACGGGCATAGCTGCCATAGGCAATGCCTGCGATCACTGGATGGTTAGGTGAGGAAGCCACCGTTTTCAGCAACCCTATCTCTCTCAATTTGGCGACAGTATGTTGATTGGTACCGCCCGCCAATTGCACAAATCCTGGCAAACCTGCCGCCAATACTTTTTGCCCCAGTTTGACAGCCGCACGAGTTGTGCCAACACCGATATCGCCACTCATCGGTCGCCCATCTGTTTGCCAAACCAAGGCACAGGGCAACGGGGTCATGATGTTATACAGTGCCCACAAGTAATCAATTAGTCCCTCGCCATCTGGACAACTTATGGCAATGAGTTTAAGTCGATTTAGCCAGGGAAGAATCGCCGACCACAAGCGTGCAAAGTCGGTTAGCCGTCCAACCTGAGTATGAATCTCTAGGGCATCAATCCCTTGTTGCAGTACAAGAGGTGCCACGGTTGCTGGCATAGAGACATAAGAGCGAGCATGGATATGCTGAACCGGGCACACAGGTAGACAACGACCACAACCATAGCAGCGATCGCTTAAAACACCAGAAAATCCTTCCGCTGCTGTCTGATCGAACATTGCTTGGGCAGAAGCCTGGAACGTAATCGCCTGAGTTGGGCAAATCTGTTCACAAGGGCGATGGCATTCGATCGGGCAATCACTTGCACGAAACGCTGCCTTACGAAAGTGGGGATCTTCCCCATCGTTTAAGCTCACCATTAACCATGGCACTCGTGGCTCAGCGAACCCTCTTGCCTGCGCCGCTTCAGCCAACACAGGTAAACTTTGCAATGCTTCGCGTGCGGATGCGATGACAGCAGGATCGGCTGCGACATCAATGCAGTCTGCTCCTGCCAGAGCATAAGCCAATGCCAAATTGCGAACGGCAGGGAGGTGTTGAAAGCTGGCTCCACAAATCAACTTGAACCAGTGCCCTTCCCTTAGGGAGTTGAGGGGATCATATAAATCAGTCACTTCTCCATGCTAATGCGTTGCACGAGAAACGGGCGATCGAGCGCCAAAATTTTAATCTTGACAGGTTGCTAAAGTATAAATTTCCTAAGTGTCAGGGCAATCCAGCGATCCCCAAGTCGAGCGCCCAATCCGTCGCCATCGCATAAAGCCAGCCATCTATTTTTTCGCCTCTTACAAAAGATTCCTGAGCGGGCATCGCTGCTTTTGGCGGGCATCTTCCTATAATGGAGCCAGTGAGTACTCTATAACTTTTAACAACATCCCCCTGGTTGGAATCGCTGCTGTCCAGATAGCTATCGCGTGTAGTGATGAAATCGCTTCAGTCCTTACCAAGGTGGGTCGAAAAGAACCTGATAGTTCAATACAATCGGGTTTGGTTGATGTATTGGCTTTGGATTTTGAAAAATACTTCTGCTTCCCATCCTTTATTGCGAAGCCTGTTGTTTCGTGGACAGGTTGGCTCCGCCAATCGGCATCAACCTTTAAGCTGGCGGGCTGTCTCCAAACCGCATTCCGGGCGAAAGGCGTCCTTACACCGTCTCTCTAAGCCTCCTGTGATCCTGGCATTCACCGTGATTACACTCACAGGAATTATGGGGCATCGCTTTTACAACGCGCCGACCCTAGATGTTGGCAAAACTGCACCGCAAACCTTTCATGCACCTGCCACAGTCAGCCTCGAAGATAAAGAGAGCACTGAGGAAAAACGCAAAGCTGCCCGTTCCGGAGCCGTTTCGGTTCTAATGCTCGATCAAACTGTAACGCAGCAGATCGAACAAAAACAGCAACGCGCACTAGAAATGGGGAGTCAATTGCGACAACTTGCAGGAGCATTCCCTTTTGTTAAAACTTCAATTTTATCTTTGTCTAGCCAGCAATATCTCCGAAGTGCGGAAGAGTGGCAATGGAGGACAGTGCTAGCTGTGGTTGAGGCGGCAGCATCCCATCCAGAACTCCCTCAATCGTCTAGCTCCGACTTAGATAAACACTTCTCTGATAGTGGTATTCAGCTTTCGACCGACATACAAAAACAGGTGGTTGCAGAACTGCTGAAATATCGGCAGTCAATTGCTTCAGAGACATTCTCTAATCTGACTCAAGTGATTACTCAGGCACGATCGGATTATGCCGAAGCAATCAAAGGGTTGTCTCTCTCTACAGAGGCAAATTCCCCTCCGCTGTATGATGCCACCTTATTTGATCTACCCGACCCAGTCTGGAAAGAGACCCTGGTTACTTTACCACGTGTCAGCCATCGAATTCTGAGCCAGGGCATTGCACCTGGGGTTCCTCCAGATTTATTGCAGACTGCGATCGTCATTCAGCTCCAGGGCGAAGTCCCTAAATTAGCTCAACCCCTGAGCCGCAATCTTCTGATGGCAACGCTTCAGCCCAATCTAGTAAAGAACGAAGAACAGACCCGGCTGCGGGCAGAACGTGCGGCAGAAGAGGTTAAACCTGAAATTGTTTCTATCCAGCAGGGGGAAGTGATTGTCCGGGCAGGCAAATCAATTACCCAAGCAGATTTCGTTTTGCTCGATCACTTCAATCTCAGCCGTCGTGGCATTGATTGGTTGGGACTCATCGGCTTTGGGGCGATCGTGAGCAGCGCAGTAGGACTCTTTTGGGTAGTTGAACGCCGATTTCATCCCGGTCTGCGCAGTAGAGATTATTTGCTCGTCGGTCTTTTGGCAGCGAGTACGCCATTGATGGTGTTACTGGGAGTACCTGCACCGAATCTCTCAGTCGTTGGACTGCTAGTGGGCAGTTTCTACGGCTCCGTATTGAGCATCACGGTCGTGGGGCTGCTAACCCTGCTCTTACCCATTGGCATTTCAGTGAGTTGGAGCGCTTTACTCTCCAGTGCTGCTGGGGGGATTTTGGGTGGGTTAATTGCTGGACGGCTACGATCGCGCGGCGAGTTTGCCCTTCTGGGTGGAGTGGTTGGCATCACTCAGGGCATCATTTATCTTCTCATTGGCGTACTCACCAGTCCTGCCTGGTATACGGTGTTGGGCACATCCGTGTTGCAGAGTTTGGCAGGTTTAATTTGGGGCATTGTGGCATTGGGTGTGAGTCCTTACCTGGAGCACCTTTTTGACTTGGTCACACCGATTCGCCTGATCGAACTCACCAGCCCCAACTGTGAATTATTGAAGCGTTTAGCCGAAGAAGCACCCGGAACCTTTCAGCACACCCTGTTTGTTTCTACTCTGGCAGAAGCCGCCGCTAGAGCCTTAGGGTGCAATGTTGAATTAGTTCGGGCTGGAACGCTGTATCACGATATTGGCAAACTCCATGATCCCCTGGGATTTATTGAAAATCAGATGGGTGGACCCAATAAACATGACCAGATCAATGATCCCTACAAGAGTGCTGACATCATTAAAAGACATGTCAGTGCAGGATTAGTCATGGCGCGACGCTATCGCTTACCCAAAGCAATTCGGGCTTTTATACCCGAACACCAAGGCACGATGTTGATTGCCTATTTCTATCATCAGGCGCAGCAAAAGGCTGAAGACACTAGGGAAGACTCCACGGCAGGGGTTCAAGAAGCCGATTTTCGTTACGACGGCCCGATTCCACAATCGCGAGAAACGGGCATTTTAATGTTGGCAGATTCTTGCGAGGCAGCCCTGAGATCGCTCAAAGATGCTAATTCGGAAGAAGCTCTTGCCATGATCAACAAAATTTTGCGTGCCCGATGGCAAGACAACCAACTGGTGGATTCAGGGTTAACACGAGAAGAAATGTCGCAAATTGCTGCAATTTTCGTTCAGGTCTGGCAACAGTTTAACCACCAGCGAATTGCCTATCCTAAACTCAAACCTGCCACATCTGCCTCCTGACAACCTAAGTTTGTGGTGAGAATCGATTACCAAATTCCAGCATTCGAGTGGCTGGGATTGCCATTGATGTTATTTTGCTCTTGTCAAACCAAAACTAGGCTTCCTGATCGGCGGTCCTAAGGTACAAAACCTCGCGCTTTGCCAGATCACCACACCTCAACAAGACAGACGCTCCCCACCCTGGTAAAAACGCCCATCCTGGTAAATTAAGGATGCCTCCACGATCTAGACAACGGCAATCGCTCACTGGGATACCCAATGACTGTGCCACAATGAAGAGCATTGGCTGTTCACAGAGTTCAAGCTTGTGATTGAGGTAGAAGTCCACCAGCAATTGCGTACGTTTCTGCGAGAGCAGGGTGAACCCCAATGGCACCATCATCTGACGATGGCGCGATTGGTAGCACGAGCCTTACGTCTGGGGCGAAGCGCCTTGATTCAAACAGGAGCATTTTCTGGGCACCATGGTTGCTATCGCTTAAGCTATCTGGTGCCAATTTTACTCTGGCATGATCCAGTGATTTTGGTTGCGACAGAAGCAGTGCAGCAGCGGTTACTTATGGTCGAGATTCCGCGCCTGCGCCAGTGGATGAAAATCACGAAACCGATTCGTACAGGAGATCGCTGGATCAGCCCCGATTTTCAAGGATTGTTATTGACCACGCCCCAAGCCTGGTTAAGCGATCGCTTACACAACCTCAACCATTTTCCATCAGGAATTCCGATCCTGATTGATGGGGTAGATGATTTGGAAACCTGGGCGCATGATGAATTGACCGCTTCCATTCAACCAACGCATTGGGACGAATTGATGCTTGCCTATCCAGACCAAGCCGATACGATTCTCAATGCCCGTGTCCAACTAACCAAAATTCTCTTTCAGCATCCTGCTAACCCCTACGACTGTCATCTCATTGAGCCAGCCGAACAAGAGATTTTGCGGGAGCTGTATCTGTCCTTGCAGCAATCCGAATGCAACCCAGCCTACACCGAAGTAGACGCGCCCCAACTCTCACCGCCGACCTGCCGCTTCCCCCCTATCTGGCAAAAATTTTGGCACCGCTTACACACGCCTGAAGCCCTGGTTTGGGCAGATATGAACCGTCGTCAGGGACAATTTTTATTACACTGCGG
The DNA here is from genome assembly GCA_019359045.1 of Scytolyngbya sp. HA4215-MV1. Classification (GTDB taxonomy): domain Bacteria; phylum Cyanobacteriota; class Cyanobacteriia; order Leptolyngbyales; family Leptolyngbyaceae; genus Scytolyngbya. Next base: position 32,045 of record JAHHIA010000015.1, read on the forward strand.
TGCGGTGGAAGTGGCATCAGCACTGGCAAAGATTTGGTCGCAGCAGCCAGTCGTGCTGGTTGGAAGTGCGCTGGATCTCGATGCAACCGCCACAATTTATCGACAACGAGTTGGTTTGGAAGATTTGACCTGCCTCAAATTTTCCCCCGATCGCCAGGCAGAAGCGATTCAGCTTTATTTACCCGATCGCATTCCCATGCCCAATACCCCTGAATTTCAGGCAGCCTTGCTCCAACAAATTCGGGCATTACTGAGCATCAGCACGACAGTCCAGGGGCTAACAGTGATTTTGATTGGCGATGTTCCCCTGAAAGCGCAGATCGGTTCCATTCTGGCAGCTGAATTTGGCTCCCGTGTCCAGGTTGAAAAAACCTGCCTGGACGATAACGGCATTCTGGTCACAGGTTGGCAATTTTGGCGGCAACACCAGCCTGTTTTGCCCACCCCGCACTTGCTGGCAATCGCCACCTTGCCCATTCCCTCTTTAGAACATCCCCTGGTTGCTGGACGAGTCGCCTATTACAAACATCAGCGGCAAGACTGGTTTCGGCTCTATTTGCTACCAGAAGCTTTGAGCGAACTGCAACGCGCGATCGCGCCGATTCGCGATCGGCAAGGCGTTGTTGCTTTATTCGATAGCCGCGTCATCCATCGCAGTTATGGACAACAAGTGCTCTCAGCGCTCAGCCCATTGGCAAGAATTAACTATTTAGATAAAGGCCTCTTTAGCCCAGTGAATGAATGGACGGTAAATCCGGGAGACTAAGTGACTGGATGCCTCAAACGGTATGATCAGATGAGTCGTCAACCTTATCCATGTCACAAAAATTATGGGCGAATCGAAGCGGCGAAAAGAAACCTTAGGGGAAAAATATGGTCAGGAGCAAAACATTTTCCCCTGGCTACCCATTACGAAAAAACAAGGGGAACAATTTGTGATTTGGACCACCCGTGGAGCCTGGGCGGGGATCGGTCTCCTGGTCGTCACTTGGATTACGATTCGGTTCATTGGACCGGGATTTGGCTGGTGGCATGTCGATTAAACACGCATAAAACTTTACGTCAAAAAATTAAGATTTGGGTTAATATCCATTGGCTAAGTTAGACTTCGATCAAGTGATTCAAGGCTCACCTTTGGGAAAATAAATAAAGATAGAGCCAGAAGTTATTTGATAGCCTGAATCGTAGACTCTATAGGTGCTCTAGTCTGGACAGGCGAGTTTCTTTATCCGGGTGCAAGGACAAATAATCCCCCAATAGGAGGAATGACGACCTCCTAAATTACTGCTAAGAAAGGGAGAGTAGAAAGACAGTTCCAAATTGCAATCGCCACTCTAGTGACTGTTGTATTTGATACTGTCTTTCCCAAAGAGTCGGCTAACCTGCTATTAGGTTCGAATGAATCGATTGAAGGTTTAAACGATTAGATTCAAAATAGCTCACAGATGTTGAGATTGCGTTCCCCCGAATCCTGAAGGGGCGTCTGGGAGCTAAATCATTAAAAAAATATAAAAAGGTCTAAAATGAGGTGTGGTGATTGGAGGACGTACCGTGTTCCTAAGACTTGCTGAGCAACACCGCCAATTTGTTCAGGATCTCGTTATGAATCTTCAGGCACTGGCGATTGTGCTGGAGAAGCGAGGTTATTTGGCTTCTTGTTACACCTGCGGTGGGCAGATGAACAGCGCTTCCTTTATGGTTAGCCTGGGAGATAATCACCTGATTCGCTTTCTCGTGTCCGACTATGGCATTACCTGGACTGAGATGCGAGACGATCGCGAACTCATGAAATTGGAAGGAGCTGAGGCAATTAACCAGCTTCAAGAGTTAGCCAATTTGGTGAAATATCAAATTAAGCCTGCGGACTATCGTCCAGTCGTTCTGACCGAAACCCTGATCTAACAACCGGAATTTCCGAAGTTTTCCGTTGTTAGGTTAAAGTTTCCAGGCACCTTTGTGTTCGGGGGAAGATTGATATCACCACTGGTTAGTGTGATTGTCCTGAACTGGAATACGCCTCAGGACACGTTAGATTGCCTCAAAAGCTTGAAAGGGCTAAGTTACCCGAATTATCAAGTACTGGTCATTGATAATGGATCAAGTGATCATTCGGTCGAGTTTCTAACCGATTTTGTTCAATCCCATTCTCAGTTCACCTTATTCTCAACCGGGGAAAATTTGGGTTTCTCTGGGGGGGTAAACTACGGGATCGATGCAGCCCAGCACCTAGGAGCGTGCTATATCTGGCTGCTCAATAGCGATACGGAAGTCGCACCTGATTGTTTGGATGCCCTGGTAACTGCAATGGAGCGTGACCCAGCAGTTGCGATCGCCGGATCTCAAATTTTTCTACAATCCCAACGAAATGTTATCTGGCACGCTGGAGCAACCTTTATTAGGGGGATCAATCAACCGCGTCATTTAGGGATGGGCGCGAACCAAAATGACCCGCGCTATTCAAAGACTTCTCCAGTTGATTATGTGACGGGTTGCAGTTTACTGGTCAGAGCTAGGGTCATTCAGCAAATTGGCAAACTGGACGATCGATTTTATTTATATTACGAAGAAGCCGATTTCTGTTATCGATCGCGTCGCCAGGGGTGGAAAATTTTGTACGTTGCAGAATCCCAACTTTGGCACAAAGTCGCAGGTTCATCCACTGGATTTTATGCCAGAACCTATTACGAAGTGCGTAATCGACTATTGTTTACTGTAAAACATAAACCCCATGCCTTCCCCCTGGTATTGAGTTACCTCCTAGTTCAAGAAATATTAAAGCCCTTCTTGAAAGGTCACTGGAAAACTGCTCGATTTGGCTTACGGGGATGTATCGATTTTTTTAGGGCAAAGTTTGGCAAGCTTTAATTATGGCAAAAATCGCAATCTATACTCCTTTTCTTGCCCTGCCTGGCGGAGGAGAACGCTATTTATTGACTCTTGCGAGTGCACTTCAACTGGATTACCAGGTTGCCTTTTTAAGTTCTGATGCCAATGCATATCAAGAACTGTCGAGAAAGCTCAAGATTGATACAAAGCGCGTTGCATTTCTCGACTATTCTTTTGTATCACCTCTCGCCCTGACAAAAATGAGTCATCAAGGAAATTATGACTTGTTAATTTGTCTTTCTAATCATTGTTATCCGCCGATTCCAGGCTTGGGAAAAGCAAATTTGATGATGATCCAGTTTCCCTATCCTTATGCGCTACGCGAAGTCGGAACAAAACTGCGAGAAAAGCAATATCTTGCTCAGTATCAACTGGCGATCGTCAATTCTCAATTCACCCAAACCCATGTTCAGCAACAACTCGATCTGTCTACAGCCATTCTTTACCCGCCCGTAGAAACGACCCATTTTCAATGGATTCCTCAGGCAAAAAAGCACAACAAGATTCTGAGTGTGGGGCGGTTGATTGGAAATCAAGATAGCAAGCGCCAACTAGAAATGGTGCATTGTTTTAAGCAGTTTTGTGATACATTTCCAAACCTGAAATACGAATATATTTGTGCTGGCAGTACTCGTCCTGAACCGATTCACCAAACTTATTTAGAAAAACTCAAACAAGCAGCAATTGGATATCCCATTCAATTTAAATTTGATATTAGCTTTTCAGAACTGATTGACTTATATGCACAAAGTCGATTTTTTTGGCACGCTAAAGGCTATGGCGTCGCTTCGCACCGTCCCGAATTTACTGAACATTTTGGTATTGCCACTGTAGAAGCCATGGCTTCGGGCTGTATTCCGTTGGTTTTTGGGGCAGGAGGACAATTGGAAATTGTGCAAGAGGGCGTCAACGGGTTCTTATGGAAAACGGAATTAGAATTGATTCAAAAAACAGCCGGAATTGCAACCCACGTGGATCAAGCTGAATCCCTTTGTCAAAACGCGCATCAAACCTCTAAACAATTTTCAGTCGAGCGGTTTAAGCAACAAACTCAGGAATTGGTCAAAACCATTTTGAAATAATTGGAAGTCCTCAGTTAAGCCTTACCCATGCTGCGCCACTATCAGTCTTACCCTATCCCGAGAGATGAAAAACTGCTCGATCGACTGATCATGCGTTTGCAGTTCGGTGCAGGAATTTGTCCCATTTGTGGCAGTATCACAATTTTCTATAAATTTTCTGAAAATTTACGAGAAACAGGTACTTGCATCGTTTGTCGATCGACCAATCGCCATCGACAAGTTGCACAGGTTTTGTTGAATGCGATCGCTGAAATGACAGGCACCTCATTTTCAAGTATTAAAGCGTTCGCGCAAAATCATCCAACTTCAAAATCCCTGATCATCTACAACACAGAAACTACCAACCCGCTGCATCATCAACTCAAAAACTATCCGGGTTACCTTGCCAGCGAATATCTCGAAGGGAAATATGTCAGTGGTGAGGTCGTCAATGGCGTTTTACATCAAGATTTGATGGCTCCTTCTTTTGCCAACAATTCCATTGATCTCATGTTGAGTAGTGATGTTTTTGAACATATCCCTGACCCTTATTTAGCATTTTCAGAAGTTCATCGCATCCTGAAACCGAGGGGTCGGCATATTTTTACCGTTCCGTTTTATCAAGAACGTTATCGAGATGAAATTAGAACCATTCTCGAAACCGATGGAACGATAAAATATCTCCTGCCACCGATCTATCATGGTGATCCCCTGAGACCGGAAGGAATTCTTGTGTATGTCATTTTCTCCCTGGAAATGCTACTTAAATTAAGTGATATGGGCTATCAGCTTAAAATGTACAAACTTCACGATTTCTTAAGAGGAATTTTGGGCGCAAATGCGATCGTGTTCGAGAGCATCAAGTAGCCTCTGTCGCTTTCCGAACTTCCTTTCTACAATCAAAATCGGGAGGCATTCAAGCGCAAGCGCAATCGAAAGAAATCCTTTTTCTTAACACGTGGGGATCACCATCCTTGCCAATCGATTGGAAAGAATCAGGACAAAACCGGAACCAATCCCCCCATAACTTTGAGTGCTAATCTAAACATAGGGGAATCCGATAAATACGGAAAGGATAGACTCCTGCACTAATGAGTTAAGTGAAATTCCATGACTGTCTTGAATACTGAGTGGCAACATCGCTACATTGAGGTCAACCGGATTCGTTTGCACTATGTTACCCAAGGAGAAGGGGATCTGGTTTTGTTGCTGCATGGCTTTCCCGAATTTTGGTATTCCTGGCGATATCAAATTCCCGCCTTGTCTCGCTATTTCAAGGTTGTGGTTCCTGACTTGCGAGGCTACAATGAATCGGACAAACCTACCGATGGCTATGACCTGGATACGCTCACAGCAGATATTCAGGGCTTAATTAGCAGTTTGGGTTACAAAAGCGCCCACATCGTGGGACATGATTGGGGCGGTGCGATCGCGTGGCATCTAGCACAAAAATTTCCCCAGTTGCTCAACCGTCTGGCAATTTTAAATGCCCCCCATCCCCAACGTTTTTTGCAAGAGTTGTCTACGAACCTGGATCAACTCCGTCGCAGTTGGTACATTCTGGCGTTTCAAGTGCCCGGTTTACCCGAATGGCTGATTCAGCAAAATATGCGTGAGTTCGTCAAGAATATGTTCCAGGGGCAGGCAATTCGCAAAGGGGCATTTTCGACCGCCGATACTGAGGTATATCGCACCGCACTCGAAAAACCTGGTGCCTTGGCAGCCGCCCTCAACTACTACCGCCAAATGTTATCTCCCCAAAGTTGGTGGAACCATTGGGGACGATCGCCCGAACCGATTACCGTACCCACTCTGGTGCTCTGGGGTGAGGAAGATTCTTTTCTCAGCCATACCCTCACAGAAGGACTCGAGCAACTGATCGAAGCCCCCTTTAAACTCAAGCTGGTGCCTCATTGCGGTCACTGGATTCAGCAAGAAGTGCCACAAACCGTCAACCGAGAGTTATTGAGTTTCCTGCGCCAAGGCAAATGAGTGGATAGTCCTAGAATTCTAGCCAGCCCATAGCAACGAATCGCCGCAAAAATTTCTCCTGGGAATTTTTCTAGTGAATTTGGAACCTGATCGTCATCTAGCTCCAGTCGTCTCGCTTTGCCCCGCGCCCTTTATAAACCTGAGCAGCGTGATGAATCTCGCGAGTTTTTTCGTATAGGGCGGTTTCGGTCAGTCCCCATTGTTTCAAAACCTTTGCCAGGTCTGTCTGGATATCTCTCGCTCCGGGAAAGCCCTGATAGCGAATGATTAAACGCGCCAGTTCCACCAGATTGTATTCGTTCGGTTCTCCAGCCAGCAAGCCGTTGATGATGTCACGATCGCTTTTCCAGAGGGGATGTTGTTGGTCTTTATTAGGTGCTTCAGCCATAAAAAATTAGGGTGGGAGATGATGGGGAATTGAAGGCAGGCTAGGGGTCTGTCAAGACTGTTCTAAGGGATTGACAACCTTTCAAGCATCTCACAAATGTTTTGTGTAGAGTTAAGTGCCCCTCAAATGTATCCAAGCTTCTCAGCCGACTTTGCCAGTTGGCTGCTGGGCAAATCTGTCACCCTGACAGAAATTCAACCCTCCGAACTTTCCCTCGATCCGATTCGCGCCGATGCGATGATTCTGGTCCAATCAGAGGAATCCATCTTGCACATCGAGTTCCAAACGCTGCCAAAGAAAAAAATTCCCTTCCGCATGGCAGATGATCGACTGCGAGGCTATCGGTGCTACGAAGACAAACCGATGCGGCAAGTTGTGATCTACCTCAAATCAACCACCTCTAAACTGGTCTACCAAACCAGTTTTACGCTGGAAAACACCCGCCGCAATTTTGAGGTCATTCAATTATGGGAGCAACCTGCCTCACTTCTCCTGCAATATCCTGGATTACTACTATTCGCGGCATTGGGACAATGCAACAGTCCGGCAGAAATGTTGAGGCAAGCCACTCAACTTGTCGATCAGATTGAAGATCTAACCACACAAGCAAATCTACGGCAGCCTCAGCGATTCTGGCTGGGTTTCGATTAGAGGAAGACGTTATTTATCATTTGGTACAAGGGGACATTATGCAAGAATCTGTAATTTACCGTTCAATTCAGAACGACCAGAGGCGGGAGATCGCACTCAATCTTCTCCGAGGTAGCGTAGACATTATTTGATTGTATCTTCAACAGGTCTGTCGATGGAAGATGTTCGACAACTTCAGCAACAACTCAACGGTTCCGCACAAAGCTGAAGTTGATCGATGTATTGATGAAAGTTGATCGTAAAAAACGGCCCAATCGGGTTGAAGAGGGCATTTAACCCTTCCCTCCCAAGCGGGTCCGCAACAGGCGGTTCATGAAGATGCGCAAACCATACTGATGGCTTAGACGTATCCTCAAACCTTTATCCAAAGATTGCGAATGGATAACAATTCTTGTTGCTCCAACCACTCATTCGTCATTGCTGTATGCGTTGCTAACGTCTAAGCCTGCGGCAGGCTACGCCAATGACAAACGCCAATAACCTTTGCGACTAATGCCCGTCAAAATTGCCTGAAGCTTTGTTGTCCCCAGTTTGAGCAGATTGGCAATGCGGGTTCTCGGTCTGCGCCACTGCTTCCAGTAACACATCCGTTCGCGTTCGCGTTGCGAAGCATTATCCACCGCCTTAGCCAACCGTCTAACTCCTCTATGGGACCGTAATGTTGGGAAATGCCGAAAGTAGTTCATCCACCCCCGTAGGTATCGGTTCAATCGCTCAATTCGTTCTGCCATTGAGACTCCCCAACTGCGGGAGGTTAACCCCTTGAGTCGGTGTTTGAAGTCTTACACGGCTTGGTAGGATGCGAAAATCCGAATGCCCCGGAAGGTAAACCCCAAGTATTCGAGGTCTTCGATCGACCCCCTGACTCTTCTCGCAATTGACCTTGAGCTTCAGCTTCTGAGTCAGGTAACAACTGATTTTAGCCATCACCCGTCGCCCTGCCCGTCTACTTTTGACCAGGATCACCAGGTCATCCATGTAGCGAACAAAGCGATGCCCTACTTCGCCTTCACAAAGGTCTTCACCTGCCGGGTGGCTCCGTGAGCAGAACGTTTGGGTAGGCTCCCATAACTGGACTCGGAAAATCCTGGGTCAAAGATGGGAGTGAGCACTTGCAGGATGGCTTATTGGATCACCCGGTCAACCACACAAGGCACACCCAACTTTCGCTCTCCTTTCCTGTGCGGCTTGGGAATCAGCACCTGTCGCACGGGGCGCGGTTGGTAGCTGCCATGCATCAGGGATTGGCGAATCTCACTCCAATGCTCGCGGGCATGTCTAAGGTCATCCCGTCACTGCCGGGTGTCCCTTGGTTCGATTTGACTCGTTCCCAAACTCGTTGCACATTGTCTCACTCTAAGATTCGCGCCATCAGGTTGTCTAAGGCTGGTTCTCTGTCATCGCGCCAAGCACCATCTCCCCCATCCAGGTTCATCAATGGGTCTGAGTTGTTCATGGCTTAGTTCGTTCATGTTCAGCCCTTCATCCTTGCGGGACTACTATGGCTTCTGCTGACTTCTGTCCGGCGTCCTATCTTGGGTTTCCCCTTGATGCGCTGCCCGCCAATGCCTTAGCCTTAGTTTTCTGTGGCTACCTGGTCGTTTCCCACCAGACTTCAGTTAGACTCCCATCACACCAGGAACTGCAACCGGACAGACCTCCCCAGATAAGAACGTGATCTTTCCCGCCGCAACCGCGCCATTTACTGTGCCTCTTGAACCACGGGTTTCGTTGTGTTGTGCCAACTCGCCCAGGAGTCTCAGCCTTCTACAACGTTTCTGTTCATTGGCTCGTCGGTTTGCCGCTGGCTTCCTCCAGACACTCCCTCGCGAGAGCACCCTTGCCTTAAGCTAGGGGTTATCGTCACTCGGATCTTTGGGGTTCATTTAGACGTTGGTTCCATCACAGGGGACTTTCGTCCCATTAGATCACGCTCATGCTGGGCGTACACAATTCGAGTGCAGCGGACGGGCAAAGTCCTTGCGCTTCGTTTCTGGCTTTCTTGTCGCCGCTGATTGGGAACGTTATGCTTCTAATGCTTTATCCCACTCCAACTGATGGCTGAAACCATACTTGATGAAGTCTTCAACTTGAGCTTTATCACTCTTACCAAAAACCCCCAGACTATAGGGATTTTCTTGCATGCGTTGCTCAACTAATTCCTGCTCCATGCGGAGCACCTCTGCTCTCGGTTGATCTGTTTTGAAGAAATCGACCACTAAAACAGTCCGTTCGTACTCTGTGTAATTGTGCGGACAATGGGGATAGCTGTGGTCTAACACCAAAAACTTACCTTCATACCAATAAAGCTGTTCATGGCATATTTTCATGGCCACATCTCCCTGAGGCACAATCAAGCCTAAATAGCCGCGATTCATGTGCGGATTATAATTCACATGCAGTTTGACATCTAGCCCTGGATGGAAGGTGCCAAAATATGCATTTCTGAGGATGTTGTCGTTAATTGAATTGGTTGCCTGGATTGCCTCAGTTAACGTTGGAAAATATCTTTCTCTTAATTCAAGCGCTTTCTCGGTTACATTTTGTCCTGCATATTGAAGATATTGAATGTGATGCGTTTGAATATAGGTTTCAATCAACAATCCTTGAAATAAAATACCAAATGCACTGTATTTTGCATTACCTTTCGTTTTCACTGTTTTACTTTTTGGGCCCATTACGTCATAGGCAAACGTCAACTCTTCCTCGGAGGCTTGATTCTTAAACAATGTAAATTCATCACGAATTGCCTGCCAGTTCTCTTGCAGTATGTTCAAAAAAGGGAACTGCTGGGGGTCTAAATGATACGCATTAAAATGATCCATAACCTTTTCTCCTGAATTTGCTGGAATGTCAACCGCTATAATTTCATTCTAAAAGTAGGGGCGGGTTTAGCCAGGATAACTGCTAGAAATCAGAGTCTTTGGAGAAAAACCACCTCTAGCAACGGTATTCTAATGCTGGCAAGAGATCCTGTGGCTGAAGCTCCTACTCTGGATAGGTTAATCAAAAATGTGCGGGTAGTTCGTCCGCATCAATCATCCGTCGATCGCCTCGATGTCGGCATTAAGGATGGTAAATTCAGCAAAATTGCCCCAGAGATTGGCCCCGACCAGGCTAAAGAGGTATTTGATGCCCAGAACTTACTCGGTTTCCCAGGAGTGGTTGATGCCCACATGCACATTGGCATTTATCAACCCTTGCAGCAGGACGCGATCGTCGAAACCAAAGCCGCTGCAATGGGGGGAGTCACCACCAGCCTGAACTATATCCGCACCGGGCGATATTATCTGAATAAAGGCGGCTCTTACCGAGATTTTTTTCCAGAGGTGCTGGCGTTATCCGAAGGCAATTTTTTTGTGGATTATGGCTACCACATTGCCCCGATCTCCCCGCAGCATATCGACGAAATGCAGTGGTTGTTTGAAGAACACGGCGTCGCTTCCTTCAAGATCTTCATGTTCTATGGGGGGTATGGGCTGCATGGTCTTTCTAACCAACAGAATCTATTTTTGATGATTAATGAGGGCGATCGCTACGATTTTGCCCATTTTGAATTCATTATGCGGAGTCTGTCACAGCTACGGGAACGCTATCCCATCCTGCAAGATTCACTTAGTCTCAGCCTTCACTGTGAAGTGGCAGATATTCTCAATGCCTATACCAAAATCGTCCAACAAGACACCACTCTGACAGGTCTTAGTGCCTACAGTGCGGCTCGTCCGCCCCACTCCGAGGGATTAGCCGTTTGTATTGCCTCCTATTTGGCGCACGAAACAAACTGTGTCAACATCAATTTGCTCCATCTCAGTTCCCGCAAGGCAGTCGAAGCCGCGCTGATGATGCAAACAACTTTCCCCCATATCAACTTCAAGCGGGAAGTCACCGTCGGTCATCTGCTGCTAGATGTGGAAGCGCCCACAGGTAAATGGGCCAAAGTAAATCCACCGATTCGACCTCGCGCCGATGTTGAATATTTATGGAATGCTGTTCTGCAAGATCAGGTGGACTGGATTGCCAGTGATCATGCCTGTTGTTCAGCGGAGCAAAAAGCTAGCCGCAGCGATCCAGATGATATTTGGTTAGCAAAGGCTGGCTTTGGGGGGACGGAATACTTGCTTTCAGCGATCGTCAGCGAAGGCAGCAAACGAGGGATGTCCTATAACCACATGGCAAGGCTGCTGAGTTGGAATCCAGCTCAGCGGTTTGGGCTGTTTCAAAAGGGCGATATTGCGGTTGGCTACGATGCGGATCTGGTGCTGCTCGATCCAACTGAAACCTTTGTGGTACGTGCGGTTGAATCCCTATCTCAACAGGGCTATACCCCGTTTGAAGGGATGGAGTTAGCGGGACGAGTTAAGCATACCTTTCTGCGGGGGAATTTGATTTACGATCGGGGACAAATATTAGGTTCTCCCCAGGGACGCTATTTGAAACGATCGCAGGCATTGAAGCGATGAATATAATTGTCTAGATGCAATATCGAGGCTGTAGATGACGATTGAAATTCAAGATTTTGATGCCCAGCAATGGGTCAAGACACGCTCATCCCTCGATTCAACCCAATCCACCTTCTTGACGTGGGCAGGGGCAATTTATGCGTTTGAACCTGGTGAAAAGAGAAATCGCCTCTTCAAGATGGTCGGCATGAGTGTCAGTAGATGTATTCCGACAGAAGAGGGGAGTTGGGATTTCACTTCCAGAGAATTAACGTACTACCTTCACCCAGAAACGGGTGAAATTTTACGGCATTGGGAAAACCCTTGGACGGGAGAATTGCTGACCGTCATGCATGTTGCTAACAATCCAGTACAGGGGTGCTTTAAGGGCAAATTTCCTGCACGAGTCGATCGCGATAGTGCCACCTTCGTGTTTGACCTATTTATTACGTACCCCAATCCGCTCGCGACAGACCCAAAATTTGCTGATTACAGCCCCAATCCTACGTATCAGGCAGCCGAGTTATTCAAAATAACCGCTCCGACTGAAGACCTATCAAATCCCGAAATTCTCTCTGTTTCGAAATTACAACTTTCTTGGGATCGGATCGGACCATGGGTGCCCTGGATGAAAATGGGCGATCGCCCAGGTCACCTGATCTACAGTGCTTATGGTTGCAAAGTTAATGATATTAATGACTTGCCACAGCTGCTGAGAGATGAAATCAATACTCGCGTCCCTCTCTATAAAAATGCACCCCAATCTTACGTGGAAGGAGAAGATATGACTTCGTGGGTGTATTTTCAAAATCACTTTGATGCTTACTTGGCTGGAGAGACTTTTCCCTTGCCACAACCAGCGGAGAGTTAACTCTCCGCTGTATTAATTCGATTGCCCATCGCTGCCTAAATACTCTCGGTATCCACAAATTTTATCGTCGCGGACATCAAATGAAACAGCGACTCGATTTTTATAGGGTTTTCCCCACATGAGTCCTTCATCGCGGAACTCAAACACGACCGTTGTTTCGTTGCTGGTTACCCGATCGAGCGTCAAGTTTAACCCTTCGCTATAGACTTCAGAAACATAGTGAAAAAATTCGATCGCTCGTGCTTTTCCGATATTTAATCCACGAAACTGACCTAGCGGAAACCAGAATGAAAAATCGTCAGTGAGCATATCAAAGAACGCTTGCCATGCTCCGGTCGCAAGTCCCTGCTCAAAATGGGCAAAGGCTTGTCGAGCAACCGCTACTGTATTGGCTGATTCTGTAGTCATAATGAGTGCTTTGTCAGTGTTAAATTTTAGAACCGTCGGTCTCTGATTCTCCAAGACCTCCAAGGTTTTCAAAACCTCGGAGATCTGAGATCTTGAGAGTCAGCATCCTTCTTGTCCAACAATCACCCAACTTATTTCGTCAGGTGCTACTAAACCAAAAGAGCGTTCACTAAACTCATTCGACAGAATCGGGGTTACTGATCGGGCATCGCTGCGACTAACGCGATCGTGAAAATCTTGAATATCTTCAACCTGATAGGTGAAAAGGCATGGACCCAGAACTCCAGGTTGAGCAAACTCCAGCCTGTCAGGAGCTGAGTATAGCGGCGTGTAAACTTGTAAGACACCTACATCCGTTTTGGGTGACGTAAATGAAGATAAAAGAAACTCTTCTCCCTCTCCTAACATTAGAATTTGCCGAGTTGCGGGATTTTGATAGCCCGATCGCTTCCGGGTATTGTTAGCAGGAACTAAGCCAAAGACATCAGTGTAAAATGCAGCGGTATCATGATCAGCCGTGACAATACTGGAGTGGGTTCCCTCACTCACGCCTAAAGGAGAGGTTGGGTCAATCACGCCATACCCTGGACGAGTATAGTTGTAGCGTTGAAAGAAAGCTTGTCGCGTTTCTGATCCAATCACAAAAAACTCGCGCACCCCTGTAAATCGCTGGTAGAAGTTAGTGCCAGGTTGACCGATAAATTCGATCCCACGAATCGGTTCAGTGACAATCCAATCACCGCCATTGGCGTTGTCGTCGTTGAAGGCATCGGCAACTGCATAGATATCTTGCACTAGCGAAGCAAACCAGCGGCTGCCAATCACGAACGGATGGGATTTCTGCAGTCCTGCATTACGAGGTTGCTCCCAAGCCATGACGCGAACTAAGCCATGATCGGTGGAATTGCCATTTTGTAAACGGATTGATGTCAGGTTAGAGGCATGCCCATAAAGTGCATAAGCAGTTTCCGCTGACAACTGCCCGCGTTGAATTTCCCGATATCCTAACTCAGCCCAATACTGAAGCGTAGGCTGTGCTTGTTCGGAACCGATACAATTTTCGAAGATGCCACTGATCATGATTTGCAGAACATGCTCCTATCAAAGGCAGCTTGCCTGAACATTATCGCTAATGTTAGCGCAAAATGCGCTCAGACTTTCCCCGCAGACCAGGGAGCGATCGTCAGGATTGCCGCCATAAACACGATGCGCAAAGGGCAATTAAACAGCATCAACCATGGACAACTTAGTACTCGTCTACAAAATCTGAATGAACCCAGAGGAACTCACGTCGCTTGTTCTGCACTTGCACTAACCCACCAAATCCTGGATCTTTTTCCTTCAACATTGCATGCAGTTCTCGTAGCATGGACCCTTGAGCACGAATGGCTTCACCCTGTTCAAATTCAGGGGCATCTTGTTTAAACTGCCAATCGATCGCCATATCACTGCTTTTGATACCAAATTCAAGACTTTTTTGATTCAAATCTAATTCCTCGCTTTCTGCTGACTCTGTTATAGCCTCTTGCCCTGGCAATTCAGGTCAAGGCATAGAATAAAGGCAGAATGGCTGAACCACCTGCTAATCTGGGAGGCGAAATCATGCTCACGCTCAACATTCAACTTCCTGAAGAAAAGCTGGTTGAATTCTGTCAACGCTGGAAGCTGAGTGAGCTTGCCATGTTTGGTTCTGTCCTGCGAGACGATTTTCGTCCGGATAGTGATATTGATGTCCTTATCACCTTTTTGCTTCAGATGCGAAACGGGGATTAATGACACTAGCCAGCATGAAGTACGAGCTAGAAGACTTACTAGGACGTAAAGTCGATCTGGTTAGTAAATACGCGATTGAAACGAGCCATAACTGGATTCGGCGCAATGAAATTTTGGGAACGGCTCAGGTGGTTTATGTCGCGAGATAGTGCCTCATTGCTAGACATTGCCGGAGCTGCCCAGCTTATCCTGGCATTTGCTCAGGGATTAGAAAAGACAGAACTGGCGGCAAATCTGGAAAAGCAGTCCGCTATTCTCTACCAAATCGTCATCATTGGTGAAGCCGTCAAGTGACTCTCTACCGACTTCCGTAATCAACATCCAGAGATCTCGTGGCGAGAAATTGCCGGAATGCGAGACACCCTTACCCACCAGTACGATCGCGTCGAAGTCGATGAAATCTGGGGAGTGATTCAAGACGATATTCCTCAACTGTTGTCTATGATTGAGCCTTTGCTACCTGTTCAAGGACCCTAATTGTTTTGCAAGTATCTTTCCACAAATTTCAGCAACCTTCTGGAGATTGTTCACAAGCCCCAATGCTTACCCAACTACTAGAACCATCTGCCCAATGTTCTTTTTTCCAGATCGGGGCATTGTGTTTTAGGGTGTCGATCGCATACTGGCACGCTGCAAACGCCTCCGATCGATGGGGGCATCCCACTGCCACCAGCACACTGATTTCTCCCACCTGCAACCGTCCGACCCGATGGTGGATTACCACATGGGTAGCTTCTGTCCAGGTTTGGCGAATCTCTGCTGCAATTTGCTGGAAGACTCGAATCGCCATCGGTTCGTATGCCTGATATTCCAGTGCCACCACTGCCTGACCTTCGGTATTGTTGCGTACCATGCCGCTCATTACCACCACTGCACCATTGGCAGCATCATCTGCCAATTGATAGACCTCTGTCAGAGATAAGGGTGCAAATGTAATGGCAAAACTATCGTCCGGTAAGAGTGGTGCAGGTTTAGCGAGAAAAGCTGGAGTTGCTGAAATCATGAATGAGTAGAAGTGAGAGAGCCTCCTTTATTGTGAAGGATCTCTCTACTGGAATGGATAGGCTTTTCCCCAATAAAGGCGCTAAGTTGTGAGTAATGCCTAAATTTTGCGGTCAGGATCATGTATGACTAGACCCCAAAACTCAAAATTCAAAACCCTCACTACCCAATTCTTTGCTTGTGACTCAGCCTGAAGTAATCAAGTCTTTGCTTAATGCCGTTGCGATCGGGGAAGTTAGCCCAGAAGCAGCCTTGGATAAGCTTAAATACCTCACCTTTGAACCTGTTGAGGATTTTGCTCGGATTGATCACCACCGTACTTTGCGGACAGGTTTCCCGGAGGTGATTTGGGGAGAGGGGAAAACCCCTGAGCAGATTGCCCAAATTATGAATGTCATGCGACAACGCAGCCCGATCGTCATGGCAACCCGCATTCTCCCCAGCGTTTACGCCCAACTGCAAGCGCAAGTGTCTGACCTGAAATACTACACCAGTGCCCGAATCTGCGCTGTTCAACCGCCCACTGCCTCTGTGACAGATCCCTCCCATCCCGGCACGATCAGCATTCTCTCTGCTGGAACTGCCGACCTGCCCGTTGCCGAAGAAGCGGCGGTGACGGCTGAATTGTGTGGCTTTCAGGTCAAACGCTTGTGGGATGTAGGAGTTGCAGGTATTCACCGCTTGCTCAGTAATCGCCACGTCATTACCGAAGCAAATGTGTTGATTGTGGTTGCAGGGATGGAGGGCGCATTGCCCAGCGTGGTTGCGGGCTTGGCAGATTGCCCAGTGATTGCAGTACCCACCAGTGTGGGCTATGGCGCAAATTTTGGCGGTTTGGCACCACTCTTGACCATGCTCAATTCCTGTGCAGCGGGAGTGGGGGTTGTCAATATTGATAATGGCTTTGGTGCGGCGGTTCTGGCTGGGCAGATTTTGAGGACGGCTTGGCGAGTGAGTGGAGAGGGGATGGGGTGATGGAGGGATGAGGGGATGGGTGATGGGGTCGTCATCATTCCCAGACCTTTCCCTAGTTTGCTTCTCTATCTGTGCTCATTTTCCCCTTCTTCTGTCTGAATCTTCGTGCCCCCGTGTTCCTGGTTTTCCCGATGCCTCTTCTCTGCTCATTTCCCATTTCTTGCCAGTCCGGCTTGGCTGTAGAGCAGCAATGCCGATCTCCAGACCAGGTAACCATCTTCACTCAGATGTAAACCATCGGTGCTGAGTTTTGGGCGCAAATCGCCTTGGGGATTGGTAAAGAGGGGATGCAGATCCAGGTAGGTGACCTGTTCACGGGTGGCGATCGCTGCCAGTTCACGGTTGAGGGCACGAATGCGATCGTTGGGTAGATTTTGTAGGCGATCTCGTCCTTGCCAAGTAGCAGCCGCTCCAGCATGGGGCAAAATCGACTGCACCACAATTTGCGAGTTGGGATGCATTTGTCGCAGGTAGTGAATAATCTCTCGCTGGTTTTCTATCACCGTCTCATCTGGCAAGCCCCGAATCAAGTCATTGATGCCAATCATGACAAAAATGATTTCTGGTTGGGTCTGATCGAACAGGTTCAACCGCTTCAGCAAACCGCCTGATGTTTCTCCAGAAATTCCTTGATTCAGCCAGACTTGGTCAGAGGGGAGCAAATCATTGGGGAACCAGAGGCTGAGAGAATCGCCTGCCAACACAGCCAGATGGGCGGGATGTTTTTCGGCAACAACTTTGGCTTCTTGGGCTAATAACCGCAACCAATCTGCATAATTTAACTGGTAACGGGTGCCTAAATGAGAAAGCGTTGCGGAGTCACCTGGGGCAGACTCTGGGGGCACCCCTGAAGCTTTGGCATTCCAGCCAGCCAAAAAATTGTGGTTCTGAAAAAACAGCAAAACCACTGCTACGATCAGAAATCCATTCGCAACCAGGGAGAAAAGCACCCAGGTAGGCAAGGAACTTGAGCGGTTAGACCGATAAGCAGGCACAGCGTCAGGTTCTCAGAATAGGTTGAATCAGATTTTAGTCGCACCTGGGCAAGCTGACTCATAAAATCACAAATCTCTTTACGGAGAGGCTTGCACTGGGGAGGTTGAACGTTGGATAGACGTTAGACATTAGACTTGAGACGGGTTGCGTC
The DNA here is from genome assembly GCA_019359045.1 of Scytolyngbya sp. HA4215-MV1. GTDB lineage: Bacteria > Cyanobacteriota > Cyanobacteriia > Leptolyngbyales > Leptolyngbyaceae > Scytolyngbya. Next base: position 49,638 of record JAHHIA010000015.1, read on the forward strand.
ATATCATCATCTGTTATGGATTGCATTCACTTAAAGGAAATTCGCTGTTACGGCTACACTGGAGCATTGCCGGAAGAGCAAGTGCTGGGGCAATGGTTTGAGGTGGATGTGAGCCTCTGGTTGGATCTGTCGCTGGCAGGGCAGAGCGATCGCCTCAGTGACACTCTGGATTACTGCAATGTCATCGCCGTTGTGAAGCAGCGGGTTCAGACAGCTCGGTACATGCTGTTAGAACGGTTGGCAAGTGCGATCGCGGAGGCTATCCTGCAATTTCAGCCAGTGAATCAGGTGAATGTCCGGCTGACCAAATGTGCTGCGCCTATTCCTGACTTTGGCGGCAAAATTATCATTGAAATGACTCGCCAAAAAATTAATCTCTCACCTACTTCCGGGCGTGGGTGAGCAAGAATCGTGCTTCATCTGCCCGATCGCTCTGGGGATATCGCTCAATCAGTTGCTGAAGGTAGCGCGATTGTCCGCTCAGGTAGTAGCTCGAGAACAGTAAATCATCGATATAGATGCTCTTAGGAAACTTGACCTGCAATTCGGTGAGGATACTGTCGATGCGGCTCTGATAGTCTTGCTGGATGCGATTTTGCAGCCGATCCCAATTGCGATAGTCGCGATCGAAATTCGTCTCAAGTGGTTGAGGACTGGTCGCTACGCCGACCGGGGGATGAATCCGCATAGTTTCGCCTTCTGGATAATTCTCCCATTGATGCAGCAATGTCATCGCAACCATATAGAGGGTTTTTTCTCGTAGCTCTGGAGGCGTGCGAGTATCGGTTAATACGGCTTGATAGAGTGAAAGCGCGATCGCATTCTGACTGGCTGGTTGATAGGCAGCCCGGATCGACTCCGCTTCCCGCAGTTCGGTGTTGCAAGCCCAATACACCTGGCAATAGTAGGTGCTCCAGGAGCCTGTTGGCAGCAAACTGATGCGGAAATCATTCCATACAGGCAGATAGCCATTTTTCCAACCGCCGGAGTTTGCCCAGTGGGTTGCCATCTGGTAGCGATCGGTGGGGGTATTTTCTTGCTGCCAGTGCTGGAGTTGTTGCCAGCGTTGTCGCTGATCTTGCAAAAAGGCTTGCATTTGTTTTTGTAGTTCGGCAGGCTTGTTTTCTCGGAACCACCAGACCCATAGATTACTGTTGTAATAGCTGCCGAGAACCTGAGGTGACATCTGAGTCAGATCCAGGGTTTCAGAGATTTGTAAGGCTTGGGTATAGTCTTGCTTGCGGGCATAGCGGACTGCCAGCGTATATTGCAGTAGGGGCGCGATGCTAGCGGATTCCGGTTCTTTAAGTAGGGTTTGCAGTTGTTCGGATGTCAACCCCACATCTAGCATGGTGCGGACATGTCCCCATGCCAGGTAAAGTGCATCTCGATCGCCCATGGGATGGGTCATCATGTTAATCCACAGCCGCATTGCCCCCAGCACATCATTTTGGTCTTGCAGGCTACGTGCCAAGTGATAGGTGGCATCGTCTGCACCCGGATGATCAGGATAGCGACTGAGCCATGCTTGCCAATCTTTTACCCGTTCGGCGGCAGTCTTCTTGGCGTTACGGTCCAGGATCGCTTTATTGCGAGGTTCTTCACCAAAGTAGGATTTTCCCGTTAAATCACCATACTCTTTGCACCCCTGCACAAAGCGCGACTGAGGATACTTCTGGACAATATTGACTAACAAATAGTACGCATGGCTGCCCCGATCGCTGTCGTCTTCATAACTGGCACTGCGAGTCAACGAATGGAGCTGACTCAGATCGCGATTGAGCATTTGAACCAGTTGGGTGGTGGCGTTGGCATCACCATGCCGTTCCAATTCTGCGATCGCCCAGGTTCGATTGGGCGAGTCTGGTTCTGCTGCCAGCGATCGCAACAGTTCCCGTCCCACGGGTGGAATTTTGCCAGCTTTGAAATCACCCAGGTGCTTGACCAACAAATATTCCTGAGATTCGGAAGGCAACTTTCGATAGAAGGCGATTGCGGCATCGATGTCCTTACGAGCCGGTTGACTCATTCGCTCCCAGTTGAGCCATGGATTTAGCGGAATGAGCATCTGGGAATCGGAGGGAGAAGGCTGCCGGGTCTCAAGGGCTCCGTAGCCTAGCAGATTGGACAGAAACGCCAGATTAAATTGGTCATAGTAGGTCGGCGAGTTCTGGGGTTCCAAATTGCGCTTGGCAAGCTGGATCAGGTCTGACCGAGTTTTGGCATCATCCAAGCCAAACTCTTTTTCCCAAGTTTTGGCATCGTACTTGGGATCATAGCTGCCCTCCAATAGGCTTTTGGGATCGCTCGTCAGATAGTAAAAATCAGGATCATCCAGCGATCGCCGTTGCAACTGTTGCTTTAACCAGAGGGTGGTGTAGGGTTTGCCCAGGCTGCGAATGCCCACGATGCCGTATTGCTGACGTGTGGGATCACCCGAACGTGCATAGTAATTCAACAACGGATAGGCTTTTGCCCCATATTGTTTCCAGGCAGGATTTTCGAGCTTGCCATCGCCCCATTTAATCACCATCAGGTCTTGTCGGATGGCTCGCAGAATGGGTTGCCAATTAGGGTCAAAGCGCAGGCGATCGCGCGTCACCTCATCCACTTCTTGTCGGGTCAGTTCTTCAGGACTCAGACTCTCTGCCTGCTGGGCAGCGGCTTCGGGCGTAGGCAATTGTTCTGAGCGAGGCGGTAAACTTTTTGCCGCAGGCATTGCCAGGGTCAGCGCCAGAAACCCTAACCCCAAGCACAGCTGCTTTTGAATCCGTTTTTGAGTCCACATACACTAATCAACACCGCCCCATCAACGTTCACCCATCCAGATTAACCGATCAAAAGATAGAAGCCTCACGGATGCCAAAGCCAGAGCCATCCATGAGGCTAGAGACGCAGTTAGGAGGTATCTTTACAATCCAAGGTATCGAATGAAATTCTTTAATTGCAAGCTCTTAATAAGTTCTTAAGCTATTAGGCGTGATCTTGTCAGGATTTCCCATTTTCGCTGCCCTAGCATAAGATCGCTTCTATTTGTTTGATATAGCTTCCTCTATAAAAGGATTTCGAGGCTTTGAGGAATCCCTGGGCAGGGTTGACTGACCTTCCCTTGACCAGAGTTTACTTTGCCCGATCGCCAACGCCAGCAGCTTACCTACAAGCAGGAAAACGGGAAGGTGAGAATATTTACTCAGGCGGAGAATCTCTTTCAGGATTTCTGTACTAGAACTATGGCAGCTGTAAGGAGTAACATAATGTTTTTTACGACCGGACACTTTTTAGGTATTGAATGACCATGGCACTTGTGGTGACTTCAGGCGCTGTATCTATCTAGGCAGCGTGATGAAAGACAGCTTCAAGCAGTTGTCCTACAAGATTGTGTGCCAAAATCAGGATGATGAACGTAACTCTCCATGCTGGGAACACTGCTAAAAGGGCGCTACAAAATTATCCGGGTCCTGGGAGCAGGGGGATTTGGGCAAACATATGTTGCAGAAGATTTGCAACAACCGGATCAGTCTGTCTGTGTAGTCAAGCATCTCAAACCCTCTAGTCAAGACACTGCCTTTTTGCAAGTTGCTCGACGGCTGTTTGATACTGAAGTCGAAACATTGCGAAGACTGGGAAGCCATGACCAAATTCCGGGTTTGCTGGCTTCTTTTGAAGATAACCAGGAATTTTACTTTGTTCAGGATTTTATTGAAGGATGTCCTCTGAGTGAGGAATTGTCTCGCAATCGGCGGCTGAGTGAAGCGCAAGTGCTTGATTTGCTGCGCGATGTGCTGGAAATTTTGCAATTTGTCCATAGTAAGCAGGTCATTCATCGAGATATTAAGCCCAGTAATTTGATCCGGCGACAACCCGACAATAAGTTTGTACTAATCGATTTTGGTGCAGTAAAAGAAATTCAGACTCAAATTACGAATGAGTCAGGCAAAACAGGACTCACGGTAGGGATTGGCACTCAGGGCTATGTTCCCAGTGAGCAGTTAGTGGGGAAGCCGCGCTTTAGTAGTGATCTCTATGCATTAGGAATGACTGCGATCCAGGCATTGACAGGGCTACATCCCTCTCAACTGCCGACTCATCCTGATACTGCAGAGGTAATCTGGAAGGATCAGACGCGGATTAGTCGCCGACTGGAAATGATTCTTGAGAAAATGGTGCACTTCCATTTCACTCAGCGGTTTCAGTCAGCAACGGAAGTATTGCAAACACTGGATCGCATGGCTGATCCGTTCAATGATTTTACGTTATTGCCGCCCACTCAGTCCTACAACGATGAAACAGTGCTGACCGAGCAAGCGCTGGTTACACCAGAAGAATGGCATCGGGTGCCTGCTGGGGTCTGGCGAAAATTTAGCAAAACGGGCTGGCAAGCGATCGCGATCGCCAGTCTTGCGGTGACTGGGACATTGCTTGGAGCACGACAACTGTTAGTGCTGAAACCATTAGAAATGGCGCTGTTTGAGAAGCCAGAGATTGCTGCGCTCGATTGGATGATGCGACGCAAGCCCGATGCTGGCATCGATCCGCGGTTGCTGGTGGTAGAAATTACAGAAGCAGACCTACGCGAACAAAAGCGCTTCCCTTTATCGGATCAGGTGATTGCTCAGACGATCGCCAACCTAAATCGCTACCACCCGCGGGCGATCGGACTAGACCTGTTGCGCGATATTCCCCAAGAACCGGGACGCGATGAACTGTTGAAGCAATTGCACCAGCCCAATGTGGTGGTAATTACTAAAATCGGCTCGAACGAGCTTGATAACACCCCTCCCCCCCCTGGCTTTACCCTCAACCATGATCAGGTTGGCTTCAATGATATTGTGATTGACCCGGATGATATTGTTCGGCGGTGTCTATTATTTGCCGACTACAAAAACTTTACCCTGCGCTCCTTCTCATTGCGATTGGCACAGATGTACCTCAAAGTGCAGGGAATTGTTCCGACCAGTGCGCCTCAAAACCCAGATATTTTGAAACTGGGGGCGGCAGTATTCCCGCCAATGGAAGCGAATGCCGGAGGGTACCAGTTGATGGATGCCCGGGGCTACCAGATCTTGTTGAACTATCGCTCTGCCAAGAATGCTGCCCGTCATGTGACGCTGGGGCAAGTGTTGAAGAATCAAGTCAATCCCGACTGGGTGAAGGACAAGGTGATCCTGATCGGGACAACGGCTCCAAGTATTAAAGACCTGTTTGCGACGCCTTATGGTGCCATTCAACGAGATGATCCGAAGATGCCGGGCGTGGTAATTCATGCTCAGATGGTGAGCATGATTTTGGATGCGGCGTTGAATAAGCAATCCCTGCTGTGGGTGTGGTCAGAACCGATCGAAATTCTATGGATTGCGGGTTGGACAGTGGTGGCTGGTGTGCTTGCCTGGTATGTGCGTCGTCCCCTAATTTTGATTGCGGTGGAGTTTGGGGTTCTCGTGATTTTAGGTGGGTTCTGTTGGGGCATTTTTACCCAACATGGTTGGGTGCCGATTTTTGCCCCTGCTGTGGCGGTGGTGCTGGCGACAGCAGCAGTCTCTTCTTATGGGGTGTTGAACGATCGGCAAAAATCTTTGAGGCGTTCAAATTCCAAATAACGTTTGTAAATGTTTGCGGATGCGAAATAAGGGCGTTTCTTCCGAGGGACCCGTAAATACTTTGATTTCTTGTAACGTTTGCTGACGTTCCAATAACTTTTGAGCAATCTGGTCGGCGAGTTCCTGGTGATTTTTTAAGAGCCGCTGCAAATCCTTGTGATCGACAACAAACAAGACGGTTTCCTCCAGGGATCTCACCGTTGCCGATCGCGGAATTCCTAGCAATAACGACATTTCCCCAAAAAATTCTCCCTCATTCAGCGTGGCGATATATTGCTCTGTTTTGCGAGAAAAAATTTCGACTGATCCACTCAAAATAATGTAAAAGGAATTGCCAGGTTCTCCTTCCTGACAGATGACCTGCCCCGCAGGAAACAGTTGACGGTAGCCATATTCGATTAATTGCAACAAATCAATATCGGTACATTGTTCAAAGTAGGTGATCCGTCGCAGCAAATCGCGCAGTCCCAGGTTACTAATTGAGGATTTGGTAGAAGCGCTGGATAGCTCCACCGGGGTCTCTAAGGGAGAAGGGGGATTTTTAATGTCTGCGGAGGTGGGATGAGGGTGGAAAAGCCCTGTCACTTCGTCAAGGTTGCGAATGTACAAATCTCGTTGAGGATGGGGAATTTCTAGCCCCCGATGCGTGATTTCTCGCTCAATTAGAAAATTTAAAGAACTTTTGATTGGGTCACTTTCTTGTGGTTGATCAATCCAAACCAGCAGTTCAAAACTCAGGTCGCTATCGCCAAATCCTCTTAACCAGACCTTGGGGGAGGGGGTAGACAGCACTTTTGGCTCGGCTCGTGCCGCTGCCAAAAGTGCCTCGGTCACCGTGAACGGGTCGGTGCCATAGGAGATACTGACTGGTAAATGCAATCGGCAGCGGGGGTCGCGGTGGCTCCAGTTGATGATGTTATTTTCGACCAGGCGGATATTGGGCACGATGACGAAAACGCCGTCTTGAGTCCGTACGGTGGTCGATCGAATGGAAATGCTCTCGACCGTACCCAATAAGTTATCAACTTCGATGAAATCTCCGACTCGCATCGGTTGCTCTAGCAACAGAGTAATACCGCTGACAAAGTTGCTGGCAAAATTTTGGAGTCCGAACCCAAGCCCGATCCCCAGTGCGCCTGCCAGGACTGCTAAAGAACTCAGGTTGACTCCAGCTGTCTGCAGCAGAATGGTGAATCCTAAAACAGTCAGTACATAACGGGTGAACGTCGCTACCACCTCGCGGTTGCCTCGATCCAGCCCCATGCGTGCCAATAGTCTACGCTTGAGCCACTCACTGAAGACGCGAGAGACCACAAAAACCGCGATCGTGGCAAAAATCAACCCCAGGATGAGGCCTAGAGAAAAGCGGTTGCCCCCTGACTCAAACAGGGTGGCAGAAAAGATGCGGGAGAGTGGATTCAGCACTTGCTGGATTGGAGGGGTGAGCCAATTCATGAGCGATCGTGATGCAGTAGATGCAAGCTTACATTTCAACCAGGCTAGCATCTCCCTTCTGCAGCAGTTGTGCTTCCTTCATTGCCTACCGCTTAAAATCCTTAAACCGTTCTTTTGCCAGAGCAAACGATTCTCGCATCGCTTGCTGAATCCGTTGGGGATCAGGCTTTTTGCCGCCCATCAAATCTCCAAAATAAACGCAGGCAGCCTCGCCCAGTGCCCAGGTATAAGCCGTTGCCCAAGAGGCAGCGATCACACTACCGACACCCGGCAGGAATTTGATCAGTTCTCGCCCGATCGTTTGCGCTAGAAAACCTCCTGCGATCGCACTCAGTACCCCCCCTGCCTGAGAAGGCGATAAGATCTGACCATATAATTGCCCCAAAAAACCCACCATGGAAACTTGAAGCGCAGTTAATACAGGCATGGTGGCAAAAGGGAGCGGAATTGCAGCTAAAGCACCTGCCATCAGCGCAAAGGGTAAGATGTAGCGTCGCCCTGCTTCGCGATAAAGGTTGCCAATCTGTGCTCCAGCTTCGCGACTATCCAACAGTTGATGAATGGTGCGAGATTCGGCATCGGGCAGCAACTCTGCCAGGTTTTCAATCAGGGCTGCCAGTCCGTAAAAAACGGGCGTATAGCCATCCTCTTCCAATGTGAAGTCAATCAAAACTGCCCGATCGTACAACCCACTAAAGTCTGACTGAATTGCTGCAAACGATCGCGGCACATCCCCAACCTCTGGCGGATAGGGAGGATGATCGCCAACCTCAGGGGGATAGGCTTCATGCAGACAGGTCACGGCTAGCAAGCAAGGTAAGGCTGGATGCGTTTGGCGGAGTTGGCGAGCAATTTGTGCCAGCGTTTCTGTAGCAAAGTCACCAATTTTGACCGTCAAAATCAGCACTTTGACCCTGGGTTCGGGCTTGGGCTGTTCCATCGTCGGCTGTTCAGGCACAGACTGAACATCACTCATCAACTCCTGGATGACTTCGGCTGTTTCTTGGGTGCCATCGCCCAGTCCGATCGTATCGGTAAAAATCAGCAGGGGTAGGTCGGCGGTGGGATAGCTGTAGCGCTGGGTGTGGCGAGTATGAGGACGAAACCCCTGTCCAACAATTTCTGCCGAAACGCCGGTCATGCCGCGGACGAGAGAGCTTTTACCAGTCTGTGGCTTACCAACCAAAATCGCTTCTGTTGTAGGCAGTTCTTTGCGAATTGCCTGCAAAATCTCTGCAACTTCAGCTTCACTGAGGCTAAACCATTGCGTGATCGCCTGACTCACCTGGCGAAGCGGCGACCAGCCTAGCAACGCAGTCGTACTGCCTGACCAGACCTTCTGCATCTGATCGAGCAGCGCTTGTTGCAAAGGCAAGCGATCGGAAAGCGGAAGGGGGTCTTCAGCCGACGATTCAGGAACCTGTGAATTAGGCGCAGGGATTTCAGACGCTGGAGTGCGTGGTTCTGCTTCGGTTGGTTCAGTCATGGTTCGCGGTCAGAGCGCAAAAGTCGCTAATGAGCAAAGCTCAAAGGCTTGGTTAGATATTTACGCGTCGTCGCGAATGTCGCTACTGCCGCCTGGCGAGGAATCGTACAGGGCATCCAAGTGTTCACGAGCATCATCTACTGTCATCGAACGCATAACGAGCAATGGCTCATTAATTACCTTGCCTGTCTCATCCAGCAATTCTGGATGAGTGCCCAAAAGCGCGCGATTCATTTGGACTTGAGACGAATTTGAGCCGGGCTCAGATCGTCCCTGAGGACGGTAAGATCGTTGCGACTCTGTGCCCAGCGCCATCATGCTGCGAATTAAATTCGCGATCGCCAAAAAAGCGAGGATTGTAAAAGCAAGAATGTAAAGCAAATGTAACATAATGTTTTGACTCCCAGCTGAATAGCCGCCACCCAGATTGACAGTTGGTTGAATTGAAAAATGTTTCGATTAGCGAAAAGCCGATCGGCAGAAACCCTACGCAACGATTTAGAAAAATGCTTGAAACCTAATGGAGAAATCCTACCTTAACAATCAATTCTCTACCGATTTGAAAACCAGATTAGACAATAAACCTAATAGAATCAACACACTTTTTCTGAAAGCTTGATAGTTGAAATGTTAGGAAATACCTTCTCACCTTCTATTCTATATTCTTAGACCGTATTTACGTTTTGTAATATCTCTTGATTCTGCTCAATGCTCAAAAATCGTTTTTCCATCCTATCCTGCTGTTTGCGATGAATTTAAATGAGTCACCTGATGAAAGAGGCAGAATCGGTAAGATAGAGGCGAGTGGTACGATCGCTACTCTTATTGTCCTGAGGTGCAATCCATGCTCAGGCAAATTCTAAAACGCTGTTTCCGTTAAAATTGTATTCCTTGAAGCGAAGCCAACCGATGTCTGTTTCTGACGCTCCCAACTCTGAGCAATCTGCCAAAATTCACCTGCCTCGTATGAGTGAATCCGAAGCCCTTAAAAAGATTCGCCACACCACTTCTCATGTGATGGCGATGGCAGTCCAAAAGCTCTTTCCCAAGGCTCAGGTGACGATCGGTCCCTGGATTGAGAATGGCTTCTATTATGATTTTGATAACCCTGAACCCTTTACTGAAAAGGATCTGAAGGCAATCAAGAAGGAGATGATCAAGATCATCAACCGCAAATTGCCCGTGATTCGTGAAGAGGTGAGTCGGGCAGAAGCTATAGCCCGTATCCAGGCGATCGGGGAACCCTATAAATTGGAAATCTTGGCAGGATTGCAAGAACCCATCACCCTTTACCACTTGGGTGATCAATGGTGGGATCTGTGCGCTGGACCGCATGTCGAGAACACTGCCGAACTCGATCCAAAAGCGATCGAGTTAGAAAGCGTTGCCGGAGCCTACTGGCGGGGCGACGAAACCAAAGCCCAACTCCAGCGCATTTACGGCACTGCCTGGGAAACCCCTGAACAACTGGCAGAATACAAGCGCCGCAAAGAAGAAGCCCTGAAGCGTGACCATCGCAGACTGGGGAAAGAACTGGGGCTTTTCATCTTTTCCGACCAGGTGGGTCCAGGGTTGCCCTTGTGGACGCCGAAAGGAACCGTCTTGCGATCGACCCTGGAAGATTTTCTCAAGCAGGAGCAACTCAAGCGGGGCTATTTGCCCGTAGTCACTCCTCACATCGCTCGAGTGGATCTGTTTAAAACGTCTGGGCACTGGCAAAAGTACCAGGAAGACATGTTCCCAATGATGGCGGAGGATGAAAAAGCCAAAGCTCAAGAGCAGGGGTTTGTTCTGAAGCCGATGAACTGTCCCTTCCATATCCAGATCTATAAGAGTGAGTTGCGTTCGTACCGCGAATTGCCGATGCGGTTGGCAGAATTTGGCACCGTTTATCGCTATGAACAGTCGGGAGAATTGGGCGGTCTCACCCGAGTGCGGGGCTTCACAGTGGATGACTCGCACCTGTTTGTAACGCCAGAGCAACTGGATGCAGAATTTCTCAATGTGGTCGATTTGATTCTGACTGTATTCAAGAGCCTGCAATTGAAAAATTTCCGCGCACGGCTCAGCTTCCGTGATCCGTCATCGGACAAATACATCGGCTCGAATGAAGCCTGGGAAAAAGCCGAGGGTGCCATTCGTCGGGCGGTTGAAACGCTGGGCATGAACTATTTTGAAGGGATTGGCGAAGCTGCGTTTTATGGTCCCAAACTGGACTTTATTTTTCAAGATGCGTTGGAACGAGAGTGGCAGTTGGGAACCGTGCAGGTAGACTACAATTTGCCAGAGCGGTTTGATCTGGAGTATGTGGCGGAAGATGGCACCCGCAGGCGTCCGGTGATGATTCACCGTGCTCCGTTTGGTTCTCTGGAGCGTTTGGTCGGTATTTTGATTGAGGAGTATGCGGGTGATTTTCCGCTCTGGCTGGCTCCGATTCAGGTGCGGTTGCTGCCGGTTGGGGAAGAGCAGTATCCCTTTGTTCAGCAGGTAGCGGCACAACTGCGATCGCTGGGGCTTCGGGTAGAAGCAGCAACCAGCGGCGATCGCCTGGGCAAGCTGATTCGGGATGCAGAAAAAGATAAGATTCCCGTGATGGCAGTGGTCGGTGCGAAAGAGGTGGAATCGAACGCGCTGAGCATTCGCACTCGGGCTTCCGGCGAATTAGGCGCGATTCCGGTTAGTGAAGTCCTGGAACGGTTACAATCTGCCAGCAAGCATTATTCCAACTTTTAAGGGGCAGTCGAAGCGATGGATGCACATGAGCGGTTGAAAAAGATTGAAACGGAAGTCCTGGAACGAGCGATCTCCCAGTGGATTTCAGAAACGACGGGTTGGAAATATACCTGCAATATTGCGGGCATTGAGTATGGTGAATTGGGGCGGGCGCAGGTCAAACTGACGCTGGAAACCCTAGATTGGCTCAATGTGAATGTCAAAGACGAATAAACTCAAGTTGGAGCAGGCTTCCAGTTGTGAAAAAACGGCTGACGCTCACCTTTCCTAAGCGATCGATTCAGATGCCTGTCACCTATCGACTCGCAAAGGATTTCAACGTCGCGGCGAATATTATTCGTGCTCAAGTTGCTCCCAATCAGGTAGGCAAACTAGTCGTCGAGTTGTCGGGCGATATTGATCAACTGGATGCGGCGATCGACTGGATGAGATCGCAAGACATCGGCATTTCGTTAGTTGGTCGGGAAATCATCATTGATGAAGACGCTTGTGTTCATTGTGGATTATGTACAGGCGTTTGTCCGACTGAAGCTTTGACCCTGGAGCCTCAGACCTTTCGACTCCAATTCACGCGATCGCGCTGTATTGTGTGTGAGCAGTGCATCCCGACTTGTCCTGTGCAGGCGATTTCTACCAATCTTTGAAGGTGAGAAATCTCAGCAGGGGCAGGGTTTTTATGACTCGATTAGGGGATGTCTCGATCTAGACTTGATTGATGGTTTGCGATCGAGGCTGACCCGTGATTCAGATTTTTGTCTAAATCTATATGTGCAATCTGCTAAAAGCAGAAGACCCCGGAGTTGCCAAAGCACTCCAGGGTCTTAGTTTTCTAAACCTTTAAAGCTGGCTGTACAGTGCTCTAGGCAGCACGGCGAGTCATTAGCCCCCACAAGAAAATGGCGATCATGGCACCAATCACTGCCACGATCAAGCCGGGAATGCTTAAGCCAGTGGAAGTAAGTGCCAGAGACCCTGTGCTGAGCAGCGTGTACAAGCTGCCCCCGATAAAAGCACCCACAATACCGAGGATAATTGTTGCTAGGATGCCGCCGCCCTGGTCACCTGGATAGATTGCTTTGGCGATCGCGCCTGCTAAAAGCCCTAAAACTAACCATGCAATAATGTTCATTTTTTGTCTCCAAAATGCCTTGCTCTCGAACTATTAATCAGAATACAAACTTTAGGGAAAAAAACCTTCCACCTAAAGGGATATCTACCCATTTGTATCAACTGAAAAATTAATTATTTTATAAAAAAGAGTGCTCAAAAATGAACACTCAGCCTTTATAACTATTATTGAACTTCTCAAACCTAGTCGCATGAAATTGACTAGATTTCGGTTTTGGTATTGAAATCGTTTTTTCGAGCGACCAAATAGTTGCTCAAAAATGTATTAACAAATGACAGGATGACGGGCCCAACGATGATCGCCAACCATCCTTGAACCGTAAACCCAGGCACCACGACAGCGGCAAGCCAGAAGCAAATACCATTCACAATCAAAGAAAACAATCCTAAACTTAGAACGTTGAGTGGCAGGGAAAGAACTGACAAAATAGGTTTTACAGAAGCGTTCACCAGCCCTACAGAAAATGCTGCAATGATGGCTGCGGGGAAAGTGGCAATGTCAACTCCAGGCACCACTAAATCAACTACAAGTAAGCTTAATGCAGTTGCCAAAGTGGTAAAAAGAATTCCCAACATCTTATCTCCTTAGTAAAAGTAATAATTGGCAGTAGAGCAAATTATCTACAGTGACTGAACTAAATCAGACCCGTTCCTTTGCCCCGGTTATCTTCTTCAGCAGTCAATTTACCGGTCTCGTCAGTTTGGTTGATTTCTTGCAATTCCTGCTGTCTTTGGGCGACTTCAGCTTCTTTCTGAGCGCGGGCATCACCCGGCACTTCATAATACATTTCAGGTTCGACGGCAAAGTTATCAACTAAGCCTTCTTTATCGACCGTATAGCCACCAGTGGTGTCTACACTATCTGGATCGGTGTTTTCAGGAATTTGCTTATAGCCTTCGCCTTCCCGTTCTTTACGGGCGGCAGTTTCGGCGGGAACAATTTCTCTATCGTAAGTGTCACTAGACGCTTGTGGGTTAGTCATAGCGGTGTTCCAAACTCTTTAAGACTGCATTGACAGCATAGGAAAGTTTTAGAAAAAGAACTTCTATCTGGGGCATTGCATTGCATTAAAATCGCTACGTCTATTTATAGAGGTTCTCTAAAATTTGGGGGATGGTGCTCTTCGGTTTTCTAAGAAAAGAAGGTCTAACAATTTTGTTAGACCTGCCGTTTTACTTGACTCAACTTTACGGATCAGCTGATACAGATGAATGGAAGGCTGCCTAATCGAGATCTTTCTTCAATTCATCTTTAATGTTCTCAGTGGTATGACGAATATTGGCTTCAACTTGTTTAGCCTTGCCTTCGATTTTTTGCTGAGGATCGCCTGTTACCTCTCCTACAGTTTCTTGAACTTTGCCTTCCAGGTTTTTAGCCGTTGCTTTTACTCTATCTTCAATGCTCATTTTCATGACTCCTTTTTAATTTCTAACGCTTTTATTATTGAATTTTTAGTGCCTGACCGAGCGTGCATCCCAGTTTTGCAAATTTGCCTTTGCGATCTATTTCCTTCTCTCATAATGAGACAAGGCGAACCAGATCAAGGTCACTCTCTGCACTCGAAATACATAGGGTGAGAGCTATAAAAGTGAGAGAACCCCCTCAATGAAAGCTTAATCTGCCTTTTTGAAATCACACTATACCTATCATAGTTTTGAGCTATGAGATAAACATCTCTCGAATGAGAGAATACATTAAACGAATAACGGACTCAACCTATATCAAAAGGAGGAAGATGCGATCGCAAGTCGATAATCTTATTTCTTGAGGTGGAGTGATTTTACGACTTAATTCATCACAATAAAATGTATCCGTCTAGATTGTATCAAAGTAGAACAATGAAATTACTGCGATTGATTCTGGGTATTTTCTTACCGCCCGTTGGAGTATTTCTAACCTTTGGATTGGGTCCAACGTTAGTGATCAATATTCTGTTGACCTTGCTGGGTTGGGTTCCAGGCAGCATCCATGCGATTTGGGCGATCGTCAAACATGATGAAAAGCTAGCCCGCCAGGACGAAGCCGACCAAAACTATGGGCGGATTTAGAGTTCTATTGCGTTCCATAAGCCGATGATTGACAGGGTGAGTGTCCAGATCGAGGAACTTTTCTCATCCTGTCAGTCTGGCCCATTTAGTATCAGCATTTTCACAAGTGCGCCCTATCTCAACGAATGAGGCGATCAGAAACGACCGCATGCCTAGCCGATTCCAACGACCCGTTAAAGATGAGAATCTGATCAAAACAAAACCTTAATCCCAATCAGGTTCTATTTTGATCAATCTCAAAGTTTCAATTGTGTGGCTCTCAATCAGTTAACAAGCGTTAGCCAATTAAGCCAGAACGCAGGGCTAGCACTGCTGCCTGTGTGCGATCGTCGGCACAGAGCTTGTTGAGAATGTTCCGAACGTGAGTTTTAACCGTGCCGACTGTGATATAGAGCTTTTCTGCGATCGTGGCGTTACTACAACCTGCCACAATCAATTCCAGTACTTCTAATTCCCGTTCAGTCAAAGGGGCGCTTTCGATTAACTGTTCATACTCAGGTTCAACCCCGCCAATTTCGACTTTTCTGGATTCATCCGCACTGCTAATCCCATTCGGCGAATTCTGCCGCATTTGCCGCAGAACAATACTAGCGATCGTGGGGTCAATCCAAGAATTTCCCTCATAAGTGGCCCGCAACGCTTCTGCCAACTTATCGATGCTGACATCCTTCATGCAATAGGAATCCGCCCCAGCCGCAAATGCAGCCAAAACCGAATCTTCACTATCGTGCATTGTAAGAATCAGAATTTTTGTAGGAGGTTCATCATCAGTTTGCGTTTGTCTAAACTGTCGCGTCAGTTCAATTCCATCCATATCGGGCAAGCCGATATCCACAATTGCGACATTCGGTTTAGCCGATTCCAACAGCTTCTTCCCTTGAGCCGCGTTAGCTGCTTCGCCAATGACACAAATGCCTTCCTGTCGATGCAAAGCAGTTCTTAGCCCAACTCTTGTCAAATCATGATCTTCGATGAGGGCAACACTAATCTCACTCATTTCAATTACCTGCTTCTAGCATTCGTGGTCTCTAAGTCACTTAGCACTGTTCATGAATCAAGATGATTGAGCTTCTCCATTCTAGAACGTGTCAAATTGAGCATGGGGCAGAAATCTTTTGAGAGGATGCTTAAAAATTTGCGATCAGCCTCAAGCTTCT
Source organism: Scytolyngbya sp. HA4215-MV1 (assembly GCA_019359045.1). GTDB lineage: Bacteria > Cyanobacteriota > Cyanobacteriia > Leptolyngbyales > Leptolyngbyaceae > Scytolyngbya. The sequence goes on from JAHHIA010000015.1 coordinate 65,243, forward strand.
AATTTGACGAGATCGTGACTCCTTGCCTATCCTCATAGCGTTTTCCCACAAACAAAAAATTAGATTAACCAGAATTATGAGCTTGAGGTTCATTCTGCACATCCATCCCCAGGGTGAAGAATTCCACAAAGCGAATGTCAAAAATCTAACTTTAGGTATAGGTGTTGCCCTAGCTACCGAATTACACTCGCCTATATTGCGATCATTGTAAACACACCCTCGTCATCTTGGTGCAATTCCGAAGTAGATACAAACCAAGGTTGCCGAGTTAGTCTCTGATGCTGATAAGTAGGCATGTGCTTTTGGATGTGAGAAAGGCTTTTGCAGATGTCTTTCTATGGCTATTTTTTATCTCTCTAATAAGAAGGAAAGCTTCTGTATTGTTAGATGGATTTTAGACAATTAGTATAGACAGATAATGATCTTAAAGTGATGAACTGTACAGCAGTTGAGGCTCCAATCACCCATGTTTTCTGATCCGATCGTTGGAGATGATTTGGGGATATGTGCTTCAATCAAAGGGGCGAGATTGCTCTCAACTTGGTTGATGAAGATGAAGATCTATACTAAACCGAAAGAACTGGGTGGCGATAGAAGGGTTTGTTTAGGTTCACTTTTATGCAACTGCCTGTATTAAGTTATTTTAATACCTTGTGGACCCGATTATCCGTTCGTCGTAAGGGTGCGATCGTCATTGCAATTCCAGCATTTTGTTTGATGACTACTCTAGGTTCTTGGGTTTGGTCAAGGCAAGTTTTACTCACAATTCGTCAGAAGATTGATAATACTCAAGAAATTTTGGTAGAAAGCAATGTTCTATTGCTTGAACTGCTCAATGCAGAGACAGGGGTTCGGGGCTACAGTATCACCCAAGACTCTCGCTATCTAGAGCCATACAATCATGCGGTGGCAGCCTTACCTGGTGCTTTATCTCGATTGAAAATTCAGATCAACGGTAGCTCTCAGCAGATGAATGATATTCAAGCTTTAGAGCAGTTGATTCAGCAAAATATGGCAACTTTGGCGTTGGCAATTCAAACCGTAAAGCGCCAAAGTGAACTCGATCAAACTTCAACTTTGCCAATGGACATTGATCGTCTTTTGTATCTTGGCAAAGGCACGATGGATAAAACAAGGGAGGTGATTAGCTCTCTGCAAGCGCGCAATCGTCAATTGTATCTTGCCTACAACCAGCAGCAACAAGACAATACGCAATTTACTAGTGTTGCGCTTTGGTTCACCGGATGCATTAGCTTGTTAGGATCACTGGCTGCAATGTACTTATTCAGTAGTCTGGATCAAGAGTTAACCAGCCGTGAGCGCCTCCTGCTGGAGAGTAAGACGCTCATGTCTGCGATCGTCTCTACTGTGGTTGATGGCGTCATCATCCTGGACGACGAAGGCAAAATCGAAATCTTTAACCCGACCGCAGTCAAGATGTTTGCCTACGAACCTGAAGAAGTCATCGGTCAGCAGCTTGATTTTTTGCTCGCGGAACCCCTGGTACAAAAAGTTAAAGGCACAGAAATTACAGCTTCCTTGCCACTGCGACCGGGGCGACCCTGGAAAACCAAAGGGGCACGAAAAATTGGCACACCTTTCCCGATTGAAATTTCGATTAGTGAAATGCATTTAGACAATCAAATGATTGTGATTGTTCGCGATATCAGCGCTTTTATAGAAGCAGAAGAGAAATTGCAGTCTCGCGCCAATGAGCTAGTCCGCTTAAGTTCTATCCTGGCAAGAACGAATGCTGCACTAGAAGATCGCAACCAAGAATTGGAGCAGTTTGCTTACGTGACCTCCCATGATTTAAAGGCTCCTCTGCGTGCGATCGCCAATTTGTCGGAATGGATTGAGGAAGATTTAGAAGGATATCTAGGCGAAGAAAGCCAGCAACACATGCGACTTCTACGCGGACGCGTACACCGTATGGAAGCTTTGATTAATGGATTGTTGGAATATTCTCGGGTTGGTCGAACACAAGCCACGATCGAGCAGGTAGACGTTGCTGTACTCATTGAGGAAGTGATTGAGTCACTCGATCCGCCCAGTACGTTTACGATCGTGGTTGCTGAGCAGATGCCCACTCTGATGACGAAACAGCTATTACTGAGACAAGTGCTGTCTAACTTGCTGAGTAATGCGATCAAACATCACGATCGCCCTGATGGACGAATTGAAATTACGGTTCAAGACCAGGAGAAGTTTTACGAGTTTGTGGTTAAAGATAATGGTCCTGGAATTGCCCCCGTATATCACGACAAAATATTTGTTATTTTTCAAACTCTACAAGCACGTGATACAAAGGAAAATACCGGAGTTGGGTTGGCGATCGTCAAACGCATTGTGGAGGCAGAAGGTGGCAATATTTGGTTGGATTCACAAGAAGATAGAGGCGCTAGTTTTCATTTCACCTGGTTAAAGCATCCAATGCCATGAACCGCTCAAATTTTGTTTGTGTAAAGACGGATCAGGAACTATAACCAGTGGATGAGGTTGCAGGTGAAACAAATCATATAAGATTTGCCTATATCTCAATGGAATTCTAACAAGAATGGACTTTTGGCTTGAACGTGACTGGTTGATACTAAAACAATGGAAGAAGTCGATAGAACAATTAACGTCCTACTGGTGGAAGATGATGAAGTCGATGTGATGAATGTCAAACGGGCTTTCAAAAAAGGGAATATCACGAATCCCCTCTATGTGGCAGGGAACGGTTTGGAAGCCCTGATTATGCTGCGAGGGGGAGGCGATCGTCTACCTGGCGTTCCTTCTCAACGTCGGTTGATCTTGCTAGATCTCAACATGCCCAAAATGGGAGGATTAGAATTTTTGAGTGCGTTGCGTTCAGATCCGGCTTTAAAGACCATTCCAGTGGTTGTCCTGACCACCTCGAATCAAGATAAAGACCGAGTGGAAGCTTACAACTTTAATGTGGCGGGCTATATTCTGAAGCCTGTGACATTCGCCAATTTTACAGAAGTGATGACGACGCTTAATCGATACTGGTCTCTGAGTGAAATGCCATAGGCTGACCATGGATTATTTGGATTAAATTTATCCGGTTTGGCAAGGTGTTAGTCAATTGAGGTTAGCTAGGCTGATTGTGTGTATATCTTGCTCCCAACGCGGGCAAGAGATCTGTACTATCCTTGAACTTTCCTTGGACAACCCAGTCGGTTGAGTTCAACGGAGCCGATCGCGACCGAGTTGATTTCAGAGAGCCATTCGACTTCCATAAACCGCTTTTGTTCCGTCGGAGAAGGCTCTCGAATTGCAGAGTGAACCGATTAACCTGAAAACAAAGCTCTGGGCGTTACTGAAAAGCAGGATGATTTGGAACGAAGTTTCAAATCGTTCAGCATCATTATCATTTTCATCCCGTTGTTGAGCAACGCCAAGACCTGACACTAGCGCCCAGCCCACGGTACATCCTGCTTTAAAGCGTTGTCTAATACACGCCACACAATCAGGTTGTCAGCGAAAACCCTAATATGGCTATTTTTGTTACATTGTGAAGAAACTTGAGGAAACTTTTCCATAATTCCTCTGAATAGACACTTCTAGAGCTGCGACTGATTCAGAATCAATGCTGTGTTGCCTGATGCTTTCTGTCTGTCGATCGAGATCTTGATCGAACGATACCGCAGTTGTTTGGAACACTTTGTATGGAAGAAGCACTCAGAATCTTAATTGTCGATGATGATGAGGTCGATCGCATGGTTGTGCGACGCGCCCTTAAAAGCACCACCTTGAAAATAGAATTGTCGGAAGCCGGAAGTTATGAGACCGCTCTGACTAAATTTCAACAGGTCAAGGCTGATTGTATTTTGGTAGATTACCGTCTACCAGGAAAAGATGGATTAGCGTTGGTTCAAGACTTGCGGGATCATGGGACAAAAATTCCGTTAATTGTGCTGACTGGGCAGGGCGACGAACAAATCGCTGTAGAGTTAATGAAAGCTGGTGCTTCAGATTATTTACCAAAGCATCGAATCTCTGCTCCAGTACTGGAACGAATTGTCCGTAATGCAATGCGTGTCTACCAAGCAGAAATACAGGTAGAACTGGCAAACCAGCAACGTGAGCAATTGGCTCGCCAACGAGAAGATTTCGTCTCACGTCTCACCCATGATTTACGTACGCCTCTGGTCGCAGCAGATCGAATGCTGACGCTGTTTCATGAAGGCGCCTTTGGTCAGGCTTCGTCAGAGATGCAGGATGCGATTTCTATTATGATTCGCAGTAATCAAAGCCTGTTGCAAATGGTAAATACATTATTAGAAGTTTACCGATATGATGCGGGGTGTAAGAGCATTGCCTTAGATGTTTGCAACATGCAAGGTATTGTTCAAGAAGTGATTCAGGAATTAGCTCCTCTGGCTCAGGAAAAGCATCTAGCCCTGCATACAGAGCTGGAGAGCCGCGAGATCACTGTTTGGGGCGATCGACTAGAATTGCGCCGAGTCATTACCAACTTGCTTGGAAATGCGATTAAGTTTACTGATATAGGCTCAATTGTAGTGCGGTTGATTAGCGCCCCGGTTGGGAAAGCGATGGAGGCAAAAAGCCAGCCATCCAGTTGGGTCACAATTGAGGTAGGCGATACTGGAGCAGGAATCGATCCGCTTGACCAAGCAACCCTATTCGATCGCTTTCGTCAGGGCGACCACAAGCGATCGGGCAGTGGATTGGGACTTTATCTCACCCGTCGGATTGTAGAAACCCATCAAGGTACAATCATGGTCAATTCTGAATTGGGTAAAGGCAGCCTCTTTACGGTACGATTGCCAGCCCACGCCTGATCCAGTAACTGGCTCATTCTTTGGGTATATCCTTTGCCCGCTCTGGCGAATGCTAACTTCCCTCTTCCGATTGATTCAAGTATTCGTTTCCCCACAGTATAAAAAAGAAGCATCGACTGTAGAAATCAATTTCACTGACGCTGCTTAACCTGACGTTTTCGGAATCAGTGAATTTGCTATCAATTGATAGATTCAATCCGATAAAACGTAATAATTTGGAGGACAACTCTATGAACTTTACTCAATTTCTATCTACCTGGCTTCGACCCGTACGGTTTCTGTTGGCGATCGCAGTTTGTGCCATGCTGTTAATTTCAAATGTCCAACCTGCTGCGGCATTTGGCATGCCAAAGAGTAGCCCTTCAGAGGGTGCCACGCAGTTCGATAAAGTATTGGATGAATCTGGGCGCTTTATTGAATCTGGACCGCCTTCTATGGAGGATGTGCAATCAGGTTCTCAAAAGGGCATCAATGAAGTACAAAAGGATGCTGATGCCGACAAGATGAAGAATGCTCAGAATTCTCAGCAAGCAACTTCTGTTGAAGAACAAGTCAAGCATGCCCTTGAAAAGACCTCAACCAAGGGTTAAAAATTCCTAATCATTATTTCATCACGATTTGTGTCTATTGCCCTTTCCCAATCTTCCATTGTTAACAGATAGGTAGTTCTCAGGAGCTACCTTTTTCTTTTTAAGCACTTAACTGAAAAATATCTGCCAAAATACTGGCATTGTCTTGGAGTCGAGCTTGTGCTGGTGAATCATAAACAACCAGCAAGGCAGCTAGTTGAGTAATGCCCGAAAATAAAGTAATCCCTTCGGCATGATCTTTGCGATCGCCATAAGAAATTTCCAAAACAGCCTTGGGTTGACTAAATGAGTGATCTGGCAGTTGCGAATATTGATTGAGTTGAAACACTTTCACAGGACCGTCTAAATCCATCGTAGGACCTGCAAGAATCAATAAATCTTCCCCATTAATTATTAAATCTCGAATGCCCAATCCTTGGAGATTGACAAAATGTTTTTTATAGCGCTCTTTTTGTTCGCCAATCTTTTTCAGTTCTAGATAAGGTGAATTTTTTTGCTTTACTTCTAATTCTAAAATAATTGCCCATCCTCTTAAGACTGGACCCCGCAATCCTAAAAAGATTCGATTTTTTAAGACAACAATTCCCTCAATGTCAAATCCATTATCTTTACCAGGAATTTTAGAATTTACAAAAATACCTAAATGGGGATCTGTTTGAAGAATTTGAGTTAATAAATCTCCTTGATTATTAATTGCTAAGCTAGCAGCGGTCAATTTTCTTTGAGGATCGTTGGGGTCAGTTCCTGAACGAACTAGTTGTCCATCAATGACAGGAATTCTTGCTAAGAGATGGCGATTTCTTTCCAGGATGACTGTTTGTAATCGCATTGAATTTTCTTGATCAGATAGCTCTAATCTAGGGCACTTTCGTTTGCTGCTGTGAGAGCCAACTAGCCAGAGATAGGAATCTGAGTAGTCTAGCCCCTCAATGTCAACTTCTTGTTCGCTTGTATTAGGAAGCTCGACAAAATCTGCTACCTGAAATTGTTGGTGATTGGCAAACTGGTTATGTTCGATCAGGGAAAGACGCTCGATCGTTGCAGTTTCGTCTGAACCAAGCCATAGATAATTGCCATGCAGAAGAATTGCTGAGAGATCCTCACGACTGAAATGAAAATCTGTTTGAAATGTAAGGAGTACTTGACCCAATAAAGCACTATTTCCCATTAATCGTCACTCCAGCTTGGTTGATATCTTTCGATTGCTAGCCGATTTTATAGCAGTCCTCCATGATTATTGCCTCCAGAGCCAACTTGATCTCCCGGTTGTTACTCAACGAAATTCCCGACAATATTGAAGCGTCTTTCCAAACCCTTGATTTGCATCTACTCCCCCATCGCAACAAGGACTTTCTACCCACTGTTCCTGTTCAGATTGGGACAATCCCTGCAAGCATATTGCAGGCGTGTATTATCTGGTGGCTGCCGAACTCGATCGCGATCCCTTCTTGCCATTTGAACTGCGCGGTTTATCACGCGAAAATTTACTTAAAGAACTTGCCAAATCCCCCTTAGGGCAGGCACTTTCGGCAGAGTTGCAACTGGCAAAATGCGCGCCTCAAGTCGCTTCTTCTTACCATACGCGCCCTCAAACTCTGCCCGCTGAATCGATCGCCGAATTACACGACTTTTGGCATGGCAGCAAACGATTACCCCAAACCAATAGATGCGCTCCCCGAAACCCTAGTTGCCGGAATTCCATTCGCAAACAAGGCGACTTTCCCCCCTTCTGGCCGCGCGACAACTCCTTTCTCGAAGCCATGGAAACCCTCTATAACCAGGTTCGCGTTAAAGGGCAGCTTTAATCGATTCATTTCCCAGAGATCGAACGAGTGGGAGTGGATTTGAGACCAGGTGAATACCCAATATCAAAAGACCCAACCCAAACAAAACGGCACCTATCTCTGTAATCAGATTGCCCAGCATCCCTTTACTGAAAAAGAGCGCACCGATCCAAAATAAGGGAGCACCAACCGCCAAACCCGCACCTGCCATCTTTGGTGCAATGCGCATCTGCATCACTGAAATGCCATAGAGCAGAAATCCTAGTGAAAATATCAAAATGGTCAGAAAGACAATTATTCTGAAAATTAGTACCGGCGTTTCCATCGAAACTTCCTCAATTTGCAGAATAAAATCCGGTGCATGTTTTGCCAGATAGGGGATCACAAATGAATCCCATACTGCGATGGGTAAAGAAAGAACAGTGCCTAAAAAGGACAACCAGTAACCCAACTTGGTAAATGCAGTCTGTGAGGCAATCAGGGATTGATACAGGAAGACAAAACTGCAAATGATCAATAAATAGGCAAAAAACCAGGCTATATGGACAGGCACCCAAATGGCTTCCAGTGCCCCCCGTGGCGTGTTGGCAGGATGAAAAAACATAAAGCTGCCGAACAGAATTCCGGCAAGGATCAGGAGAATTCCACTGACTCGATGGGTTGAAACGATCATCATTCCTCGACAGTCTTTTGACAATGTAATTCACAAGAGTGACTACGCCAACTGACTCAAAATGGATTTCTCAACCGCCAATAGTTATCCAATGCAAAATCATCACAAGCTTTCGGTGCTGGGTTCACGATCGCCTCAACTTCAGCCATCAACCGCCATCTCCAGCAAGACCTTTAAAACCCCGCGTTGTTGAGCATGGGCAAACGCTTGCAAACCCTCAGACAGAGGATACCGTGCTTGAATCAGTGGCTTAACATCAACCTGTCCGGTACTCAACAATTCTAAAGCAGGTGCAAATGGACCACAGCGTGATCCTACCAGCGTGATTTCATCCACCACCAGTGCCGAAGCATCGATCGTCAACTTGCCCGCATAGGTACTTTTAAGAACTAGCGTGCCACGAGGACGCAGCGCCCGACAAGCGGTGGCAAAGCCCTCCGGATTCCCCGTACACTCTACCGCTAGATCAAACGCACGATCGATCACCGCATCGGCAAAGCCAACTCGAATCCCACGCGCTTCCAGATTTGCCAACTTCTCAGGATGCCGACCGATCGTGAGCAAATCGCATCCGGTCAACGCTAACGTTTGTGCCACCAATTGCCCCAGTTTGCCGTCTCCCACGACCATCACTTTGTCTGACTGACTGACTCGCACCTGTTGCTGAATCTCCAACGCTGCTGCCAGCGGTTCTGTGAACGTTGCCACATCCGTTGAAATATTTTCTGGTACGGGATGCAAATTGGCGCTCGGCAGGGTCAAATACTCGGCAAACGCCCCGTTACGATTCACAATACCCAATACTGTCCGATTCTCACAGTGAGTCCTATGCCCCTGCAAACAAAACCGACAGTTACCACAAACGGCATTGATTTCCCCGACCACTCGTTGCCCCAATAAGCGATCACACCCCTTCTCCACCATGCCAACAAACTCATGACCGGGAATCCCTTCATAAGGATAGTAGCCTCGTAATAGCTCCAGATCCGTGTTGCAAATTCCCGCTCGAAGGACTCGAATCAGCGCCTCACCTGGTGAAGGGGCGGGAATGGGCGTGTTCATTTGCAGTTGTAACTCGTTATTTTGCAACCAGAGTGATTTCATGGAAAGGGCAAAAAAGGACAGTCCCTATCCTAACCTGTTGCTCAAACTGAGCCGCGATCGATCTCGATAGCAGCCCCAAAACATGAGCCAATCAGGGAATTGTGAGCATCATTTTTTTGGAGAAAAGGAACATTCTTACTCTAAAATCAGGCTCACTTTAGGTCTGAAGTTCACATTCTTGCCACAATTTGCAAGGAAGTTGTAAAGGTTGGGCTAAAACGGATGCCATTCTCTAGTCTTGCCCAGCAGTATAGGGAGAGTCAGTAGCTTACGGATTCTGGTCTACGCAATTTTCCGGATAAAAACTTAAAGCTTTGTACTTCTTTAGGTAAGTGTTACTGGCTTTTATTAGCACGCTTTAACTCAGTAGTTTAACGGGGAAACTTGCGTAATCTTTATCTCTGAAGTAAAAGATAAAAGCTTTACCCCATCAGTGGTTGAGTAAAGATTGCATCAAGAAAGACCTGAAGACTACCGACTCAAGAATGTTCTCCAATAACATGGCGAAACAAGAGGGCGTAATTTCCCAAATCGATTGCACCTCTGTGTGCTCTACTTCCTCAAATTTTGAGGTCGCACCCAACACACATCTCTCAGGAAGGAATCTATGAAGTCCAATTTCGTTACAGCCGGTCTTGGCTTGGCAGCAGGCGCTGCTATGGCTTTCTCAGCCGCTCCAGCTCACGCGCTGACCTTCGGTAACACAGGTACATTCAGCTTCGAATCGAATACGACTGTCGATTTCACCTTTGTACTCTCAAAAGGGATGTGGCAGTCTAGCTTTGGCGTTTATGATGTGGCTGCCAACACCTTAACCAAGCTGTTAAATGAATTGAAGCCTGGATATGATCCTGGTAGCGGCGACAGCAAGACCAACCCATCGGATTGGTTAGGAACTTGCGGTAAGACTGTGACGACCTGTTCTAACAGCTTCACATTCTTGGCAGGCAAAGCCTATCAGTTTTTCTTGACCGGTTCGCCTACTCAATATTCCAGTTCCTCGAACACCGTTTTCACCTATAACGGCGCATCTACAACCTTTAAGTCTTCTGGTCCGACTTACAACAAGTCCAATACCCCCATTTTGATGACGCTGACTGCACCCAGCAATGGCGCATTGATTCGGATGAATGACGCCCATTCCATTGATGTGGATACCAACGATTTCATCGTGACTGCTGTGGCACACAATCAGCCTGTTCCCGAACCCACAACTTTGATGGGCTTGGGTGCAGTGGCGGGTAGCTTCTTGATGTCACGTCGTCGCAAAGTTTCTGAATCTACTGAAGCGTAGACGTTTGTAGGTTTAGTTTTGAAGCTTAACTTGGGCTAAGAGAAGACCAGACTCTTAGCCCTTTTTCTATCCCTTGTTTCAAGGAATGTTCTGGGAAATTGCCTTAGCGCAAACCCGTATTCTCTAGTAATTTCTGAAGAATTTGGCAGAATTGGGCAAATTCAAAATGTGCGATCGCCTGTTGCCGTAGAGCTGTGGGTTGATAGATCAAAGCGTTGGCATAGGTTCCTTGCAAAATCTGAATCAAGTTTTCAGCGATCGCGGCTTCATCTTCAGGATGAACCAGACAGCCTAACTTGCCACCCACTAAAGGATCGATCGCCCCATCCTGATTGCCTGCTAAAACAGGTTTCCCACAGGCAAGCGCTTCCAGATACACAATACCGAACCCTTCATTCTTGCTGGGCATAGCAAATACATCACACAGGTTGTAGTGATCGCTCAATTCGGCATCGGGAATGAACCCTGCCAAAGTCACACAATCTTCTAACCCTAATTGCTGAATCAACGTTTTTACCCGTTGCAGATCGTCCCCTTTGCCTGCCAGTACATAGCGGACATTGGGAATTTGCTGTCGAATTGCAGGCAGCGCCCGCAGAATTCTGTCGTATCCCTTGTATTGAGAAAAGCGCTGAATCCGCGTCACGGTAAGAATGACAGGTTGTTCTGGTGAGAGACCGTAGCGCTTGAGTAAATAGTCGGGTTTGGGCTTGATCTGAAATTGATTGGCAGCGAAGGTGTTGGGTAAGACTGAGATTTTGTCGGCTTCTAAATAGCCTTCGCGGAGGATGCGATCGCGGGTGTAGTGGCTAACCGCAATCACGCGATCGGCAGCTTGCAATGCTGCTTTGTAAGTGGGATTTTTGAGATCCCATGCCTCCAAGCCATGCACCACAACCCAGTAAGGAATCCCCAGTAGGTGTTTGATCCACTGGCACAACACCAAATAATAGTTCAACTCAGTTAACACCAACAGCTGAGGGCGCTGCCTGAGTGCCGAACTTAGAATTCTGATGCAAGAGCATGTAGTTTTAAGCCGCCGTCGCCAGGGCTGGGTATCATACACCTGTTCACCAAAGCAGTGAAATTGGGTTTGGGGCAAAAAAGATTGTTCTGTTGTGAATTGGGGAAGGCTGGGTTCGTATTTTAGAAATACGTCATAAGCCGCACTGGGATATTCTTTTTGCATTGCTTGGATCAAGAATGCCGAATAAACCTGAATGCCTCCCTTAAATCCAAAAAGATTCGGCACCAGGAAATAGAAATGCATAGCAAGTTGTTCTAGATGAAAAAAATACTAGAAGATATCGCAAATATTTTGGAGAATCGACTCTGTATCTCGCTTTCCGGCTGCCTTGTCCCGAACTTTAACAAAAACAGGATTGCCTAAATTGCCAAGTTTTCGGAGGTTGGTTCAGAAGGAGTGGGTGGGACAAGGGCTTGAGAAAAGTATTTCCCGCAAAGATAAAATGGACTGAGTAAAGTACTCCAGAGAAATTCCATTTCGCAAGCTGCCGGAAGATTGCGCTCTAATTGTTCCCGATATCGCAAAAAATGCACCATTGCTTTACGTACATCATTTACCCAATAGAGTGGAAACATGAGGGGACGTAACCAGGGAGTGAGCCGAATCATCCGGATATGGTGTCTTGCCAGACCAATGCCTCGCACCAAAGAAAGTAAATACTCTCGCTCCATCCGCCAATGAGGAATCTTATGATGGATTTCCATGGCTGGGTTATACCAGATTTGCCAACCTGCATTTTGAATATAAACCAGGGCTTCCAGATCTTCGCTGGTCAACATTGACTTGGCTGTCCGTCCAGTTAAAAATGGGCGATTGGGGACACTCTCGCACCAGGCGTGCCGCCGCACTACCAGCCCCGCAGAAGGAGGCAGAATCCGCTTTTTGCGTTCGTATAGGAAGGGTTCGTCCCCCCGCTCAATCACAGCTAGAAAAAAGGCAACTTGCTTCAACTCTTCTGACGGTTCAACTTCAAAGTCTCCATGAATCTGGCTACCGTAAGCTCCTGCCTGGGGGTGCACTTGGGCGAATGCACACGCTGCGGTAATCCAGTGGTTAGTGGGAACGGTATCATCATCCAAAAAACCAATCAGGCTGCCATGGGCTTCTTTTGCGGCTCTTAGTCGGGCGTAAGCGGCTCCTTGCTCTGGCTCAAAAGCGTAGCGCAAGGGGCAATCAGCCAGCCATTGACTTTGGTAAGACTGAATGACCTGTCGGGTATCGTCAGTACTGTTGTTATCAACAATAATGACCTCCCAGGCAATGTTCTCTGTTCCTGTTTGCGATCTCAGCCCTTCTAGTACTTCGGGCAATCGTTTTGCACCGTTGTAAGTACAGATGGCAACAGTAAAATCAATCATCAGTTATGCCAGCCTTTGGTGAGCATTGTGGACAGAATTTTGAAGTCAATTTTCAAGTGATGACACCCATTCAACTTTTTTCTTGACTTAGGACTTGCGAGCCACAACTGTCCTCTCACTGAGTATGCCCAATCACAACGGTTCGCCTGATGCCATTACTCAGAAAGTTTAAGAATTATCTACAAATACTTTGACATCGTGAAACTCCGATAAAAAATGATTTCGATCACCTCAATCGATTCATTCCATCGAATTAAGTGTTGAAGACTTTTCTATCCTAAGGGATGAGCAGCGTGAATCACCCACGCAAAATTAAGCTATTTAGGTTTGCGGGAATAGAAATATCGCCAGCTACTTTTTGCGGCCGAGATGGAGGAGCCAATTAGATTCCCTAGAAAAGGAATTGGGTATTCTGCTAATGGGACTGAGACTCCTGATTTGAGATGGTTCACTGAAGGTATTCAGTTTCCTGCCTTTGCGCTGGCGTTTTGCTTTGGCTGAAAAGGCTTGTCCTTTATGCGTTATAGCCCTTTTCAAGGATGTGAAGTACAGGAGGGTGCTTTGCACCCCTCTGGACTTCATACCTCTGTACTTCACTCAGGTGAAAACTGCTATAGAGTGCAGGTTGATGTAGATCGGAGGGAAACTTGATGATGCATTCCATTGATGCATTCAGTAACGTCATCTCTTGTCAGGATTGATCCCTAAATTTCAGATGGACGGAGGAGATTGAGTTGGTAGAAGAACGGGCATTTTGGCTTGCCTGGTCTGGGATGGCAGGGTTAGGGCCGGTTTTAATCAGGCGATTACATCGACATTTTGGTTCGTTAGCGATCGCGTGGGAAGTAGATGCAGCAGAGCTGTTGGCGGTAGAGGGGTTAGGTATCCAGACTGCTACAACAATTGCGGTAGAACGATCGCGCCTTTGTCCGGCAGAATTGCTGGAACAACATTTGCAGCACAACCCCGATTTTTGGACCCCTGCTGATGCTGACTATCCTCAATTGTTGTTAGAAATTCCCGATCCGCCGCCTGTGTTGTATTACCGGGGTAGCGTCGAATTGCAGGAAAACCAAGGGATTATACCTGCGATCGCCATGGTTGGCACCCGTGATCCTTCAGAATATGGCAAACGCTGGACTCGACGGATTGCCACTGCGCTGGCACAAAACGGCTTCACAGTGGTCTCGGGTTTAGCGGATGGTGTAGATACGGAAGCGCATCAAAGCTCGATACATGCAGGGGGACGAACGATCGCTGTTTTGGGTACAGGGTTAAACCGGGTTTATCCTTGGTCGAATCGCAAACTTTACGAGCAGTTGCTAGAACAAGGATTGGCATTAAGCGAGTACCCCGCCGACACGCCACCCGATCGTACCCACTTCCCCCGGCGTAATCGAATTGTGGCAGGGCTGTGTCGGGCGGTGTTGGTGATGGAAGCGCCTAAAAAGTCGGGGGCGCTGATTACTGCCACGATCGCCAATGAATATGGACGGGATGTTTATGCCTTGCCAGGGTCCCTGGATAACGATCGCGCCTACGGTTGTTTAGAACTGGTGAATAAAGGGGCACAACTGATTTTGAGTGAGCATCAGTTGCTAGAAGCGTTGGGAACTTTACCTCAGTTTTTGCTTCCGCCTGCTCCCGTTGCACCTAAACGACAACCCATGCCAGAATTGGAACCCACTTTACAGCAGGTGTTACAGACTGTCACTGACCTTGCCCAAGAGTCGCCTGAAGTTTCCTTTGATCGCATTGTTCAGTCCACTGAGTTAGTGGCTGGATCGGTTTCTAGTGCCCTGTTGCAATTGGAGTTGTTGGGTTTGGTGGCGCAATTGCCGGGAATGCGTTATCGAGCCAGTTAGTTCAGCGGAGCGATCGTCGCATTTGGGCACTGATCCAATCGATTCCGAAGGTCAACACAATAAAGCCTCCCAACGTTATCACAAGGCTGCGATAGTCAAAGCTGCTGAGTTGTTCGGTCAGCACGCGCCCCAGCCCGCCCGCTCCCACCAAACCTACAATCACAGTCTCGCGCATACAGACTTCCCAACGGTAGAGGTCGTAGGCAACAAAGCGCGGCAAGGTCATCGGTAACACCCCATAGAAAAAGACTAGCGAACTGGGCGCACCTTGAGTTTTTAAGGCCTCTAGCGGACGAAAATCCAGGTTTTCGATCACTTCTGCCTTCAACCGTCCTAAAATGCCGAGATTGTGAATGCCCAACGCGATCGCCCCCGGTAAAATGCCGGGAAACAGGACGAACAGGACGACTAGCGCCCAGATAGGAGCTGGAATTGCCCGACAAAACAATAAAAAAATTCGAACGAACAGCAGCATTGCCCAACTCAGGAGGGTTCTAATTTCCGTCTGTCTGCCGCGATTGAGTAATCCTCCTGGTAAGAAAAAGTTGTGAGCAGCCGGAAAAGATAGAACCATGCCCCCCAATCCTGCCAGGGCGATCGCCAACACAGCCATCGCCACTGTCTGTACCGAGAGCCAGGGCAACTGTGCTGCAATACTCCAATCGGGGGGAAAGGATGCTTGCACCACTTCTGTCAGCAATTGTCTGGTGCGAGGTGCCCAGAGCTTGCGGTAGTCGGCACGAACATACCAGAAACAGAAGGGCAGCAACAGCAAACTGATCCCAAGCAGAATTGCATGAGGAGAGATTTTGGATTTTAGAGTTTGAAGTAAAGCAAGGCAAGGGCTGAAGGTTGAAGGTTGAGGTTGAAATTCTTCCCCATCTGCCCTATTCCCCCCGTCTTTCCCATACTTGCGTCTCTTTGCCTGAGTCAGATTCAAATCCAGCCGACTGGCACACCCCAGTTTTTGTCGTAACCAGGCGCTACTAAAATCTACTGCGCCATTGAGCACAACCAGGGCATAGAAAAACGTCCAGAGTTGTTCGTATTGGAGGGATTGTAAGCTGAGAAAAATCTGATAACCCAAGCCACCTGCACCGATGATGCCCAGTACTGCTGCCGATCGAATCGAACACTCGAAGCGATAGAAACTGTAAGACAGCAGATTCAAAAAGGCTTGGGGCAAGAGGCTATAGATAAATGCGATGGGTGGCGCAACGCCGCTGTTGAGTAGGTTCTGTAGAGGTTGTCGGGGTGTTTCATCCAGGATTTCAGAGAAGACTTTGGCGGTGATGGCACCAAAGGGAATCGCGATCGCCAGGACAGCAGTCAAAGGATCTAATCCCCACAGGTTGACGAAAAATAGCCCCCAAATCATTTCGTGGATGGCGCGAGGGACTGCTAGCAAGAATCTGATCGATAGCCACCACGGGGAAATCAGCGAATGCTTGGATTGAGCAACTCCCGATCGCCACCAGACCTCCGAGGCAAAAATCCCCCCAATGATGCCCAAAAAAATCGTCAGAACTGTGCCACAGACTGCATAGGCGAGTGTGGTCAGGCTGGCATCCAGCGTCAGCCTCAGCAGTTCGGCACTCAGATCAGGATGGATACTTGCTCCGATAAATCGCCTGAATTGGTTCCACCCCCCAGGGTTGAGCAATTCCTGTTGAAATAGCCCTGATTGCCAAAGGGAAAGGGCGATCGCCCCCAAGATAACCCATCCCCATCCCCAAGCAGCAGAACGTTGGCTTTTGGATTTTGAGTTTTGGGTTTTGGATGGAGGTAGAGGGTGGGTGCTGTTCACCTGTCGATTTGCCCCTTCACGACTCAAGGCTACCGCGTGTCACACCTTGAGTCTCCGAAAGCTCGAGGCTATATAATTCGGTAATCATTGTTGCAGAGACCTGCTCGGTGGGAGCATCAAATATGATCGTGCCCTGACGCAAGCCAATGATGCGCTGACAATGGCTCCGGGCAAAGTTGATATCGTGCAAGCTAACCACAAGAGTTCTGCCTGCTTGCTGACTTAGGTCACGCAATAAATCCATGACTTCTCGGCTCAATTCAGGATCGAGGCTGGCGATCGGTTCGTCTGCCAGGATAGCGATCGGATCTTGTACCAAAACCCGCGCCAGGGCAACACGTTGTTGTTGTCCCCCGGATAGGCGATCTGTGCGGGTGTAGAGCTTTTCGGGAATACCGACTTGTGTCAGTGCGGCTTGAGCAGTGGACACTTCCTGCGGAATTATGAGCGAGAGTAAGGCTTTGACAAGCGACCAGCGCCCCAAATGTCCAGCATTGACATTATGGATAACCGATAAGTTATCGACCAGATGAAATTGTTGATGGATGGTGCCGATCTGCCGCTGCACCTGACGCAATTGGCGCGATCGTAGCTGGCTGAGGTTTCGTCCCAACGCCCAGACTTCTCCCTGCGTGGGTAAGATCGCACCATTCAGTAGCCGGAGTAAGGTGCTTTTACCTGCTCCGCTGGAGCCAACTAGGGCAACGCGATCGCCCGGATAAATTTGCAAGTTGATGTTTACCAATGCCGGAAATTGACCGAACTGGTGCGCGACTTGCCTAAGTTCAAAAACTGGCTCTGGCATGGCACAAGGGTAGGCGCAAGTAACGCTCGTTCTCATAGCGGATGGTAAGGGAGGTAGAGCCGCGGGGATTCTCAGGCTTGATATAGGCACCCGTTACTTTTCCGGACTAGCCTGATCTCCTCCCCTATTCTTCATCCAGCCGAAAGTAAGAACTCCGCATAATCTGAGCTTTGCGAGTAGTCGAGATCGCGACACCACAGCTTGACCTATCCAGCCCTTCTCAAGCTTGATACATGCGGACATCAGTATCGCAATCCTATCTCAATCGAGGCGCCAAATCGTGTCAGGTTGAGATATCTGATTGAGAATGACCACTTTAGCTCTAGATTTATTTAAAACGACGAAACCCGCTCTTTGAGCAGGTTTCGGTTTATCGGAGCGGCGGGATTCGAACCCACGACCCCTACTACCCCAAAGTAGTGCGCTACCAAGCTGCGCTACGCCCCGATGTTTAGAAAATTGCGCCTAACAACTATAACACATCTGATTTCATCTTTTGGAATCGAATTTGATGGGCAGATCAAACCCTAAAATACACCAAGCATTTGGGCGGCTTGAATCAGTTCTGGCACTGCCGCTGCTGACCAAACCCCTTCCGCTTGCCGATCGCTCAATACAATGACCTGCAGGCCGTAGTGATCGGGATACCCCTGGGCTTCTAGCCAGAGCAGATCACTTTCCACCTCACAGGCGATCGCTTCTTCATCCATCAACTCGGCTGCCACCTGGCGCATGGTGTCGCTCAACTGCACTACCAGGCGACAAAAATCGTTGAGTTCTGCTTCGGTGAGTTCGATCGCCCAATTCTCGCCGCCCACCAAGCCTTTGTACTTTGGTGCCGCCGGATTCCAGCCCAAGCGCCACCCTTGTCCCTGTTTGATGACACGAGCCGTAGAGGAGTGTAGATTTAGCATTGCAGCTTTAGAGAATCGGGAGATCGTTGAGTGAGTCCCTTTTAAAGTTTGAGTAAATCTGCACCCCCCGGTTGAGGTCTGGTAGAGGGACGCGGCGGGCTAGAAGGGCGAGTTTTGGGTATGGGGACAGGTCTGGCAGAACCTGGGTTAAAAAGATTCACCAGAGTTTGCACCAAGGCATGCCGTTGAGCAAGGCTGAGTTGCGCGATCGCAGCCTGATCGCCTTCTAGGGGGTTCTGCTTGAGTGTATCTGCACTGGGATATTCTGACTCGTCTATGAATTCATTGGCATCCAGATAGTCTGCCAGAGTCAGTTTCCAGTCAAAGCGATAGCCAACCGGACGACCTTTCACATAGATGTGATAGCGAACCATGCGACCGACCAATGTGTTGTCATCGGCAACTTTGCCCGTTTTGGCGACGTATTGGTTCTCTAAAGGCAGGTCAGGGAGCATTCGGTAAACGCTACGCCAGACCTCGTCAGGACGAATGCGCTGGGCAACGATCGTGGCAGGAGCCAAATCGCTTGCAAACAGGGGAGCATCGTAGTTAGAGCCCCAAATTACCAAGCTCATGACTAGTAGGACGACTGTCCCAAATACCGCAGGGTTGAACCGCTTCAGCAGTTTAGTTATCTGGAAAGTTATGGTGTAGAGTCGGTTCAGCATAAACGAAGCCATTGCAGGCAAGGTGCAGAAGAATTGAAAGGAAAAGACGCACGGTTGATTAAAAAGTGCCTCAGAGATACTTTAGCGTTTCATTGGTAGGTCGGATACTGCATCCAGCTAGCGTCGCCCTGTAAGCCAATAAGTCTGCATGGTTCCTCTGCCTTTAATCGTGATTTCTCCACGTTCTTCTAACAGGTATTTATCTTTGAGATGCTCGTAGGTCGCAGTGGTAACCTGAATCCCACCAATGATGCCTTGTGATTCCATCCGACTGGCAACATTAACCGTATCGCCCCAAAGATCGTAAATGAACTTTTTGGTGCCAATGACTCCAGCGACAACGGGTCCCGTGTTGATGCCGATGCGGATGTTGAACGGGCTGCCATCATCGCGCTTGAATTGGCTGATTTCTTGCTGCATGTTCAGTGCCATTTCCGCGATCGCCTCAGCATGGTCTTCTCGGGGGGTCGGAATGCCTCCAACCACCATGTAGGCATCTCCGATCGTTTTAATTTTCTCTAGACCATATTGTTCCGCTAGACTATCAAACATTGAGAAAATCTGGTTCAACAACCGGACTAACTCAGTTGCAGATAGGCGCGAAGAGAGCGGTGTAAAGCCCACAATATCCGCGAACAAAATCGTTGCCTGTTCAATGGCATCGGCAATGGCGCTCTGATCTTCTTTCAGACGATCGGCAATTTGTTTCGGCAAAATATTTAGTAACAATTGCTCAGATTTTTCTTGTTCTAAGCGAAGGGCTTCTTCGGCTTGTTTACGATCGGTAATATCGCTCATCACATACAGCGCGCAAAGGGTTCCGCGCAAATTGATCACCTCTGCCGAAATCAAGCCGGTCTTGATGTCCCGGTTCTTGGTATAAAATTGACATTCCTGATTGCGGAATGCTCCATGTTGAAGTAACAAGGAAACCAACTCATTTCGCTGCTCCGAATTAACCCATAGGTTAAGGTCTGAAGCGGTACGCCCCAACACCTCTTCAGGACGATATCCACCGATACTGAGAAAATTTTCGTTGACCTCAATAAATTTGCCGTCCGAAAGTCGTGTAATCGTAATTAAATTGGCACTGGAACGGAACGCCTTCGAGAACTTCTCTTCCGAAAGTTGCAGTGATTCTTCGGAATGTTTGCGTTCTGTAATATCCTGAGCCACCAAAACTACTGCATTGGCTGAAGTCGGAGCCAAACTGGCAGCAAACCAAATCTCCTGACCTTGAATGCTCAAGCTATACTCCACTTGCGTCGTTTTTTGAGTGCTGAGCGCCTGTTGAATCGCATTCAGCAAGCGATCGGCGGTAGCAGAGGGAAACACGTCATACAAGGTTTTGCCAAGCATGCGATTGGTGGGCTTATATAAAGGATTGGGATTTGTCGGGGCAATTTTGAGGTAGCGCCCTTCTGCATCCAAAACGACGATGACCTCAGCCATTGCAGCAAACAACGCCCGAAACTCGGTCGCTTGATCGGCAGCTTCGGTGGCAATCCGTTGCAGCGCTTGCTCAGATTCTTGTAAGGCAGTTGTGCGCTCTTCTACGCGCATTTCCAGTACTTCATTCGCTTGCTTCAGATTTGCTTCTGCACGTTCTCGTTCCAAAACTAGCGCACATAGCATTAAAGCAGTGATCGAGACGACCCCAATAAATGACTGCAAAAGTAAGAGAGATTCGGTCAGGGTAGGACGCACGAAAGAGCCAATCTCCCGCACCGTGCCAAAGATAGAAATGGCAGCAATGACAACGATGAGCAGGGTAGTGCCATGGAGCTGAAAGCGGAAGGCTGCCCAGACCAGCAAAGGCAACAACATGTATTCCAACGCATACCCTCGCCAAAAGGCGATGATACTGATAGTAATAAACAGCAACAGTAAGAGCAAAAATTCGGTACTGCGCTGCATCGACAGTCGATCGCGGCGAAGAGGAAACTTGCGCCAAACCAGCAGTAAGGGGGTAAAAATCAGGATGCCGACCGCGTTAGAAGTCCACCAGGTCCACCAGATGTTGCCATACAGGCTCCAGGGCGCCCGTTCGCTTAAGCATAGACTCGTGACGCCAACCAATGCACTGATCAGGGGGGAGAGCATGGCTCCCAACACGACAAATCGAATTACGGTTTGAGAATGCTCTAGCAGAGGACGACGATCGCCTAAGCGATTGAGGAAAAAGGTTGCCAGCACCGGAGCCAGAGCATTGCCCAAGCCAATACTGAGACCTGTCACCACAGTGGTGGGGCTAATGCCATGAAAGGTGATATGTAGTAAAAAACCACCAAAAAAAATGGCGAACCAAACTTCATAGCCCCACATCAGGGTGGCTGCTAGCGCAACGCCTGCTGAGGGCCACACAGGCGTGATGTAGGCTGGGGTCGATCCCAAAAATAAAGCAATTCTGCCCACACCAAAATAAACGAATACCAGGAGTCCTGCCTTGAGGAAAGTGTTCCAGTCAATCGATAATGGCTGTTCTTTCCTCATAGACAAATCTTTCCTGATTCGGGAGTTGCAACAGAATCACGCGGTAGGAGTCAAGCAATGAAGGGGCAATCGACTGAATATCAATAAAGTTGGTTGCTTTTGATACACATCGAGACCTTGCGTTTTGTCCGCACCTGTCCATCTTCCGCCCGATTGCTCCCCCTTACTATCACCCAAATTAAAACTACATTATTCAACGGGCTAGCGTTCATAAAACAATCAAGCGTACCCCCCTAGAAGGATACGCTTGATACCGGAATAATTGAAGTAACTTTTCGACTTTTACAGGATGCCCTGCCTAAAAATTCATTCTTAAGTAGGCGTCCTTAGTCTCAGGATGAGACTTCCGCGGTTGCTATTGAGGAGACATTTGTCCTTGTTGTCCTCGTTGTTGTTTGTGCTGTTGGCGTAGTTCGTCCAGCTTTTGTTTTTGTTCCGCGGTCAGCACTGCATCCATTCTCCGCTTTGCTTCTTCGCGGATGGTCTTCATCTGAGCTTTCTGGGCTTCAGTCAGGTTTAGATTAGGTTTGCGTCGCTCTTGTCTGGCACGCTGCATTTCGGCTTTTTGATCAGCAGTCAACACTGCATCCATTTTGGCACGGGTCTCTTCATGGATTTTCTTGAGTTGCGCCTTCTGTGCATCCGTCAGATTGAGTTGCTCCATAATTTTGTCGTGGGAACCCCGTCCTTGTCCACGTTGCTGCATCGGAGCGTTAGGGTTTTGCTGTGCCGAAATCGGCAACATGGGAGCCAAGGAAAGTGCCAAAGCGATTGCGCCAGGAACCAATAGAGCGAATTTGTTATTCATAGGTGTCCGTAAGTAGGTGTCCGTAAAGTGAGTTGAGACAACAGGTTACGATCGACACTTTGGAAATCCGTAAATTCGACTAGAAGCTGTGTCAAAAATAGTTTCTAGGGTTACGGTGTAATTCCGTAGTGCAAATGCTGTGGTAACGAATGTATCGGTCTCACTACTTTAGACACTTCGATTCTGAAAACGGTTCAGCAAATCTCAGGATCTTTTTTGGGTGCTCAGTTCTATCCAATCAAACGCTAAGGTAATCTTCGTTGACCCAATCACTTGGGCGAACAGTTCAACATTCTTACAGGAGGATGAATGCATGTTTGACCATATTGGCTTTGCGGTTGCCGATTTTGAAAAAAGTAAAGCATTTTATCTCAAAGCGCTTGCTCCTCTGGGAATTGGAGTGGTGATGGAAGGCGAAGGTTGGGCAATGTTAGGGAGAAATGGTAAGGGACAGTTTTGGTTGGGTGCCTATGGTAAGCCACCTGGTTCAATTCACCTAGCTTTTGCCACAGAGAATCGAGGGCAGGTAGACGCATTTTATGATGCGGCGATCTCAGCGGGGGGAAGAGATAATGGTGCTCCTGGCATTCGCGAGCAATACCATCCCAACTATTACGGTGCTTTTGTGTTTGATCCCGATGGACACAACGTTGAAGCCGTCTGCCATCAGGCAGAAACTTAAGTGCGGAAAGTGGGAATCAGACAACTCTACATAACCTGCCAGTGCTGATTGCGTACTAAAACTCTCCTGCTAAAGCAGGGATACATCGCTCACAGAGTAGTGGGTGTTCTTTGGACTCCCCTACGTGAGTGGAGTAGTTCCAGCAGCGATCGCACTTCTGTCCTTCTGCTTTTCCTACGTTAGAAACAAACCAAGAACCTGTTGATGGATTTTCTTGAGGTTGGTAGTGCAATTTAACTTGAGAAGTTAAAAACAGATAACGAAATTCGTCAACTCCATTGCTTTCACTTGAAGTAGAAGGATTGAAGCGGGACAATTTCTGGAAAAACTCATTATCAGTAGTTATCAAGAGAACCTGAGCTTCTAATGAAGAACCAATTTCCTTAGCAGCACGCTTTTCCTCTAGTTGCCGATTGACTTCTGCTCGAATTTGACGCAAAATCGTCCAAAAATTAGATAGTCCAAAAGTCTTCCACTGTTCATTCATCTGGAGCCAGCCTGACTCAAATACCGATTGGTAAGGCGTGGGATAGGGTAAAAATTGCCAGATATCTTCAGCAAGATGGGAAAGCACGGGGGCGATCGCCTTTGCCAGATTTTCCAATGCTACTGCTAGCACCGTCTGGCAACTGCGTCGCCGGGCTGCACTGGACGCACTGATATAGAGGCGATCTTTGGCAATATCCAAATAGAAGTTTGACAAATCCACCACGCAGAAGTTCTGAATGGTTTGGAAAAAGCGGAAGAATTGCAGGCTTTCAAACGCTTCATCAACTTCGCCAAACACCTCAGTGATGCGATGCAGCATGTAGCGATCGAGTTCTGGCAGTTGCTCATAGGGCACTGCATCTTTGGCAGGGTCAAAATCGTGCAAGTTCCCCAGCAAAAATCGTGCTGTATTGCGGATCTTGCGATAGACATCCGATAGTTGCTTGAGGATGTTTTTGCCAATCAACACATCAGAGGAATAGTCCACTGACGACACCCACAGCCGCAACACATCTGCCCCATAGGGCGGTTCCTGTTGCTGATTTTTGCCACCATTGATCACTACCATCGGGTCGAGCACATTGCCCAGGGATTTGCTCATCTTGCGCCCCTGTTCATCTAGGGCAAAGCCGTGGGTCAAAACCGCCTTATACGGGGAACAGCCATTGGCTGCCACACTGGTCAGCAAACTTGACTGGAACCAGCCCCGATGCTGATCAGACCCTTCCACATACATATCAGCGGGATAGCGTAATTCTGATCGCTGCTTCACTACCGCTGACCAGGAGGAGCCGGAGTCGAACCAGACATCCATGGTGTCGGTGCCTTTGCGGTAGGTGTGTCCGTTGTTGTGATAATTGGCTGGCAGCAACTCTTCGATCGCCAGTTCCCACCAGGCATCAGAGCCTTTTTCGGCAAAGATTTGCTGCACATGGGCGATCGTTTCCTCATTCAGCAACGGTTCTCCAGTAGCTTCGTCGTAGAATACGGGAATCGGCACGCCCCAACTGCGCTGACGAGAAATGCACCAGTCAGATCGCTCCGCTACCATCGGGGTAATCCGGTTTTCGGTTTGGGCTGGAATCCATTGCGTTTCGGTAATTGCTTGTAATGCCGCATCCCGGAATCCTGCAACTGACGCAAACCACTGTTCAGTTGCCCGAAAAATTGTGGGCTTCTTGGTGCGCCAGTCATAGGGATATTTGTGAAGGTAGGGTTCCTCCTTAAGCAAAGCACCAGCGGCTTGCATGGCTTCCACCACTGCCCCATTACCCTCGCCTAGCACATTCAAGCCAGCGAAAGGACCCGCTTCCTCAGTGAAATTGCCATCATCATCCACTGGCGAGAGAATAGGCAGCCCGTAGCGTTGTCCCACAATGTAGTCATCCTGCCCATGCCCGGGGGCAGTGTGTACTAAGCCCGTACCGGATTCTGTCGTGACGTAATCGCCGCCAATGACGATTTCACTTTGGCGATCGAAGAGAGGATGACGATAGGTGGTATGTTCCAGGGTTTTGCCCATTACCGATGCCTGGATGGTTAGAGTTGTCCCTAGCGTTCCCGACAGGAGATCGACCAGATCCTTCGCCACGATCAGGTACTTGAAACGACCAGGGGCATTCTCGCCCACCTCGACCACGGCATAGACCAGTTCTGGATTGACACTGACTGCCAGGTTCGCAGGCAATGTCCAGGGTGTGGTGGTCCAGATGGCAACGCCCAATTCACCCAAGAAGGGATCAAGGGGCATAAGCAAGGCGGGCGGTAGGCTGGTCACTTCAAACGCGGCATAAAGACTGCGAGAGGTGTGTCCTTCGGGATACTCCAGTTCGGCTTCTGCCAGCGCTGTTTTGGAACTGGGACTCCAATGGACCGGCTTTAACCCCCGATAAATATGTCCTTTCAGCACCATTTGGCCAAACACCTCTACCTGAGCCGCTTCGTAGTCAGCGGTGAGGGTTAGGTAGGGATGATCCCAATCGCCCCAAACGCCAAAGCGCTTGAAGACACTGCGCTGGGCATCCACTGTTTTAAGGGCAAAGTCCCGGGCTTTGTGTCGCAGGGTGAGGGGAGTCAGTTCTTGGCGCTCGGCAGGTTTCAGCTCTTGCAAGACCTTGAGTTCGATCGGCAAGCCATGACAGTCCCAGCCGGGCACGTAGCGTACTTTTCGCCCCTTCAACATCTGAAACTTGTTGATGATGTCTTTCAGAATTTTGTTTTGAGCATGACCAATATGGGGCACCCCATTAGCATAGGGCGGGCCATCATGCAAGATAAATTGCTCACCCGGATTGCTTTGCGACAGGTGCTCGTAGATCTGATGTTCTGCCCAAAAAGCCTGAAGTTCTGGTTCTCGCTGGGTGGCATTTGCCCGCATATCAAAACCAGTTTTAGGCAAGTTAACCGTGTTTTTGTAGCTTCCGGGTTCTGTCACGATGGGTTAGGAGAGAATAACGATGAATGATCTGTAATAAACCATTGTATTGATACGCAGAGTGATCACGATCCGATTTGGGTCGTAAAAGGACTTTCCCGATTGGAAAAGTCCTTTCTACGAATTCCTGGGTGCACGAACATCCTGAGAATCGCTACAGGGTTCAATGGAATAGCAAGGACTAAGGGCTGTCATCAATTCCAGCTAGAATCCTGACGATGGTGGAACTACAGCCCCTAGCTGTTTTTGGGAAGCGGGCGCGATCAGGCTGATGCTGCAAGCGTTTGACCGCTAATTAGATGACGCGCCCTAGCCATATTATGCCGAACCACTCACCATTAACCATTGACCACAGAAGCTACCGTTTTTTCTTAAAGCCAACGATTGGCGACAAAAGACCTACACTTCAGCCATCTTTAGCAGGTTCAGACGGGGTCTCAGGGTCACGACTGGCTTCAGCATCCTGGTCTGATACAAGGAGGTTGGGATCGAGTTCGATCGTCAGGGCTTCAAGCTCTAAATCGACCTCTGAGATCGCAGCAGATAAGTCATCGGATTCTGCAAAGAGCACATCCAAATCATCTACTCCCGCTGGTTCACTGAGTCCACGCACCGCATCAGAAGGAATCTCGATTTTACCTTGATCGTCGAGCAAAAATTCTAGACTTGATTCCTCCACCAGAGACCCAGCAGTTTCGAGATCGACCTTGCTGCCGATCGTGGCTTCTAGCGTCTCCAGCGAAGGTTCCGGGGAAGGATTTTCTATCAGGGAGGCTTCAGATGCCTCTGTCAGTGGCAAATTTTCATCGGGGATGACGATCTCGTCGGTAACTGCGATCGACTCATCCGCCCAATCATCCCCTGCATCCTGCGCGATCGCCCCCTTTAAGCTTTCCTCGGCTTCATCGTCTGAACGAAATTGTTTTCTAACATAGGTGCTTTTATTTTTCGGTTGGTTAAAGGACTTGAACGCAGATTGAATGGTGGCCAAGAGCGTCCCAAATAGATTAGTTTTGGGCGCTTCGGCTACCGTTTTGGGAAGCACAGACGGACTCAGTGACGCGGTTGCATCAGGGGGATCAGTCGTGCCCTCAACTGCATCCCCTGCATCGGACCAGGGATCGGTAGCAGACGGAACGACCTGAGCCGATTCGACGACAGGCAACTCTTCTAAAGAATCCTCTACTGGAACAGATTCTGCACTTTGAGTGGTCGCAAAGTCAGGTGGCGTGGTCGGTACGTAAGGCTGCACCGAAGGAGGCGATTTTTCTTTGGGTTGGCTTAACGTGCTGGCGATCGCCTGAGTCCAGTCTTTGACATTATTCATCTGGCGACTTGCTTGTTCCGAAAGCTTAGACAATTGCTCAGAATTAACCAATGTACTCAGCTTTTCCTGCAGCTCAGCCTGGTTCACTTCAGTCTGTTGAGCTGTAGGCGTCAAACTGCGGCGCAAAGTCAGCGTTTGCCAGCCAAACCACCCCAACAGAGCGACGCCAGCAATCTGCCCTAGCAGGACTCCACCCGTAATCCGCCCAGCACAAACCCAAAGCACAAGTGCATAAAACAAACCCACCCCACTCCAGATCAGGTCACCTTTTCGGTGCACTTCTGGAAAGAAAAAGGCAGCCATATAGAGGGCAAAACTGCCAAGACCAACAACCAACGCGAGAACGTATGCGAGCATAATGCTGCTCCTGCCTGAAGACTACATGTTCTATGAAGATTGGGGTGCTCGAGACTTTTGGAAGAAGATCCAAGACTCAAAGATCTTTCTAAAATTCAGATCCCGGTAATTTGAAGCACCCTCCAATCCATCCTGACAAATCACTTATAACTCTAAGCTTTAAGCGGCAGCTTTTTTGACGCAAAAAACAACAGAACTGAGTGATGAATAGGTAATTCTTACAGCAAAAAGCGGAGAATTCTCAATACGTTTATTCTGACTTAACCCCTGCTTTGTACAGAAATGTTATCTTGCCTCTCCAGGTCGAGTAACGCTGTATGCCTTGCTGTAATTTGATTACAACTGTTTTGCTCGAATCAGGTAAGTTACAAAACCTTGCAAAGTGATTGCGGAATTTTGCAGAATCGCTGAAGTTCGTAAATTTTAATCTCTTTGCTCAGCGCGCCTGAAAGCGGTCTGCTAGCCTGCTAAATAAGGATGGTTTGTCTTGACTCCAATGGGGGTCGATTTTTGCGTAGCAAAAGCCGACCCTTCACGCAATTTTTAGCCCAACGTTAATCATTCATTAAGGACTTTGATTTTGAAAACCAGGAATATGAACCACTATTGCGATCAATGGATTCAAGACTGGTGCGATGAGAATGGATGGACAGATTGGTTTCGAGAACAGCGCCAATATTGGGCGTTTCCCCCCAACGCGGTGATTCCACTCCCCATTCCTTCAGATGCGCTTTATTTAATCAAGCAACAGAATGGGTTAAGTGCCGATGAGCAGGCATGGTGTTTTGTTGCACTGTTCACCGCTGTTTTAGCGGGAGTTTCGAGCTATGTTCTGAGTTCTCCGCTCCCGTTGGTTATGGCATTTGCTTTCTGTGCAGTGGTCGCAGCGCGCCTGGAAGTTGAAGAAGCCTGAACTGTTATTTCGATATTCGTGCGTTAAAAAAAACTTGAGGGTTTAGCCGTTCGGTAGTGTTTCAAATGTGTTTTTGGTATTTTTGAAAGCTTTGCTCAGCAAAGCTTTCAAAAATACCAAAAACTGGTCAAGAACATAACCCAACCGTTCACGGTTGTTGACTAATAGGCTGGCTTACAGTTTTAGGACTGAGCGTAGAGCAAGGTTGCGGCTTTCAGTCTTTCTAGTAGGCGATCGTTTTCTTCCGGTGTACCTATGGTAAGGCGCAATCCATCGCTGGTATGCCGGATCAGTGTACCCTCTGCTTTCAAATTTTGACAGATTGCTTGCAGCACTGTATTGGCATCCAAGTTATCTGATTGCAATCGTACATAGATAAAGTTGGCACTGCTTGCCCAAACTTGCAACGCAGGCATTTGTCGCAAACTTTCAGCAAGGCGTGTTCGTTCTGCCAAAATTTGGGGAATCGCAGATAATAGCTCTTGCCGATGAAACAAGGCACTGAGCGTTGCAGCCTGGGAAAAACTCGGTAGGTTATAGGGTAAGCGTACTTTTTCTAGCGCCGTGATGAAATTGGGGTGAGCGATCGCATACCCCACCCGATGAGCCGCCAACCGAAAGGCTTTGGAAAAGGTTCGCATCACCATCCAGTTCGGACGTTGTAGCAACTCGCTCACCACAGTCGTTTGGCTAAACTCAAAATAGGCTTCGTCAATCACTACCAAAATCTGTTCAGGTAAATTGCGGAGCCAATTCAATTCAGCGTTAGTCAGAGCATTGCCCGTAGGTGAGTTGGGATGCACCATAAACACAACTCGAATTGAGGGTGTTTGCGGTTGCTCAATGGAGCTTGACTCAACCAGAGACCGTGCCGCAACTAAATCGATCTCAAAGTTGGATAGCGATCGTCCCACGCGAAACACTGGAATTCCCAATGTTGCTGCTAAGATGCCATACATGGAAAAAGTTGGCTCTGCCACCAACACCGCGCCTTCTCCTCGCAAACAAGTCGCAATCAGCACTGATCGAATCAATTCATCGGAGCCATTGCCCACCGAAATATAGTCTGAATTGAAGGAATTTTCAGCGAGGTTGGCAGACTCATTCACATAGTCTGCGATCGCCTGTTTGAGCAGCAGGTGTCCCCCATCTGGATAGCGATTTGACAAAATCTCCTGTTGATATGTCCAGGCAAGTTTTTGCTTGAGTTCCTCAGGCATATCCCAGGGACATTCATTAGTATCCAGATGGTCAATCGTGCCATGGCTTTGAGCATCCGACTCCGACACACCACTGGGATGAGGAGTATAGGCTGTAAACTCCGCTAGATCCGATCGGATAAATTGCAGCATCTCCACGCCAACCCTTTTACAGAACGACAAATGCTCTATTTATCCTAGCTCTAAGTGGGAAATGGGACAGAGGGATAGCAGCCGAGGGATAGATGAACACAGCGCTTCTACCCTCTCAGGTACTAGCGCATCGCTATGCAAACGCAAATCCAAAATCCAAATACGCTCTATCGCATCAGTGGTTGCCGATCGCAGCAGCGATTTGGGGTCTTAACACATCCATATAGCTCGACCAGCCGACCAAAATGGGTTGCTTATGGGCAAGAGTATCGGGATCAATCGCATCAGGGAGAAAGCTCAAGGGTTGTCCTGCCAAATCGCAACAGACAAGACCCGCCTCTTGTGCTAGTGCCAGCGGTCCCGTCGTATCCCACAATTTCACTCGTCGGTTGAGATAAACGTAGAGTCCGGCGCGACCCAAAATCAATTCGATGACTTTCAACCCAAAACTGCCTAAGGAGTAAAACTGGATTTCTGGAATCTGTTGCGCAATTACCTGACCAAAATTTGCCCGATCGCGATCGCCCAAAATGACAGGACAACAGGTCGCTGTCAGCGGTGGTGGCTCAATGGGTTTCAAAGCTTCTGGAGAGGAGTCCGCGATCGTTTGGAATAAGCCCCAACCAGGTCCTCCATAAAACATGCGATCTTGAGCAGGCGCATAAATCCAACCTGCCGTGGGCTGAGCCTGCTCTAGGCTCCCCACCATCACTGCGAACCCCGCTCGACCATGGATAAAATCCTCTGTTCCATCCAGCGGATCAATAAACCATATACGAGAATAATTTTTGTAAAACGCTTGGCGTGATTGGGCATTTTCTTCCGTAACAATGCCATCTTGAGCAAACATCTCACCAAACGCCATCGATAATTGGGCATCTAGCGCGCGATCGACACTGGTCACATAATCTTCGGGGCCCTTTTCTGAAACTTGAA
The DNA here is from genome assembly GCA_019359045.1 of Scytolyngbya sp. HA4215-MV1. Classification (GTDB taxonomy): domain Bacteria; phylum Cyanobacteriota; class Cyanobacteriia; order Leptolyngbyales; family Leptolyngbyaceae; genus Scytolyngbya. The sequence goes on from JAHHIA010000015.1 coordinate 95,734, forward strand.
ACGACTGCTTTGACAAAGTTTGTGCCTGCTGCCCACAGGCACGAATCGTCTGTCTAATCTTGACATCGAGATCTGAAGAAAAGGGTGACATACGAGTTCTACTGACGGATCAGACAGCAAATTGGGGACTCCTCATTCTAAGACGATGGACTCTAGATCAATGATCTAGAGTCCATCGCATACATGGCGCTAACCAGCGCCATTGGAATTCGTTCCCCAATATTGTCAAAAAAAACGGGTTAACTCCAGTTAACCCGCCAGCTTGGGAACGCGCAGAGAAATTAATGCACCACGAGATTAACGTGAGCGCTCTGCAAACCGGGACGTCTGACTTCTGCCAGAGTCTTGTTCACTGCATACTTTTGGTTAATCGAGTTAATTAACTCAGTTTGGTTATGCTTCTTAGCAACGCCCCAGAGGTCGGCGATCAGATCAAAGGAGCCATCAGAGTTACGGGACCAGCCCAGATCATATTCACCTTCCAGAACGGCAACGATGTCTGAGCGAACACGCTGACCATTGTAACCGCGCACATCAGCATCAGTTTTAACGGAAATGCCTAGGTCGCGCAAAGAAGCCTTCAGGATTTCAGCATCAGTGATCTTGGTACGCAGGGTGCTAAAGTGAGACATTGGATTTCCTCCTGTGGGGATTTGAGAACAACAACGTTTTTCAATTTGCTCTTAGCGCGTGGCGTTCAGGAATGGCTGATTACCTGCGGCTAATTGCTGGTCTGTCAAACTGCTAGCGTTTGCTAGCCTTTCCTCCTGTTGGGAAGCAGGAGAAAGCTTTTAGAACTCCAGTCGCTTGTACTCTTCAACTCTCATCCTTTCTTCAGCGACTGAAGTTGCGGCAGGTCGGGCACGCTGCTCGGCCCATTTTCTAAGTCCAATTACCTGCTCAATCATAGTTCTGGAAAGCGGTAGGGTAGACTTCACCGCAGCAATGATATCGAGTTGAGTAAATTCGCGATCTTGGGCGAATGCCTCATACATTGCTGCAATAACTGCCTGCTCAATCTCTGCACCAGAGAAACTACAAACCACCTCTTCCTCTTTCACAGAGCCGTTCTCACCAGGAACGGCCATAAAAACTTTTGTTTCTGTCATCTTTGCGAGTTGATCGAGATCAAATCGACCAATATCCTTACGCCGCTTCGACAGGTGAATTCTGAAAATTTCTTTCCGTTCTTCACAGGTTGGCAAATCAACAAAGAAGATTTCATCGAAACGCCCTTTCCGGAGGAACTCACCTGGTAGACGATCGACCCGATTCGCGGTTGCCATCACAAAGACTGGTGAAGTCTTTTCCTGCATCCAGGTCAGAAAGGAACCAAAGATCCGGCTAGAGGTGCCACCATCCGAGTCAGCCGAACCAGCTCCACCCGCAAATGCCTTATCCAACTCATCAATGAATAGAATCGCTGGCGAGATTGATTCAGCCGTTTTGAGTGCATTACGGAGATTTGCTTCCGATCGCCCCACCATAGAGCCATCGTAAACCCGTCCCATATCCAACCTCAGTAAGGGCAATCCCCACAAGCGGGATGTTGTCTTAGCAATCAAAGACTTACCGCAACCCGGCACCCCCAAAATTAGCATTCCTTTCGGCTGAGGCAAACCGTATTCTCTAGCCCGCTCAGTAAACGCATTCGATCGCTGTCTGAGCCAATGCTTGAGTTCTTCCAGCCCACCCACCGAATCCAGCGTTTCATCTTCCTCAATGTATTCCAGAATACCGTTCCGACGAATTAGCTGCTTTTTCTCAGAGAGAACAATATCAACTTCTTCCTCAGTCAAGCGTCCCGAAGTAACATGAGCTTTTCGATAAACTTTTTCTGCCTCATCCCGAGTCAGACCAAGAGCAGCCTTCAGAAGCTTCTCGCGCACCTCAGTACTAGGACGACGATTGCGGGTCTGTTCCAATTGCTGAGACAAAACCTGATTCAGCTCCGACATGGTTGGTAGGGGATAGTCTAACACCACGACTTCCTTTTCCAACTCAATAGGAACATCCTGTACCGGAGACATCAGAACAATGCTCCGATGAGTCCCCTTAAAGCTTGCGACTGCATCTCGCAGCCAGCGCGTCACCGCTGGAGAACCAGTGAAAGGATGTAAATCTTTGAAAACAAAAAGGCTCGGTTCACGTTGGCGAATCACCCATTCTATCGCGGCTTCAGGGGAAACCGTGTTATGTTGGGTCGTGGTACGGGGCTGCCCGTACTCCACAATTCCGTGAGTAACCGTCCAAATAAACACCCGTCTCTGAGGCTTACCCTGAGCAATGGTTGCGATCGTCTGCTCAGCCCGCTCTTCTTCAGAGGTCACCAGGTAGATCAGAGGATACTGAGCCTGAATTAAGATACTAAGCTCTTCTTGCATAACTACCGACCTAACTTACAGATAGCAACGGACATCGACTAGACTCCAGCCATGCTCAAAGGCACTCAAACAACAGCTTTACAATATCTGCCAGTTTTCCAATACTTGTGAGCAATTAAACCGCAAGTCTAATACAGAGCTAACAAGGAACCAACTCTTGCTCACCCTGTTGGTCGGGTGGATCAACGCTCTTTACTTTTTCCATGAGAAGGCTCTCATCCAAAACGCCAGGCTGCTTACCTAGCGCGACCATCTCACCTGACTGCAACACAACGGGGGCTGTACATTCGGGGCAACTATAAACCCTGTGACTCCGACCATGCGACTCAGCTTCTTCGACCACGTCAGGGTGAGACAGATAAAAGACGAGTGCCCGCTGAGCAATTTCAGACATCGGTTCAGAATCGACTGCTGCCCGAATTTTAAGTTGACGATGCAGCTCAGGAGGGAGATAAATTGTAACTTTTTGCTTATCTTGCATAGGACTCTCAGTCTGGTCACCCGGGTATGTCTGCCAGAATATCGACTACAAATCCAGCTGTCAAGCCATCAAGCTGTCATGACGTCAATATTGTTACATTGCTTAATATATTCGAATATAGAGTTTCCGGATTTGTTGTGCAAAGGGTGGTCTAGGAGGTTTAAGGTGCAAAAGCAATGAATCACTCAAGTAAGAGGCGCTCAGGCAATATCTGGTGGCAGATGTAAGTTTGAACCGAAGCCAGAGGGCTTCTGTGGCTGTGAAGTTGCTTGAATCTGGATTTGTACTAAGTTTTGCAAATCTTGACGACGAATTTCGGTACCTGTGGCTGTATTGCCAGGCGTCTCGAAGAATATGGTGCTGTCTACCCTCTCCATTGCCAACATCTGAAACAAAATGTGGGTAACAGGGGTGGGTAGCGCGATGAGTTGCGGATCTTGTAAAGGGCTGGGTCCTATCGTGACGTCTTTTAACGTCGGAAAAGCATAAATAATGTTTTTCTGAACATCGGGCTGAGTACGATTGCTAAGGGTCGTTAACACCCAGTTCTGATCAAGGGTTTGTAACACATAATACTGAGAGTGGCGTAGTTGTTGGGCGAGTTGCTTCAGTACGGGCGCGATCGTCCTAACCAGTTGAGGCGTTACATCATCTTGAGGGGCATCATCGATGAGGACTTGAATTTGTTGGTCGAGATTCATTTTTTTTGTTTTTCTTTTGCGTATTTTTTTCTTAAAGATTGACCTCTTTCAGAGCAGGGGATTCTTAAAGAGTTCCTACATACCATTCTGATTCAGGACTCGTTAGATATTTTTTTGAAATTCATGTGTTAGGGTTTTGTTAACGAATCATTATCTAGGGGGAGATCTGCCGAGACGTGGAGGCAATCTTTCAGCTCTTATTCAGCGAGCTTGAGCTGTCAACAAATGCTTCTGAGCGGAATTGTCGGGATGTCGCTGAACGGTTAGCGAAAGAAGTGTCCCGAATCTGCTTTGAAAGTAAACGTATTCAAGCCTCAGGAGAGGTTGAAAGTTGGTCTATTGCTCTTGCTCGTCACCGCCTCAAGCAATGCTTGCACTATTACGAATTAGGATCTCGTCGAGGTCGTATTGAATTACACAGTACCCTGAGCGCAGTTATTTATCGTTACATTAGTCCAGCTCAGGTGCAATCAAGCTACCAGGCACGATTGACCTTGATTGAAGATTTTTTGCAAGGGTTTTATATGGAAGCGCTGAATGCGTTCCGTCGGGAAGCGCAGTTACCGCCCACCTATCGCCCGAAAACTTTGCTGGAATTGTCGGAGTATATGGCGTTTACCGAGCGGTATGGCAAACGTCGAATTCCACTGCCAGGGCACCGGAGCCAGCAGCTCATTATTTTGAGAGCGCAGACGTTTTCGCAGCAACAACCCCTGGAAACGCTGGTTGACATTGAACGAGCGGCTGAGGGCACCACTCAGGAATCGGATCATGCCTGGGGGGCAGCTTCGATGCAACAGGTGCGCGAACAGATGGTTGCTCAGGAGCCAGAACCTGCCGAAGATACCCTGCGAAGCAAGGTGATTGCTGAGTTGATTGCTTATTTAGAAGAACGTAAGCAAAATGACTGTGCGGACTATTTCACTTTGCGCTTGCAAGATTTGCCCGCAAGCGAGATTGAGTCAATTTTGGGACTCACCCCACGGCAACGAGATTATCTTCAGCAAAGGTTTAAATACCATTTGATTCGCTTTGCGCTGTCTCATCGGTGGGAACTGGTACACCAGTGGTTAGAGGCAGATTTGGAAAGAAATCTGGGGCTAACTCCACACCAGTGGGAGACTTTTCAAGCACAAATTGAACCCCAACAGGTTAAGCTGCTTGAGTTGAAACAAAAGCGTTTGTCGGATTCTGCGATCGCCCAATCCCTCGGCTGCTCAGTTACCCAAGTGCAAAAGCAATGGTTCAAACTCTTGGAGCAAGCCTGGAGTATTCGGAATTGTGTAGTATCCGGAGCAAGTAGATCTGGGGATGAATAGAGGTTCATATCATGAATGAAGACTCAGACGCAATGCAACAAAGCTTCATCAGGCTCTTACAAGACCTGGCTTTGACGGATGTACCCCCAGGTACGGGGCAACCTGCTCCAGCTCAGAATATTGACGGAGTGTATCGAGACGATCCGGCTGTCGCAGCCTGGGATACTCTCGATTCTGAGGAGTTTGGTGTCTTTGCGAGTCAGATGGGACTGCATAACCTTCCCTTTCAGAGGGAACCACTACTTCAACCGGGAGAATTACCTGCTGTGCAAGACCGTTTTCACGCACTGTTGAAGCGTCGATTACAAACCGAAATTCAACGACATCCACCCCTGTTCCCATGGGAAACAGAAATTACTGATTATGAAACCGAAAGCTTGGGTGTCTTGCAGATGGCTGACATGACTGAGCCTAGCCCTGTGCCCGTTGGAGCCTCGGCAAACCGTCAGCGACCTGTGTGGCTGACTCAGCTACAAAATTTGAATTTACCTGTCTCTTTACCAGAAACCGTTTTGGTGCAACTGCTAGAGCGTTGTCAAGAAGCGGTACAGTCTTCTTTGCGAGAAGGCGCGAAGTTGGTTCGGGTAGTCGAGTCACTCTTCCCAGATCAATCTCAAAGTCTGAACCAATTGGCAGGACTGGTGATGGTTTCTCCTGCCAGATCGGGAGGCGCACTAGCCAGTACCGCTTTCCAGGGATCGGACTTTCCAACGAGTTACGAAGCAGCGGTTCCTGCTCAACAAATGGTGCTTTCATTGTTGGCAGCCCGAGAAATTATCGGCTCGTTGACGCTGTCTTTGTCGGCAAGTGCCCCAACGCTAGAGCGGCAATGGCTGACTGCCGCTGGCGTGCTCACCTTGCAAGCTGGGTATACCTTTGGACAGACTCCAGGACGTCTACAGATTCAGGGTACGCTGCCTTGTGGAGGACGTCTTAGCCTGAAAGCAGGTGAGGCTCATGCTTCTACACAGCGGACATCGCCAGGTGGCCTGAGTCTTGAGTTATTAGATTTGCCGACTAGCCAGACCTATTCGCTAGAAGTTGAGTTGCAGATTCCAGATCAAAATCCCCTCGTTTTTGCGATCGGGTTGGTGGATGAGCCGTCTCTAGCGTAAGCTGATGCGATCGCGATCCCATCAGCTTTTCAGTTACAGATTGGATCGATGGATAGTTTTTGCCCAAGATTGCTTTTGACATAGAAGGCACTGGCTAATTTGAGTGCCAGTCTTCGTGAATTGCATTACTGCAACCCATGTATCCGGATGACCATAAAACCGGAAATCTACTTGGGGGGCATTTGTGTTTTTTACAATCCCGATCGCGGCACTCATTCTATAACGGTCGCTAAGTCGCTGAGAATATCGGCATCCAAGGGGTGGTGACTGATCAATCAGGAGATCCACCCCTCCACTCCGTCCTAATTCCACGGGTTATGGCGATATTTTTGATACCGAGCAGATGAGAATGACCAGGAGAGTTCGCATGAGCTAAAACAGTAGAGTGGGCAGAAGTGCCCTCCGACTTAATCGCCCATCAAAAAATAGGGGTTACGCTGGATCGTCTCGAAACCTGAGCGTCCGGCTCTTTTCTGCCAACTCGTATTATTCCTCTGAAACTCCTTGGTGATATGTCAAAATCCTCCGGAACTCGGCAGTTGCAAAATTCGGATCTTTTAGGGCAACTCCGACAGCGGATTGCAGCAATGCCGATACCAGAATCGGAGGATTCCATTCCTTTAAGGGTTTTAACCCAAGCCCTGGTTATTGTGGGGATCGTTGCAACCGATATGGTTGCTTCTACCCAAAACAGCTTTTGGGCGATCCCTGCTAGTGTTCTCGGTGCTGTCTGGAGTTGGTATCAACGGCGACAGCGCAATATGCCGACCAAGTTTTGTCTGGCGATTGGGATGTTGCTCACGTTGGCAGCATTTTTACTACGGCTGACTGGCGAGCTGAACGATACCCGTCTGGCACTGGCGGAACTCCTGATTCAGCTCCAGGTCTTGCATAGCTTTGATCTACCCCGTCGCAAAGATTTGGGCTATTCCATGGTGATCGGGCTAATTTTGTTGGGGGTTGCAGGAACGCTGAGCCAGACTTTATCGTTTGGGTTATTGTTGCTTTTGTTTTTGGCGATCGCTTTACCTGTTTTGGTGCTCGATTATCGCTCCCGTTTAGGACTAATCCCTCGCAATCTCAGGCTCAAAGGTTTGGGAGTTTCACCAAAACAGTTCAGTATATTTTTGCTGGTGATTTTGGCAATGGGGTTGACGATTTTTGCCTTGCTTCCCCGATTTCCAGGATATCAGCTGCGAACCTTTCCAGTTAGTGCCCCGATCGAACTTCAGGATAAGTTTGACAATCGGCAAATTGTGAATCCGGGTTATGTCAACCCCGGTGGCACGGGGGCAGGTGGGGGGGGGACTGCGGTTGGGCAAAGGCAGGGCAAAGGAGCCGGAAAGCTAGATGACACGTTCTACTACGGGTTCAATAGCCAAATTAATCAAAACTTGCGGGGCAAGCTCAAACCCCAGATTGTTATGCGAGTTCGCTCTCAAGCAGAAGGTTTTTGGCGAGTTCTGGCATTCGATCACTACACTGGTCAGGGTTGGGAATTTTCTCGGAACGATCAAGCTCAAAATTTGACCCGTTCTCGTTGGAGCTATCAATTTTTCTTACCCAGACCCGTCACGCTTAACAAAACTCGTGAAGTGGTTCAGACATACACAGTCGTTGCTGATTTGCCCAATCTGCTCCCAGCCCTGGCGACGGCAAAGGAATTGTATTACCCCACCCAGGAGGTGGCGATCGATCCGGAAGGGGGACTGCGATCGCCAGTGCAACTGGTAGATGGGTTGACTTACACGGTTGTTTCTGAAGTTCCCTACCGCAATCGATCGATTCTTCGTACAGCGCCCACCCTTTATTCCGCCTCAATTCGCAAGTTTTATTTATCCGTTCCGCCAGAAATCGCGACAAAGGTTCGGCAGCAAACTGAGGAAATTTTGGCAAAATCACCGAAACCCATTACTTCACCCTATGAACAGGCATTGTTTCTGACCCAGGTCTTGAAGCAACGGTATAGCCTCCAGGAAGAGGTTCCTTTTCTTGCTGACAATGAGGATTTGGTCGAAGCCTTTTTGTTTAAGCAACGAGGAGGGTACGCCGATCATTTTTCAACTGTTTTGACTATCATGTTGCGTTCGATTGGTATTCCTGCACGGTTGGCGGTGGGTTTTGCCCCAGGCGATTTCAATCCCTTTACTGGGCTGTATGTGGTGCGTAACACAGATGCCTACGCTCTTACGGAAGTGTACTTTCCTAAATATGGTTGGTTCGCATTTGATCCAATTCCGGGTCATCCCCTCTTTCCACCTTCGATTGAGGAAGATCAGACCTTCACGGTATTGCGTAAGTTTTGGCAGTGGGTTGCTGGTTGGTTACCCTCCCCAGTGACAAGTGCGCTGGGCAGAGTCATCGATTTTGTCCTAAGTTGGGCAATTCGGGCGATTGGTGGAATCATTGCCCTGTTCTCTTGGGGATGGATCGGGCTGTTTACCGGCTTGTTGGGGGGGATTGGTTTTGCGTTTGCATCCTGGCTCAGTTGGCAGGGGTGGCAACAATGGCGACACTATCGCCGCCTAGCAAAATTGCCAGCGATGGAACGTCTTTATCAACAGATGTTGGAGCGTTTAGTGAGTTGGGGATTTCGCAAACATCCCAGCCAAACGCCTCTAGAGTATGCTCGACAGATGCAGAATCATCAGATTCCAGCCCATGCTGCCATTATTGATGAAATTTCGCGCGCCTATGTTCGCTGGCGCTATGGTGGCGAGCAACCCCTGGTCGATCGGCTACAAAAACGACTCCAAGAGCTGAAAAAGCAACCTCATCGCTAAGAGACCGTTCAACGGCTGTTGATTATAGCGGTGAGTTACCAACTATTTCACTAATTCGGGTGATGCGCGGGCTGTTGGAGCCAAACTCCGTCAATATGTAGATTCCGCGAAGTTGTCTAAATTCCTATACACAGCGTTGTTTCACTCGATTAGGATTGAAACTTAGCCCAGGGTATTTGTGCCAGTTCATGCCAGTATCTACACACTCCCCCCGTACAATTGCTGATCGGCAAGCTCCTGCATCGCTGATCAAAGGTAGCTTGGACATGCTGTTCAGCTCTCGTCAACTTTTGGCGGTTAGTGAACACAGACGGAGTGGGCTGATTCTCTGTAAAGAACACCATGCCGAGTTTGCTGGACCTGGGGCAGCGGTAGGGAGCGAGGTTGAGCAAGACTATCAGGCTATCATTGCGATCGGCTCACCCAGTTTAGTCCCTGTCACCAATCATACTGATCGTCAGCGCGCTTATAGCCGTCGGATTCAGTGGGGCAGATGGCTCCATAAAATTGTGGATAATCCGGACCCGATTCAGCGAGTAGAACGGCTCTTCTATAGCTTTGAAGAATTTTTTGGGTTTCAAGTGGCTGCCAATTTGCCCAATGCTGTACTAGCAAATTTGGTCGGTGTGTTGCCGCAAACCATCCAAATGCTGAGACAGCAATATCGTCTTACTGAACCTTCAGCTTTAGAGTACCGTGCAGGTGGTTTAGTCGGCTCTCGGAGTGAAACAGTCACTTTTCAATGCCAGGATGCAGCCATTTTGGCAGATCTTTGCCATTTGACGGAGTCTTCCAGATCGATTTAACAACTGCAGCGTTTAGGATTGAGAGACGTTATGGTGATCGACAGTCTAAGACCATGTCATCTCTCAGCTATCCCCCCCGTCAGCAGCAACTTCATCGACTTGTGCAAAAGTTGGGTGTCAGCGAAACGGCTTTGGTTCAGTGGACGCTGGTTGATCTGGCTTTAATTCATCCTTCTTTTTCGGCTGAAGGGAACTATGAGCAGCTAGAGTTTATCGGAGATGCGGTTCTGCGAGTGCTGGTTGCTGAATTTTTGTTTGAAACTTATCCTGAACTATCGGTTGGTGAATTTGCAGCAATCCGTTCTATCTTGGTGAGCGATCGCACCCTGGCACAGCTAGCAGAAGGCTATAGACTCGATCACTACTTACTGATGTCTGAGAGTGCTTTAGCCGATCAGACAGGTAAACAAAGCCGTCTTGCCGATGCATTTGAAGCGCTAGTTGGGGCACTTTACCTGAGCACCCATACCTTGGCATTGATTCGCCCCTGGCTAGACTCACACTTACAACGGTTGACCACAGAAATTCGGACTGATCCAGCGAGAAAAAATTACAAAGCAGCGTTGCAAGAATGGACTCAGGCACATTTCAAAAGTTTGCCAGAATACCGTGTGCAAGAAACTGGACAAATACACGGCGATGCCCATCGCTTTACTGCCGAAGTTTGGTTTCAAGAGAAATGCTTAGGGCAGGGAACGGGACGATCGATTAAGTTAGCTGAGCAAGCGGCGGCGCAATTCGCATTTCTCGCAATTCGGGAACAAGCATCTGCACATAGTCGTGAACAATCGTAAACAAATTGAAGGTCGTATACCGATGCCTACTCCCACTGGAATTGCTGTGTTTGGTGTTGGACGCTGGGGAGTCAATTTGTTACGGAATTTTTTGGCCCATCCGCAGGCAGAGGTATTGGCGGTTGTTGATCCTTGTGCAGAACGCTTGACTGACGCAGCCGATCGCTTTGGGTTGAGCGATCTCGTCGTTTTAGACACCCATTGGCAAGTTGCACTCACCACACCCGGTGTGGAAGCCGTGGCGATCGCCACCCCTGCGCAGACCCACTATGCGCTGATTCGGGCAGCACTCCAGCAAGGCTTACATGTCTTGTCAGAAAAGCCGCTTACGCTTACGGTGGCAGAGTCACTGGAACTTTGTCACTTGGCACAACAACAACAGCGGCAACTGGTCGTGGATCATACTTATCTATTTCATTCAGCCGTTGAGCAAGGGCGGGAAGTCGTGCAGCAAGGCAAGTTGGGGAGACTTCGGTATGGCTATGCAGCGCGAACTCATCTGGGTCCTGTCCGCCAGGATGTTGATGCGCTCTGGGATTTAGCAATTCATGATATTGCCATTTTTAGCGCTTGGTTAGGACAAATTCCTTGTCAAGTGGCAGCGAGCGGCAAAACCTGGCTGCAACCGATGCAATCTGATCCCGTGCGATTCCTCGCTTCACCGACAGCAGGTCTTGCCGATTTGGTTTGGCTTAGCCTGACTTATCCCAATGGCTTTCAAGCAGCGATTCATCTGTGTTGGGCAAATCCCGATAAGCAACGACGGCTTTGTTTAGTGGGCGATCGGGCAACCCTGGTGTTTGATGAACTTGCCAGCCATCCCCTGGTACTTCGGCAGGGGCAATTTCAGCAAGTTGGGCAACAGTTCACGCCAATCGACCAATCTGACACAGCTTTCAACATTCCCCCCGCTGAACCGTTGAAAGCCGTTTGTGACCACTTCCTCACCTGCGTCCAGCACAATTCGCCATCTGCCATATCTTCGGGCTGGCTAGGAACTCAGTTTGTTCATGTTTTGTGTGCCTTAACTGCATCCCTTCAGCAAGGAGGAATTCCTGTTGAGGTGCAACCTCTAAGGTTCTGAGGGAGGCTGCAGCGATCGCTCATGCGCTGCCAATTCAACCACTTGCGAGGCATTACTGACAAATTCAGAACTTTTGGGTAGCATTGTCTCTTTGCCCAAAGGGTTGCCAGAAGAAGAGCTTGAGCCAATTTCCGCACTTTTGGCAATATCAGCAGGGGAATTTTTTGCCTCCTGCCAGGGCAACCAAATCCGAAAGATACTACCTTGCTTGTGAACTGAACGAAAGGAGGTTGTGCCTCCATGTAACTCAGCAAGACGTTTGGTCAAAGCCAATCCCAGTCCCGTACCTTCGTGTTTACGGCTCCAGGTGCCATCCGCTTGTTGAAAAGGTCGAAACAACAGATGCCAGCGATCTTCGGGAATGCCGATGCCGGAGTCGGCAACTTCCAAACAGAGATACGGCGTGGTGGGATTGATCGGGCTATTGTCCGGGCGATTATCTTGGATGAGTTGCTCTCCGTATGCCAACCGACTACTGAGTTTGACCTCTCCCCCTTCTGGGGTAAATTTGACCGCGTTGGACAGCAAATTAATCACCATTTGACGAACTCGACGTTCATCTAAAGGGACCCAATCGAGTTGGTGATCTAATTCAAGCGCAACACTCAGTTGTTTTTTCTCTGCCCCTGGCTGAATCATCTTAAGGCATTGCTGGCAGAGTTCTTTAATTGAAACCGGTTGCAAGTTTAGCTCAACTTTACCTGCTTCAATTTTAGAAATATCGAGCAAATCATTAATGATTTTGAGCAGGTGCATAGCTGCATCATTTGCCTGGAGCAAAAACTCCATTTCTTCTTCACGATCGTCACAGCAGCCATCTCTGACTAACTGAATACACCCAATAATGGCATTAAGCGGTGTTCTCAATTCATGAGAAGTGGTAGCTAAAAACTCACTTTTCAGTTGATTGGCAGCCTGAGCTTCTTGCCAGGCTGCTTCCAATTCTTCAGCCCGTTCTTGCAAGCGATGAACCATGGTGTCCAGGGCTTCAGCTAATTGGTTCAACTCTCGAACTTTAAAGTTTTTGGGAATGCGATCGGAGGGCAGATGTTGATGAATCCGGAGGGCATAATCTCCCAACTGCTCCAGCGGGCGCGCCATATCCCTTGCCAGATAAATAGTTGCCAGCACATTGGTTGTAATAAGTCCGAGCGTCAAAATTATCAGGACTTGCTTAATTTCTTCTAGCCCGTAGAGCGCATTACTCAGCGGCGTTACTGCCAAAACAACCCAGGTGTAATTTTGCTGCATCGAAACGGGCAAGGTGATGGCACTATAGCCCGCGATCCATTCTGCTCCATTTTTCTCAAACGAAAAAAGGTGTAAGGCATCTTGCCGACCTGCCAGAGCATTTCTAACAATATTGTCCAGACGTACCGCGTCTGATTCTTGCTGAATATTGTGTCCAATCCGATTGGGGTTGGGATGTGCCAAAATCGTGCCATCTTGATTAATGACAACAGTCGAGCCAGACAGTGATCCCGGTTGTTCTCGCTTTTGCTCGTAGAGGGTTGCCTGGGCGACCAAGGCATAACGAAGCAGCCCCACTGGGTTGGATACGATAGGGGAAATTCTCTTCTCTCCAGTTGTCTGGGTCGTAGTCAAATCGCCTTTTAAGTAAACAGGTGCACTTAATACCAAACTGAGTTGACTATGCTCAGGATGTTTTGGTAGGTTTGCCTGCTTAGTAGAGAGAAAGCGAATGTTTGAGCGATCGGGAATTAGAGACGGTTGAGTTTGCGACCATAACCCGACGGGCACAGTTGCGATCGGCTGTTTTCCACAAGTGCTGGATTCAACCTGGTGGGTCTGCAAATTGATCAGTTGAATACACTGAATCTTTTCGGGTAACAATTGAGACAAATCAAGTAAAAAATTTTCGAGGGCTTGGGAAGGACCTGCCTGGACGATCGCGGTGGTAGTGGCAGTCGATAAACTTGCTCGCAATGCCTCAATTGAATTTTGAATCCCTTCCCCTTTTTCGATCGCACTCGTCGTTAAGTTATAGCGAGCTGTATCCAACATGCCAGAACGAGCTTTCCGGTAAGCTACCGTTTCTCCTACCAGCAAAACTGGAATACTCAGGAGCAGAATCCGGGATAGCAAGATGCGACGGAAAGAAGATTGACCTGGCTTAGCCATAGGAATAGTCACTGAAGGTGTGAGACCCGACGTTAAGCAGAAAGAAGAAAAAGAATAACAATATTTTTAGTTAGTTGAGAATTTTGTTTAGCGCATCGCTCACAATCTGGGATCGACCCATCACAATGTCCCCTGAACGGTGGGCACCAGCACTCATCACTACTACGATAAGAGATTGAATCCAATATTGTAGGGTGAACCCGATCGGAAAACCAGTTTTGCCAACGGAGTTTACAAACCAGCCAACAGCTTTTGGGGTATGACAAGGAGGGGAGTGTGCCCAAAAAACGAACCGAATTTCCTCATACCACGGTTGTTTTAGCAATGAGTGCAGATGGGAAAATTGCAGATATCCACCGCACTGCTGCCCGATTTGGTTCGCCGGTTGATAGAGCACACCTGGAAACCCTGATCGCTCAAAGTGATGGGGTTTTGTTTGGAGCAGGAACCCTGAGAGCCTATGGGACGACTCTCCCCGTTTTGCAATCTGATCTCTTGCGATCTCGACAGCAACAGAAAAAAACAGACCAACCTGTGCAAATTGTAGCCTCGCGATCGGCTGTTCTTGATCCGGATTACCGTTTTTTTCGGCAACCTGTGCCTCGCTGGCTGATCACAACTCATGCTGGGTCTCAGCTCTGGCAAGGAAAGCCCGCGTTTGACAAGATTTTTACCCTCGAAACCGCCCAGGGAGAAATTGACTGGGAAACTTTTTTTCAAGAATTACGGGTATTGGGGATCGATCGCTTACTCATTCTGGGAGGAGGGGAATTAGTCGCATCCCTTCTCGCAGTTAATTTGATCCATGAACTCTGGCTGACAATTTGTCCTTTGTTATTAGGAGGTTCAGCGGCACCGACGCCCGTTGCAGGAGCAGGTTTCTTGGCCAATTTTGCCCCTCGACTGGAATTGTTAACGGTGCAAACGATCGAGCAAGAAGTCTTTTTGCATTACCAGCTCAGAGCATGAGACAACGACAGAACACGCTACGATGATGGCAAGAAAAATCTGTATCTTTTTAACTATTGCGCTACCCGTTTCCCAGATGAACCTTCTGCTTTTGATCGCTGCCGTTGTTGTGACAATCCTCGTCTTCACCTGGTTGATTAAGGTCGTGAAAGCAACTATTACAACAGCCATCTTGATCGCAGCCCTGGTATTGGTTTTGCAATTAGTATTTGGCATCGGTCCTGGTCAACTTTGGCAGCAAGTTTCGCAAATTCCCCAACTGCTCTGGAATCTGGCAACCGGACATCGCTAGGAGCCCTTACCACTCTTCCCATGCCACACGCCTCATCTCTTTCACCGACTCGCTGATTCAGCGAAACTTCAGGCTAGGATAGAGATATGGCGATCATTCATGTCCTGGGAGTTCCACATACTTACGAGTTGACAGCCCCGACGGAAAACCCTTGCGTTCTGGTTTTCATTCATGGCTGGCTTTTGAGTCGCGGATACTGGCAGCCTTTGATTGAGCGGTTATCTCCTTTTTATCAATGCTTGTCTTACGACTTGCGGGGCTTTGGAGATTCCAACTGGCAGTTAGGCAAGCAACTTCAGCACTCAACCTCTGAGGCAACTGCTGACTTAGAAACCGTCGGTTCGTCAGTTGCCACAAAGCCGTTTAGAGCCACATCACAAGTTGATACAGCAATACAAGATCAGCCTGATTCGATCAGTCCGACTGCGGTATCTACCATTCAAGGGCACAGCAGTCCTTTACCCCAATCGCGCTATAGCCCAGCTGCTTATGCCCACGATTTAACTGTGCTTTTGCAAACCTTGAATATTCAGCAAGCCTGGTTAGTAGGACATTCTCTGGGAGGCAGTATTGCCCTTTGGGGGGCTGACCAGATGTTGCATCAGGTCAAAGGGGTCATTTGTCTCAATTCTGGCGGCGGTATTTACCTTAAGGAAGAATTTGAGCGGTTTCGCGCAGCTGGGCAACAATTGCTCAAGTTACGCCCGCGCTGGCTCTGTCATTTTCCTCTGCTTGACTTATTGTTTGCCCGGGCGAGTGTAGTGCAGACGATCGATCGGGCTTGGGGACGACAGCGTGTGATTGATTTTGTTATGGCACATCCCGAAGCCGCCCTAGGCACACTGATGGACTCCACCACTGAAGAAGAAGTGCATTACTTGCCTCAGGTGGTTTCCCGCTTACAGCAGCCGGTCTATTTTTTAGCAGGGGCACAAGATCCGATCATGGAACCCAAGTATGTGCGCCATCTGGCAAGTTTTCATGCACTGTTTCGCTGCTGCGGTGATAATGTCTTCGAGATCCCCAACTGTGGGCACATGGCAATGCTAGAACAGCCCGATTGGGTCGCCACGCAAATGCAAGTCATTTTGTCAAAACATGAAAAAGGCTGGAAGGGAAGCGAGGAATTGACGATGCAAAATTGGGATGCCAGTTAATTTGCCGAATTAATTTTTTCTAACTTTAATATTATTTGCTGCTTCAGGCATAGAGTCGCATGACATCCGAGATTGCCAGGCGCGACTGTGCGCCCAGAATCAGGGGTGAGGCATGTCCCCGATCGAAATGTTCGGCAGCGGCGCAAGCGATCATGGCGGCGTTATCAGTACAAAATTTGAGAGGCGGAAAGATCACCCGCAGATGATGGGGAATGGCAGCGGCTTGCAGATGCTCACGTAAACCACTATTGGCAGCAACCCCCCCTCCGACGGCGATCGTAGTCAGTCCATAGTCCAGGGCACAGGCGATCGCTCGTTTAGTCAAGGCCCGTGCCACGGTGGCTTGAAAGCTAGCAGCAATATCAGCAATCGGCAGGATGGGGGAATCTTGCTGGAGTTTTTGGATCAGTCGCAGGACGGCAGTTTTTAGACCGCTGAAACTGGAATCGTAGGGATGATACCCTCCGGCGGGCAGGGAAATTTGTCCTTCTGGCAAGAAGAAAGTTTTGGGGTTACCTTGTTGCGCCAGGCGATCGATCACAGGTCCCCCAGGATAGTCCAGCTTGAGCAATCGAGCTACCTTGTCAAAGGCCTCTCCCGCTGCATCGTCCCGCGTCTGTCCTAAGGTTTCATAGTAGCCACAGTCTTTGACATAGATCAGGCTGGTATGCCCGCCTGAAACCAGTAAACACAGAAACGGTGGCTGCAAATCGGGGGTACTCAGGTAGGAGGCATAGATATGCCCTTCCAGATGATGCACCCCCAAAAATGGCTTCTGGTGAAGCATTGCCAGGGTTTTGGCAGCAGTCAAGCCAACCAGCAACGCACCGACCAATCCGGGAGCACAGGTCGCCGCAATACCGTCAATGTCTGCCCAGGTGCAATGTGCTGCTTCCAGGGCTTGAGCGATCGCCCAGTTGACTTTCTCGACATGCTGTCGAGCTGCCACTTCGGGCACCACTCCCCCGTATTTTTGATGAATTGCAATTTGAGAGGAAACAATGTTACTCAGAATTTGACGATTTTTAACGATCGCCACCGCTGTTTCGTCACAACTTGTTTCAATTGCTAAAACCGTTGCCATTTGCTGGTAATTTTTTGAAGGAATAGCTACTTTCAGTAGCTTGAATATTTGCCAGGTTGATTTCAACAACCTGTTCTGTCTAGTCTAACTAGCTGACCTCTACGAAAAGCTACTCTTTTTGTACAGCAAACTTTTCAATTTGTAATAAAGGGAAACAATTCCATGCGACGATTGTTTGCTCTGCTGCTCGTCATTTCTCTTTGGTTTGGTTTTATTCCGCCCTCTCCGGCTCATGCCTATAACCTAACCCCTTGTAGTGAATCGGCTGCCTTTGCAGCACGAGCTAAAGCCTCCACTAGCGCAACGGCACCTCGTCGATTTGCAGCTTATGCCAATTCCAACCTCTTGTGTGGTGAAGATGGCTTGCCCCACCTGATCGTGGATGGAAATCTTACCCACATGGGTGAATTTCTGATTCCTAGCGTTCTGTTCCTGTTCATTGCAGGATGGATCGGTTGGGTTGGTCGGGCTTATCTACAGGCAATCAAAAAAGGCGGCTCTCCCGAAGAGAAGGAAATCATCATTGATGTGCCTTTGGCAATTCAGTGCATGTTGACGGGCTTTACCTGGCCCCTACTGGCACTGAAAGAATTCACCACGGGTGAATTAACTGCCAAAGAGAGCGAAATTCCTGTTTCACCACGTTAATTTCTTTCCTTTTCCGATTTGCTTGGAGAAAACTCATGCAGTACTTTGTCAAATATCTTTCGACAGCTCCTGTTCTAGCAGCCATCTGGTTCACAATTACCGCGGGAATTCTGATTGAATTCAATCGGTTCTATCCAGACTTGCTCTTCCATCCCTAAAGCAACCTGCTTTTTCATAAACCCCTAAAGTAGGGGCGAAACATTTGTTATCAGCTCCAGGCATTTGCTAGGAGATTTTTAAAGCAATGTTTCGTCCCTACTCGTTTTTGGAACAATTAATGCCTTGCTTTGGGACAGGCACTCACAGCCAGTGAGTTGCTTAGCACAGCAAATAGGGTTACCAGCGTACCCCATGCTAAAGTTAGGCAACTCCATAGGAAGCCAGCTACTCACTTCAACCCATGCGCACCAGG
The DNA here is from genome assembly GCA_019359045.1 of Scytolyngbya sp. HA4215-MV1. Taxonomy (GTDB): domain Bacteria; phylum Cyanobacteriota; class Cyanobacteriia; order Leptolyngbyales; family Leptolyngbyaceae; genus Scytolyngbya. The sequence continues at coordinate 113,905 of JAHHIA010000015.1, forward strand.
GACTTAACAGTTGACTGGACTTAATAGAGCGGCTTCGACGTGACGAAGGGCTTTTTCCAAATCATCATTGACAATTTGGATATCAAACTCGTTGGCTGCATCAATCTCGGCTTGAGCACGCTGAAGGCGACGAACGATCGCCGTGTCCGAATCCTGCCCACGGCTACGCAGACGATGCTCCAGTTCTGCCATTGAGGGCGGTAAAATAAAAATTCTAAGCGCTGAGGGAAAGGTGCGCCGAATCTGCCGTGCGCCTTCCAACTCAATTTCTAGCAGGACGCACCGCCCCTGTTGAATTTGTTGCTCAACTGATAACCGAGGTGTACCGTAGTAGTTTCCGGCAAATTCTGCCCATTCCAGTAATTCGCCATTGGCAACCATGCGTTCAAACTGCGATCGGTTGACAAAATAATAGTTTTTCCCATCCAGTTCACCCACGCGAGGAGCACGAGTAGTCACTGAAACCGAAAGATATAAATCAGGGTGATGCTGAAGTAATGCTTTGACGATGGTTCCTTTACCGACCCCACTGGGACCGGTCAACACAATCAGTCTGCCTTTTGCCATGACCGCTTCACCCGCTCCAGAAATGATTTTGGATAATGTTCCCTAAATCTTGCGGTTATTAACAATTACATTACAACCAACAAAAGACTGAAGGAATCAGAATTTTACACCTTTTTCCTCATTTCTTAATCTTCTCCGGTATGACCTTCTTTGCTAACGACAAAGCGATTTGCTACGGTTTCTGGCTGAATCGCAGAAAGCACAATGTGCCCGTTATCGGTGATGATGACTGCGCGGGTTCGACGACCATAGGTTGCATCAATCAATTGCCCTCGCTCTTTGGCATCGGTAATGATGCGCTTAATAGGAGCCGACTCTGGGCTAACGATCGCAATAACTCGGTTAGCAGACACAATATTGCCAAACCCGATATTAATCAGCTTAATATCCATGATGAACCGATGGCTGAGCAAGTGAGATGCTTATCATTGCCTAATTTTAATGCGATTGACAAAAAAACTGCCAGCGAGACAAGATCTGCCTCCAATCTAGTGTCTAGTAAAAATGATTGGCAACTCAAGACACCACTCTTAATACCCACATATCCCCCACGATAGCCCTTTTTAGATAAGACTGCTGCCTCCAAGGTGGTGCCTGGATGAAATCCCCATCATTGAACTTTAGACAATTGATGCGAAACAATGGAGAGAAGTCTGCTCTATCAAAAACACGCATTCATCGAATCGCAAATTTATCCACCGTTAAGGACGCAAATTCTAGCGTTCCTCCAGAAAAGAATTTGGGTTATTAATTTTTTGTTCCTAAGATAACCAGTCCTCTTTGCTTTACTAATCTTGCAACCTTTTGATTTCACTACATTGACGGCTGTCTGTGCCGAATTGCGGGCAGATTGGTTACCAGCTCGGCTAGAGCAGGTTTACCAGCGCGATCGTTTTACTTTATCGCTGGCACTTCGCACACTCCAACAGCGAGCTTGGTTAACGCTCTCCTGGCACCCCCAAGCAGCGAGAATCTGCCTGGATTCGCCCCCGCCCCGGACACCTGACACCTTTACCTTTAGCCAACAACTTTTGCATCAATTGAATGGATTGGCACTAGTTGCGATTGCCCCGATCGCTTCCTGGGAAAGAGTGATGGATCTGCAATTTGCCCGCCGTCCTGGTGATCCCGTACTCTGGCACCTGTACGTAGAAATCATGGGCAAATATAGCAACGTCATTCTTGCCAATGCCGAAAATCTGATCGTCACCGCTGCTCATCAAGTCAGTGCCCAACAGTCGAGTGTGCGCCCCATTCAAACTGGGCAACTTTACGAAAAGCCCCCCGGACTAACCGATCCCGCGCCGAACCTGGAGGAATCTCAGGCGCGCTGGCAAGAAAGAGTCTGTCTGATCCCCGGTGCTTTACGGCGCAATTTACTGAAAAATTATCGGGGACTGAGTTCTGCGCTTGTCCTCTCGATGCTGCAAGCCGCAGAACTTAACCCGGAACAGTCTACTGAGGAATTGAGCGATGCCGACTGGCATCGGCTCTTTGAGCACTGGCAAGAATGGCTTAAAAATCTTGTTGAGGAGAAGTTTTATCCTGGTTGGATGCAACAAGGTTATACCGTGATGGGATGGGGCATTATGACCCCTGCCGAAAATGTGCAAGAACTGGTGCGACGGTATTACGGAGAGCACAACGATCGACAAGAATTTGACCAGCTACGCCAGCAATTACAGCAAAAGCTCAAAACGCTGATTGAGAGACTCCGAACCAAAGCTCAAGTTTTTCAAGCTCGATTGCAACAATCTGATCAAGCTGAGACTTATCGTCAGCAGGCAGACTTGTTGATGGCGTATTTACAAGATTGGCAACCAGGAATGCAGGCGATCGTCCTATGCGACTTTGAAACAGGTCATCCGATCACCATTCCCCTCAATCCCGAAAAGAACGCTGTTCAAAATGCCCAGAGCCTTTATAAATTGAATCAAAAGCTCAAACGTGCTCGCAATGCTATCGATCCGTTGCTAGCAGAAGTGCAAACAGAACTTGGCTACCTGGAACAAGTGGAAGCTGTACTGCTGCAACTGACTGAATACCAGCATCCTGCCGACCTGCAAGCCCTCACTGAAATTCGTGACGAATTGGTCCAGCAAAATTACTTGGAAGCCAGTCGATATCGCAATTCAAGCAATGTAACCAACCAAGACATCGGCAGCCAGCCCTACCGCTACCGGACCCCCAATGGGTTTGAATTGTTAGTCGGGCGCAATAATCGCCAGAATGATCAGCTGACATTTCGCCTTGCTGGAGACTATGATCTTTGGTTTCATACACAGGAGATACCCGGTAGCCATGTTTTATTAAGATTAGCTCCGGGGAGTGTGGCAGAAGATGCCGATCTGGCATTTGCTGCGGATATTGCAGCTTACTATAGTCGTGCTCGCCACAGCGAACAGGTTCCTGTGGTTTATACGCAGCCTAAGTATGTGTTCAAGCCCAAAGGAGTAAAACCAGGCATGGTGGTCTATAAGCAAGAGCGCATTCTATGGGGACAACCGCAACAAGGGAGCCGTTGGGTTACTCAGATAAGCCAAGTAAATTAACCAAAATGTTGTGTTTCTACATCTTCCATTAGAAAGAGTAATCGAATTAACGGTAAATTTTCATAACAAAATGTCTGTGTTGCTTGTTACAATACTTTTATAGAAGGGGTTGAATGTCCCCGGTTACCCGCTGCACGTTTGGGAACGCGCTAGTTGGGTTTCCTCAAATGTCTGAGAACAACGTTATTACTTTTTGAAGCCAGCCTAAAAATAGGCTGGCTTTTTTTCCAAAAGTCAAAATAGGGGTTTGTCAAATCCCTTTTAAGGAGTAAAATTCTTCAAAACATCCCCTAAAAATGAGTTTTGTAGATTTGAGCGGTCACTCAAGTCTTTCCTGAGAAATAGCTATAGCGATCCTATCTGGATTGTGAAAAAGAGTTCCACAGGAACTCTTTTTCACACAGCCTTTCTCATTCACAAATGATTTAGGACTGCTATAGCTAGCAATTTTTAAAGAAAAAATTGGCGATCGAGGCTTCTTTGCCAGAGCATTCAGGCAGGTAGAGAGGGATATCCGCTTGCACTGACTTGTCAGTGGAGAAATTTCATCCCGATCAAAATTACTATCGGTCATGTTTTAAAACTGAAGTTCCTGAAAGTTCTCATCAATGAGCTTTCAGGAACTTTAGTCATGATTGGATGGGCGACTTCAGCCTCGTGGTTCACGATCGAGCAACCTTTCAGTCCACGATCTCAAGTTTCCTGTCCTCAAGTCATCTAGCATTAGGACTTCAGCCAACCGCTTGGAGCACAGGCGGATAGCTATCTTCAGTTGCAAAAACCTGCACCTCTCCATCGGCATCCAGATCAATCAGGGCTGTGTCTCCTGGCTGAATCTTACCTGCCAACATGGCTTCTGCCAGTGAGTCTTCCAGCAGACGCATAATTGCGCGGCGCAGGGGACGTGCCCCATAGCTCGGATCGTAGCCATCGGTAATAATCCGCTGTTTGATGCGATCGCTCACTTCTAGACCAATTTCCTGTGCTTGCAAACGAACCGTCACTTCTTTTAATAGGAGATCCGCAATTTGAGACACCTCCTCTCTAGTCAACTGGCGGAAGACGATGATCTCATCCAGACGATTGAGAAACTCTGGACGGAAATGTTGTTTGAGTTCTTCATTCACCAGGCTACGAACCCGATTGTATTGAGCTTCAACCTGTCCAACAGCAGAAAACTCGAACCCAAGTCCACCACCGCCTTTTTCGATCACTTTGGAACCAATGTTAGAGGTCATAATGATCAGGGTGTTTTTGAAGCTGACCGTGCGTCCATGGGCATCGGTCAGACGACCGTCTTCCAGGATTTGTAAGAGCAAATTAAACACATCCGGATGGGCTTTTTCGATTTCATCGAACAGCACCACCGTATAAGGTTTGCGCCGTACAGCTTCAGTCAGTTGTCCGCCTTCGTCGTAACCGATGTAACCGGGAGGAGAGCCAATGAGTTTGGATAGGGTATGCCGCTCCATGAATTCCGACATGTCGAGCCTGATCATGGCATCTTCTGATCCAAAGAAGTAGGCAGCAAGGGCTTTGGTCAGCTCGGTTTTGCCCACTCCGGTGGGACCCGAGAAGATAAAACTGGCGATCGGTCGGTCTGGATCCTTTAACCCAACGCGCGCCCGTCGAATCGCCCGCGAAACGGCAGCAACGGCTTCTTCCTGCCCAATCAAGCGCTGGTGCAAGGTATCTTCCAGATGCAACAGCAACTCAGATTCAGACTCGGTCAGTTTAGTAACCGGGACTCCACTCCAAGTCGCTACGATATGAGCAATATCCTCTTCAGTCACAGTTAAAGGACGCGGTGCAGTCACAACGGGCTGAATAGAACCGATGGATTCACCCAACGGGCTATTACCTTGCGCTTTGATCTCTGCCAACTGGGCTTCAATGGCTAATTCCCGATCGCGCAGCTTACCCGCTTTGTCAAAATCCTGAGTTTGTACCGCTTCTGTTTTGTCTTGAAGAAGTTGGCGAAATTCGCGCTTAAGCGCCTGGGCTTCAGATGGCATTCTACCTGCCATCACGCGAGCGCGGGAACCAGCTTCATCAATCAGGTCGATTGCTTTGTCGGGGAGGTAACGATCGGCAATGTAGCGATCGGACAACTTTGCAGCCGCTTCCAGCGCTTCATTCGTAATGTGAACTTTGTGATGTTGTTCGTAGCGATCGCGGAGACCGTAGAGAATCTCGATTGTTTCTTGCACGGTTGGTTCACCCACATTCACTGGCTGAAAGCGCCGTTCTAATGCTGCATCCCGCTCAATATGCTGGCGATACTCATCCAGGGTTGTCGCACCCAAGCATTGCAATTCCCCGCGCGCCAGTGCAGGTTTCAACATATTGGCAGCGTCCATGCCCCCTTCAGCAGAGCCTGCACCCACCAACGTGTGAATTTCATCGATCACCAGAATGACGTTTCCGGCAGTCTGGATCTCTTGCACAATTTTCTTCAAGCGCTCTTCAAATTCTCCTCGAAACCGAGTGCCTGCCAGCAGCGACCCCATATCCAGGCTAATCACCTGTTTATCTAGGAGCAAATCGGGCACATCCCCATTAATAATGCGCTGGGCTAATCCTTCAGCGATCGCGGTTTTACCAACACCCGGTTCTCCTAACAAGACTGGGTTGTTTTTAGTGCGCCGCCCCAAAATTTGTACCACACGCTCAATCTCTTTTTGCCGACCCACAACGGGATCAAGCTTGCCTTTACTCGCCAGCTGAGTCAGGTTCGTACTAAACTCATCTAGCGTCACTGTTCTGCTACTGCCTCGACCCGTACCGCCCGCTGCCACAGAGGGAGAATGACCAACCGAGTCACCCATGGAACGAATAATTTGGGTGCGTAAGTTTGCCAGGTCAACTTCCAAATTTTCCAACACTCTGGAGGCAACCCCTTCCCCATCTCGTGCCAATGCCAACAGCAAATGCTCTGGAGAAATATAGTTTTGACCCAATTGACGGGCTTCTAGTAAAGCGTGCTCAAATACGCGCTTCACTCGAGGGGTAAAGGGGATTTCCACGGGGACAAAACCACTGCCCCGTCCAATAATTTTTTGGACTTCGATGCGTGCATCTTCTAGCTGAATCCCCAGGTCGGACAGGACTTTGGTAGCCGCACTCGTTTTTTCACTTAACACTCCCAGTAAGATCTGTTCAGTGCCAACCAGGTTATGTCCCATGCGACGGGCTTCTTCCTGAGCCAACATGACAGCTTTGATCGCTTTTTCGGTAAAAAGTTCAAACATTTCACTTCTCCTAATTGCCCGATTGTTGCGGGGCAAAATGACTCATACGTAACGAAGAGACGATGTGGACGATCGCAAATGGATGGACTGATTGAACGATCGTAAAAGTCTAACTGGTCACCCTGGCTATCTGAATGGCTCGGTTCAATGCATTGACCAAAGCCAGGCAACTCATTGGCAAGAGTAGGATACGACGTGCTTTGCTAAGAAGTTGGCATGGGTTCCCAGCATGGCAACACCAACCGAACTTAGCCTCAGCAGGATAGCGGGAATCAACATGGCAACCTCCTTCTCGTGAATTTTTGTAACCCTCTTGATACTGTATCGCTCAAAGTCTCATTTCAGCAGTGGGGAGAACCGTAATAAGGCTCGACGTCGTCACCCGAAGTTCTGATGGTATAAAATTTGGACAATTTTTTAGAATGTGCGATTGAAGGAGGAGAAGCTGTACACAGTAAGCAGTACAAATAGGAATGTACACTTCAGCGTTAACATTCACCTTTGGTGAATTTTTATGATGCTCACCCGTCTTAAGCAAGTCTTTCTGGGTAGAACGTTACCCACCAGTGCCCATGCCGAAGAACGGCTCACCAAGGCAGCAGCTTTAGCAATTCTCTCTTCAGATGCGCTTTCTTCGGTCGCGTATGCGACCCAAGAGACCTTGTTGGTGTTGGTAGCAGCTGGCACGAGTGGGCATATTTTGGGATGGTCTGTGCCGATCGCGGTTGCGATTTCGGTGCTTCTCGCGATCGTGATTTTGTCTTATCGCCAAACAATTCGGGCATACCCCAAAGGGGGGGGGTCCTATGTCGTCGCACGCGGCAATCTGGGATTATATCCAGGGCTGATTGCTGGTGGGTCCTTGATGATTGACTACATTCTCACAGTTGCGGTCAGCATTTCTGCGGGAATTGAGAACCTAACTTCAGCAGTTCCTATCTTACGCCCCTACACCATTGACCTTTGTCTGCTGTTTATTTTCTTTTTGATGTTAGCCAATCTGCGAGGGGTCAAAGAATCTGGGCGAATTTTTATGATCCCCACCTACGCTTTCATTGCCAGTATCTTTATTCTGATTACAACCGGGATCTTTAACCAACTCACCGGGCATCTTGTTACCGTACCCCTCTCTACCATGGCTCTACCAAAAAACACTGAGCCACTGAGCGTGTTCCTGATTTTGAGGGCTTTTGCGGCTGGGTGCACTGCTTTAACCGGAGTTGAGGCAATTTCCGATGGGGTACTGGCATTTAAACCTCCAGAATGGAAAAATGCTCGTCAAACGTTGATCTTGTTAGGGGTCATTCTAGGGTGCATGTTTTTGGGCATTACTTACCTGGCACATTTCTATCAGGTGGTGCCGATCGGAAAAGAGACAGTGCTTTCAATCCTCAGCCGCCAAATTTTTGGCACCAGTCCGTTCTATTACTTCCTGATTTTGTTTGCCACACCTGCCATCTTGCTTTTGGCAGCCAACACCAGCTATGCCGATTTTCCTCGATTGTGCTATTTCTTAGCGCGTGATGGCTTTTTACCCCGACAATTGGCATTGCTCGGCGATCGCCTGGTCTATTCCAACGGAATTTTGTTATTGAGTCTCTGTGCCGTTTTTCTGATTATTTTCTTTCAGGGAAATACCAATGCTATTATTCCCCTCTATGCGGTGGGAGTATTTACGTCTTTTACGCTCTCGCAAGCGGGCATGGTGCGCCATTGGTTTAAATACAAAGGCAAAGGTTGGCAAACCAGTGCAGGAATTAATGCTTTAGGCACAGTTGCTACGGCGGTCGTTCTAGCAGTCGTTATCTGGACAAAGTTCATGTTGGGGGCGTGGGTTGTCGTCGTCAGCATTCCGCTGATTGTGTGGCTCTTTTTGAGCATCCGCCGCCATTACGAGCATGTCGCAGATCGTCTCAGTATTCAAGGGCTAGCCCCCAGAAGCTACATCCCTCGCCCCAAAGGAGAGATAGTCACCCATCCAGCGATCGTCATTGTTGGGCAATTGCATCGGGGGACTGTGGAAGCGCTGGACTATGCACGTAGCATTGCTGATGAAGTCATGGCAGTCCACGTAGACATTGGGGGCGAAAATCGGGAGGGCTTACAAAAGCGCTGGCAAGAACTGGAAGCTGATATTCCTTTGATTATTTTGGATTCTCCCTATCGTTCAGTGGTGTCCCCGATCGTCGAATTTGTTAGCCAATATGAGGCTCAACATCCTGGCGTGTTTTCGACCATCATCATTCCCGCTTTTGTTACACGGCACTGGTGGGAGAATTTGTTACATAATCAAACAACCTTGTTTCTGAAAGCCATTTTGCGAACGAAAAAAAGTCGTGTCGTGACAACCGTTCGATATTATCTGTAGAAATCCCCTCGGTAACGATGAAATGTGAACCGGTTACCGACGGAACAGATAAGACGATGGATCTTCGCAGGGCTGCTGTGGTTTGAAATCGGTCGAATCGATGGGCAACTCGCTGTCATGAAAACGGAATCTAGGAAGCGACGATCGCGCTAAGGGACTTGCATGAAAATAAAATACCAACGGTTTGGATTTCGGCTATGCTCAATCCGCGACGACTGAAGGTTGAGCGCAGTCGAAACCTGACTGCTGGGTACACTATTAATCCGCAGATTCCTAATCACTCAATACAATGTAGTCAACAGGGCAGTCGGGGGGCTCACCGGACGTGCTCCCCAGCATTGTCTGAGTGCCATCTGGTCCTCCCAATTGATGCGCTTTTGCCCCTTCACACATTCGTGCCAGCGTCACTGCACCATCCCCCAAAGAACTGGCAGTTATCTTGACTCCTCCAATATAAGCTTTAAGGGGAGAAGGCGTTTGCACAACCTGCGCCTGATTTGTCGCAACAGCACCAGCCCCCCCATCTCCACTCATATTGATGGTGATGGCGTATCGATAGTTAATTGTTTGATTGGGAATGCCCAATCCCAAATCCTGGAGCTGTACTGCAAATGCATCTTTTTCCAGGTAATAGGCTTGCTGAGCACGATTCATGGTACCTACGTAGGTTTTTGCCTCGACCTGTTTTGCCTTATTGGCTTGCTTCAAAAAAGCAGGTAAGGCAATGGCAGACAGGATGCCAATGATGATAATCGTTACCAGCAGCTCGATCAAGGTAAAGCCTGAATGCTTTGTTTTGGGGATGAGGTATCGCAACGACCTCCATTGACTCGAGATAGACATGAGTGGATTCTAGGCGGCGAGGTGTATTTGTATACACTTATCGACCCCCGGAAACTGCCTCAGCCAAAATCCAGGTGAATTTACCAAAAAAACATCTGGAAACCCAATATTTAGAAACCCTAAAACTTGAAGCCAAAATTTAATATGGGTCGCCCGGGATTCGAACCCGGGACCAATCGGTTAAAAGCCGAGTGCTCTACCGCTGAGCTAGCGACCCTTGCTTCGGTTGCGTTTCCCGCATCGAATCTTACGGTAGCACAGGTTAGAACACATTGTACCTAGAAACATGAAATTCCCCTAACCATTTGCTAAAAGGCACTGACCCTCAGGTCAAATGTGATTTCAAAACTGGCTCCAGGGCTAACGGAAAGGAGGCGATCGCCACTATTCAACGCATTGCGAGGTGCCGTCCAAGGCTCCAGACAATAAAACTCCTTGCCTTTGAGCGTCCAAAATACCAAGGTTGAAAAGACATCGCTATAGGTGAGTGTCAACCGGGTTGCTTGACTCAGATCCAGGACACTGGCAAAGGGTCCGGTCGTGCTTCGAAACGCCACATCAATTTCGTCCTGGTCGAAGTCAAATTCTCCAGAGAAAGGGAGAATGGCTAAAGTTTTGTGGTTTTGCATTTCGGTAGCGGGAATCTCAAACCGCAGCTGGGTCTTATCCGTTACGCCAAAGTAGGGATGGAATCCAGCAGAAAATGGCATGGGATCACGAGAGTGATTGGCATAGTGCTGATGAATGCGGAGCGTATTGCCTTGCAGGGTATAGGTAAAGGTGAGTTGAAACTTGAAGGGGTACAGAGCCAGGGTTTGCTCATTGCTGGTGAGAACCAAAGTGAGACAAACACCGTTTTGGGTACTCTGATCAGTCACTTGCCAGGGCAGGTCACGGGCAAAGCCGTGTTGCTTGAGGGTGTAGTTTTGCCCCTGGTAGGTGTAGGTATTGTCTGGAAGATTACCGCAAATGGGAAATAGGATGGGAATACCACCCCGAACGGTTAATTCAGGGTTTGCGAAGCGATCGTGATCCAGATACAGAATATTCCGCCCCTCCACTTGCCATTGGGTGATGATGCCCCCACGTTCGGGAACCACTTCCAGGCGCGATCTCCCATCTGAAAGGACGTAGGTGGTGTATTGTCCTGTCTGGACCGAGATTTCCCGCTGTAACGCTTGCTCTGACACGGGTTCATCTACCTCTTCTAGTTGAACTTTGACGATCGATTCGAGACGTTAGCTCACGCACCCTAGCCAGAATTTGGCATTAGAGTCCCATTGACATTTTCTCAATTACATTCCCGAAAATGCCCAGGGAGCACTTTCTAGAATGCTTTCTGGTTCGTATTTCGTCTGATTGGGTTCATCTGTTTTTTGGGCATAGCACCGACGCAACGGATCGCCCAAACTTTGGGCAGGAGCATCCGCACTACAGTTCTTGAGGGCAGGTCGATTAGGTAATTGCTCCCCCTCATCCTGACCCACCCGGTGAGTTGTAGGAGCCACTGGAGCCTGCTCCAAATTGACAGGTTGATGTTGCCCGGTGTTTGTTCCAGAGCCGATAACCGTGGGCAGGACAGGCAACTGAATAGAACTCACACGGGCGGGCGGCAGATTGGCAGATTGCAGTGTCTGGTTCGGAGAGGGACGTGAAGAGGTAGACGGTGGGGTAGATTCCGGCGTGGGAATATTGGTAGGGGGAACCGTTTCAGCTGGAGCCGCACTGCTAGGAGCCGTCTCTGGGGTCGGAGAGACCGCTGGCTCGGGCTTGAAATCATCGATCGCAGTGGAACTGGGAGCCTGAATGAAAGGCTGGGGCGAGGCTTTTGGCCCAGCTGTCGTAGATTTGGTAGTAGCGGCTGTCGGCGCAGGGAGCGATCGCGGATTCAGGATCATTGAGGCTTGCATCGGCTGATCAAAAATGTCCGAAATCTGTTGGACATGATCGAGAATTGCTTTGCCACGCTCGCCCGTCAACACATGCGGCTGATACTTTTTCACGGCAATGGGCAAGAGTTCTACCTTCATCTGTTTATCTCGCAACGAGACTTTTAACGCAGCCGTGTCATAGTCACTACGCGAGTTGCCACCAAAGATAAAATTTCCTAAAGAATAAACGATCGGTTTTCCTTTATAGATTTCTGTGCCCTGTAAAACATGGGGGTGATGCCCCACTACTAGATCTGCGCCCTGGTCGATCGTGAAATGTGCCAGCTCCATTTGCCAATCGCCCGGGTAGTCTGCCAGCTCTTCGCCCCAGTGATAGTTGACAATCACCCAATCTACTTGATTGCGAATTGCCTTGATGTCTTCTGCAACTCGCTGATTGTGTCGGGGGTTCGTGCCGGCAACTCCTTCGCCCGCTGCATGAAGATCGGCATCGTAGTAACCCAGGTAAGCGATGCGCTGCCCTTTGACTTCTAAAATTTCTGGACGACGCGCTTCCTTGATATCCCGTCCTGCGCCAATGTGGTGAATGCCTGCCCGATCGAGCGTTGCCATGGTTTCCTCCAGTCCTACCGCTTCATAGTCCATCGCATGGTTATTGCCCAGCGTGACGAGATCCACCCCGCCACTGCTCAGTACCTTTACCGACTCCGGATCGGCTTTGAAGTGAAATTGCTTGTCTGGCAATGGATTTTCTGCTCGGGTCAGGGTTCCTTCCAAATTGACCATTGCCACATCTGCCTGACGGTATTCTTCCAGTTCGGCAAATGCCCAGTCGTAGTCTTGCCCCACCAGTTCCGCAAAGGCATCTGACAGAGTAACATCTCCGCCAAACATTAAAGTGACCGTAGGATCTTGGGGGGTTGCCACCTGATTCAGCCGCACAACTGGCACACTTTCTAAGGCTGCTTGTACGTTATCTGGGCGGTGCTGAAGCGAGACAGAAGCACTGCTCGATGTGGGAGAAGGAGAAGCGGTTGCGGTGGTTTGCTCGATCGGAGCATCGGAATAGCCCAGCCAGCAACCCAGAATAAAAGCCGTTGCAGTGGAACCGCTCAATAGTAAAGAACGCAATAGCTTGAGTCTGGCACGATGCTGCGCTGTTTGCCGCAGTTTGAGCCGGAGTTGCTTGGATTGCTGCGGTGTTAACCGAGTGGATGGGGTCACCAACCGAATCGATCGATTCCAAAGGACTGCCGATTCACCTGACAGATGAGTCGCAATTTTCACACCATCAAAGGCAGTGGAGTCAAGTTTCCAAAGGCAGTGACAGATAAACCGCGCCAGATGCTCGGAGAGGAGATTGGCAGAGGTTTCCCAATTGGGAAAGTGCGGTAGTTCGACTTGCACTTGCAAACATCGCGCCCGAAAGGGCTGGATACGGGCGCAAATTCCGCGAGGTGCCAGATAGCCATTGAGCCAGTAAGCGATCGCCTGGAGGTTGCCCTGTCGCGCCAACTCTAAAATGGTTGGTTGGTATACGTCACTGTGATAAGTCACACTTCACTCCTCTTCATATCTCCGACTTTCACACCCGATGCATTTATTGAGCTGACGGTTTTGCTCTTTTTCTGAACTCGAAATCTGAGGAATAGAACGCTGTTAATCTAATATTTTTTGGAATCCGCGATCGCTTTTAGCCTGAATCAAACCCCACCTTGAATGAATCTGGGACTGATGGCAAGGACTCGAAATACCTTATTTTTGGAGTCTTGATTGAACTCATTAAAACGCTTTTCTCCAATTAAGCCCGAAAATTTCTAAATTGCACAAAATTCTAAACAAAATCGTCATTAAAAAAATTCCTAAAACCCATCATTAAGGGAATTTTAGTCCCATAAAAATATTTTAATTGCTGCTCAGTTCCTCCCTCTGCTACAGATTTGAAGAACTGAACTGTTAGATTGAAAGTCCTATTTTCGGACTGAGTCCCGGTTTCAGCCCTTGAATTTTCAAACCCTTGAAGGTGGAGACAAACCAGGTTCCATCTAAAAGTCAAATGCTTCTACGGATGTTCGTCTTCCATTCATCGTGTTTTTTGGCACGTCATGTACTGAGTCGATTGATCAGTCCATAAGATGAGGTTCTGATCAAGGAAGGACATCCGGTTGATTTTTATTTCTCAACTCAGTATTTTTGATGAGTGATCTAGGTCACGCTGTAGTAGCGTTTAACATCACGTTTGAGGTTGATCTCAATCAGCAATCAACCCTCGCAAATACCTGATATTAAAGGTCACAAGACATTTCGATCAGAAAATCTTCACTCCTATGATTCACGCCCTCGTTCAATCGGCTTTTCAGACTGGCTGTCTCAGCGTTGAATCTGAAGGTTTAATTCGTCAAGTTCTCAGCATTAAGGGCTGTCAATCCTCTGATTTGGAAGCGCTGGAAAAATTGTGTGAAGCAGTGAAAGCAGGTCATATCCAGCGAGAAGCTCCGATGGGACTGGATATTTTTATTGGTGAAAGTAGTCGTCGATAATCGCATCCATTCACGAGAGTGTTTGGCAAGCCTACCAATTAATTGCAAAATGGAGAGCAGTTGCTAAGTGTGCTGTCATGTCTACCTTGCTTGCGGATGCCAGAAATCTACTTTCAGACTTGATTGCTCGCTATCGCGATCGCGTTGATTACCTGGCGATCCGGCTGGAGTCGGCGGAGGGGACGGATATCCTCTTGCGCGGAACCAAGATCGAGACCTTGAGTGAAGGAATCTCGATCGGGGGGCATGTGCGCGCCTGTCATAAAGGGGGTTGGGGGTTTGCGAGCTTTAATCAGCTTTCGACACTAAGTGAGCGAATTGAAGAAGCGATCGCAGCGGCTCAATTGGTTGGGGATGAAGAAACCCTACTTGCGCCAATCCTGTCCATTCAAGATGTCCGAGCGTTACCTTTGACGGGGAGCGATCCGCGTCAGATGCAGATCAGTGACAAAAAAGCGCTGTGCCTGCACTACGGAGAAATTTTGCGGAGTGTCGATCCACAAATTGCGACCATCTCTGTGCGCTATGGCGATAGTTCGCAACGAGTCATTCTTGCTACATCCGAAGGCACCCTGCTGGAGCAATCCTGGGCAGATATGGAAATGCGCTTTGCTGCTACGGCTCGCGATGGCGAAACGGTACAAACGGGGCGGGAGACGGTAGGGTCGCGCAAAGCCTTTGAGGATTTGATTGGGCTAGATGAACAAGTTCGGAGTGCCGCTCAGCGAGCTGTCAATTCTTTAGCACTGCCACCCGTGCGAGGGAATGCCTATACTGTGGTGATTGATCCCATCCTGAGTGGTTTATTTGTGCATGAAGCCTTTGGGCATCTCTCGGAAGCGGATATGGCTTACGAAAATCCAGATTTGCTCGAGGTGATGAGCCTGGGACGACGGTTTGGTCCGTCGGAGCTACAGATTTTTGATGGAGCGGCTCCCGCCGGGCATCGGGGCAGCTATTTCTATGACGATGAAGGCACTCCGGCGACGACAACCCGACTGATCGAGGATGGGGTGCTGGTAGGGCGGCTCCACTCTCGCGAAACGGCTGGCAAACTGGGGGAAATACCTACGGGAAATGCCCGTTGTTTGAACTATCATTACCCGCCGATCGTCCGGATGACCAATACCTGGATCGAGCGCGGCAAAACGCCTGTGGCAGATTTATTTGCAGACATTGATGAAGGGGTCTACGCCCGCAATTGGCTAGGTGGCATGACCAATGGAGAAATGTTCACGTTTGCTGCTGGCGAAGCCTGGATGATTCGCAAAGGCGAAATTGCTGAACCGGTAAGAGATGTCACACTGTCGGGGAATGCCTTTAAGACACTGGCAGATATTGAAGCGATCGGAAATGATTTTTTCTGGGATGAATCGGGTGGCTGCGGCAAGGGTGGGCAGAGTGGCTTGCCCGTGGGTTGCGGTGGACCTAGCCTGCGGCTACGGAATGTCGTGGTGGGGGGGGAGGCAACGGATTAACCCCCCAGGGCGAAGCGATATTGAGTCAAGTCGGCATGGTTGAGAATATTCCTGCGATCGATCGTCCCCTTAGTCCTCGTCGGAGTCAACATCCTCACTGTCTCCAATATCGTCATAGTCCTCATCTAAGATCTCAGAACCGGGAAATCTGCCGCGACGCTTGCGGGCTTCCATTGCCCGCTCCAGCGTTGCTAGCAAACCCGGTGCCTGGGCTTCGAGGGTTAATAACAGCCGTTCGCCTTCTTCTTCGTCGCCTGGATCAATGCCTGTCTCCATCACCGCTTTCAACCGAGGCAACGCCAACTCATCCACCAATTGAATTAAGCCATATAAGCAGCGATTAAACTGGCGTTCGGTCATCACAGCGTCTTCTAAGGGGAATTCAATGATTGCCCGAATTTCACCATCCGACGGGTCATATTCCCATTGCAACATTTTTGTTTCCCAGGAGATGCACAACATCGTTTGCAAAATGGCATCTTTGTGAGGATGGTTCTGAATACCTGCTAGCACTCTGGGCGCAAAGAGTTCAAAAAATTCGCCCTCCTCATCCAGTTGAATCACAATCAAAAATTCTTTAATGTGCTGAGCATAAACCCCGGTTAGAATGCGGGACTCCGCTTCATCTACTTTATATTTCCAGCCTTTCTTATCGAGATAGCCAGCAATTTGCTTCAGTGTTGCGCCCATGAGCTTCGGATTGAATTTGTTTAATATAGATAGGAAGAGAAATGGTTGTTATCTAGAGCACCTGTATTAACCAGAGATCTACCAATCTTCAATGGACAGAAAGAATATCGAAAACTAGGGAGAATTTGATTCGTTGAATCGCGATCGCTCGGCTGCCTAACGCTGCTTGGACGATCGCGATCGCTGACTAAACGGGTCTTTGGTAGAAGGCGGGTGAGCCAGCGCCTGATCGATCTGCTGAAAAAGATTCTCCAAGGAGAAGGAATTATCTAGCACCACACTGGCACGGGCAACTTTTTTTTGAATCGCCATTTGACTGTTGATACGGATTTGAGCTTCTTCTAGGGTTAGACAATCGCGGCGCATTAGCCGGTCAATTTGTTGTTCTAAAGAACAGTAGATCACCCAAGTTTCAGTCACCAAATCCGTCATGCGGGCTTCAAACAACAAGGGAATCACCATTATCACGATAGGATACTGCGTGAGGTTGTTGAGTGGAGCAGTCTTGAGCGCGGTTTCCAGCCGATCTCGCACGTAAGGATGAATCTTTTGCTCTACCCAGAGGCGTTCGGCTGGACTGTTAAAAATAATCTCGCCTAGACGTCGCCGATTGAGGTTACCGTCCGATAGCAAAATGCCTGATCCATAACGCTCCGCCATCTCAGCCAGCGCCGATTTCCCAGTTTGTACAGCTTCTCTGGCGTAAATATCTGCATCTAAAACGGGTAGGTGATGAATTTTCGCCAAATAATCTGAGACGGTCGTTTTGCCCATACCAATACTACCCGTCACCCCGATCAGGCGCTGGGAGAGTTGTGTTTGGCTGCGATTAGGATTCGTCATGGTGCAGTCTGCTGTCTGTGTCACTTTGTACCAGACGGTTTCTGGAAGTCATACGGTGCCTAGTCCGAATTTTGGACTTTGGACGATGGACATTTGACACTCAGGGAAAACTGTAAAACAGCCTCCAGTTCAGCCGCTCCATTCCAGTGGCTAAAGGCTCTTGGAATGAGCGCAGAACGATCTTGAATACTGGGGATCAGACCCGTAAAGGACGAGCCTATGAACCCGTATTTTTCGCCCACTGCACGATCGCCTGAGTTAATCCTTCCAAAGTATACTCCTGTGCTTCCACGTCCACACGCCCCAATAGCGACCGACAAGCCTGAGAAGTTTGCGGACCGATCGAGGCAATACAAAGATCCGTTAGACTGCTTTGCCAATCCGTACCCATCGCCTGTTCCACCAGTTGGCAGAAATGTTTCACGGTTTTGGCACTGGCAAACGTGATGACCTGAATGGTGTGCTGTTGTAGCGCGGCTAGCGCTTCTGGGGCGATCGTCTGTGGACAGCGAGACTCGTAAGCTGCCACTTCTACAACCTCTGCACCTGCTTCGGTAAGCTCCTTTACCAACACTTCTCGTCCCCCGCTTTCCACCCGAGGAAATAGAATTTTTTGCCCGACGACAGGGGCTGGAAAATTGGCAATTAAAGAATCGGCAACAAAATTGGGAGGAATAAAATCGGGTTTGATGCCTCGTCGTTTGAGGGTCGCAGCTGTTTTTTCTCCTACGGCAGCGATTTTGATTCCCGCTAGCGCGTTGATATCTTGCAGTTGCGCTCCCAACCGTTCAAAAAAGTAAGCTACCCCATTGCTGGAAGTCAGAATGAGCCAATCAAAACTTTCGAGTTGGTCAATGGCTTGATCGAGCGCTGCCCAACTCGATGGGGGTGTAATTTCTAGGGCAGGCATCTCAACCACCACTGCCCCAGCGGCGCGGAGACGATCGCTAAACTGGCTGGATTGCCCCGCCGAACGAGTGACCAAAATGGTTTTGTCAGTCAGCGGTACGGCAGACAGGGAGGCTGAAGAATCGGGTTCAGATTGCACACTCACGACAGCCTCTTGTGCCATACTCAATGCTTGATTGTGGGTTGGATGGTCTCGATCGCTAGGGAAATGGGTCACCGCTTTACCTGCTTGAGTACGATTTCGTAAATATTTTCGCAGCTTTACTACTTCTCCTATCACAATCACAGCGGGGGAAAGAGCATTACCTGCGGTTTTCTCCAGAATATCGGTTAATGTACCTGTCCAGATTTGTTGTTGAGGGTGCCCTGCCCAACGAATGAGGGCAATTGGGGTTTGGGGCGATCGCCCCCCTCGGCGCAACTGTCGGACTATCTCTGGTAACTGCTGCCCGCCCATGAGTATCACTAGCGTTTCGATTTGGGTCAGTGTTTGCCAGTCGATCGCCTCAGGGTCGTGGGCAGTAAAGACAGCAAAACAGCGACTCAACACAGGATCGGTTAACGGAATCCCTGCCAGCAATGGTGCCGTGAGCGCTGAAGACAACCCTGGAATTACTTCAAAGGCGCAGCCTGCGGCAGTCAACGCTTCAAGCTCAGCCATACAGCGCCCAAAAATGAAGGGATCGCCGCTTTTGAGCCGCACGACTCGTCTGCCCAGCCGACATTGCTCCACTAACAAACGGTTGATTTCGCCTTGCTTGAAGCTAGGCTGCCCCCCCCGCTTGCCCACATTCATCCTGAGGCAATCGCCTGGGACTTGTTCCAGCAATTGAGCATCCACCAGAGCATCGTAGACTAGCACTTCTGCCTGAGACAAAAGCTCCATTGCCTGTACGGTGAGGTAAGCCACATCACCGGGTCCCGCTCCCACCAGATAAACTTTGCCTAAGTCTTCATTCATCTTGCTTTTGATCCCATCCCAAGTGAGTTCTCCTGAATTGTGGATGATTCGCTCCATGGTTGGATGGACAGGGCTTAGAGAGGCTCAAGCAATCCGTAGACTTCAGTAATTTCTACTTTGACGATCGGGAATCATCGTTTTTTGCTCGATTTGGCATCAACCAAACGCCCAATCCCGGGCAAAGAGAGAGGTTTGCGTTGCCAGATTTGTACCATCAACCAGAGATTGACGACGAAATAACTGGAGGTAAATAAAGTATTGAGGACTGAGAGTGGCAGAGCTAGTGATTCAGAGGCTTGTGCGCCTGTACCCAAAGACGAATAGCCAAGCAGCCAGCTAAGTGCCAGAATCAGTGCTAACCGACAAAAGGCTCGTTCTTGCCGATCGCCCTTGCCACGGAACAAGGTCCACAGCGCCGGAATTGCCCCAAATACTGGCACAAAATAGAGATACCGTTGCAAACGCTTGATGTCTGGGTTCTCTAATGGTTCAATATGCTTCATTGCGATCCCCGTAGAGTATCACTCACTTTAGAGGGAGAGGTTTCGCCTTCAAGTCCGGGATAATGGAAATTAGCAAGTTGTTCTCCCGATTCCATTCTGCGATTGATCCATGCAAAGATCCAGGCTTTTGATTTCTTGGTGGCAGTCGTTAACGCCGTTGTCACGCACATTGACGGTTGCGTTAGTGGCTCCGTTGATGGTGCTGAATGCCTGGGCAGTTGCGGCAATCTTCCGCTATTTTCACTCACTGATTGTGATTTTGGTGGCGGCCTCGCTGCTGGCATTTTTGCTGAACTATCCGGTCAGTTGGTTGGAGCGGCGCGGTGCACAGCGGCAGCAGGCAGCAATTTTGGTCTTTTTAGTTACTTTGTCTATTCTGTTAGGGTTGGGGGTGACGTTGGTGCCGATCGCCCTGTCTCAGGCGCAGCAATTGGTTGCCCGATTACCCGAATGGATTGACTCGGGGCAGCGGCAGTTGGTGGCATTGAACGAGCGGGCAGAAAACTTCGGCTGGGCAGTCAATCTGGATACTATTGCTGCTCAAATTACCGCCCGTTTAAAAGGACAGCTTCAAACGATCGCAGCGCAAGTGCTCAACCTGGCTGTAATTACGGTCACCAGCCTTTTAGATGGTCTGCTGACTGTGGTTCTCACCTTTTACTTGCTGCAACATGGCGATGAACTTTGGCAAAGTCTGATTGATTGGTTACCCACGCACTACCGCCGCCCTTTTTCTGACACCATTAGCCTGAGCTTCCAGAACTTTTTTATTGGTCAGTTGATTATTGGCACTTGCATGGCATCAGCGCTGATTCCGACTTTTTTGGTCATGCGGGTGCCGTTTGGACTGTTGTTTGGGTTGACGATCGGACTCATGGCACTGGTGCCTTTCGGTGGTTCGGTGGGGATTGCCCTGATTACTTTGCTCGTTGCCCTGCGGGACATTGGGCTGGGGTTGCAAGTACTAGTTGCAGCAGTCATTGTCCAGCAGATTTTGGAAAACTTGATTGCACCCAGAGTGCTGGGCAGTGTAACAGGACTTAACCCAGTCTGGGTGTTTATCTCCATTCTCACCGGAGCCCGCATTGGTGGGTTATTAGGCGTGATTATTGCCGTACCCACGGCGGTAGTGATCAAAGTGGGGTTGGAGCAGATTCGATCGGTCGATCAAGATCATCCTCCGACCGCCCAGAGTCTTGTGCTCACCTCCGAAGAAGCGCCAGTGACCGAAGAAGTAGAAAGTCAATTGTCGGGATTGGTTAGGGAGCGGTAAGGGAAATTGCGAATGAGAAGTTCGGTTCTACGGCTACCATTTCACGACCGTTACAGATTAACCTCATAAATAGCAAGAGACGAGGTCGAGTCTTTGGCAAAATAGCGTCCTGATCGGGATGATAAAAAAGGTAATCGAGGGAAGCTTTTCCACTCAGCCTTTCGAATTTATCCAGGATCGGGGACGCCTATCTCAGGTTGCTGGCGATCGTCGCTAGAAGAGGAAAGTCTGTGCCGAAGTGGTTATTGCCAACCCTCAGTGAAATTTTGATCCTGGTCAATGGGTCTGAACCGGAGCAGTTTCAGGCTTATCAGACGGAAGAAGGGGATGGCTCTGTCTATCGTCATTCCACCAACCGCACTGCATTAGAGCGGCTCAAAGCAGAGCGCGAATGGCGCGGTGCGATCGCGGCTCTATCTGCGTTGTTAGAACAAAGCCTTGAATTGGAACAAACCTTTGAATTGGAACCACCTTTAGTTCCCTTCTCAGAGATCGAATCGCTTATTCCCCTGGCAAGCCCGCAGGTGCAGGGGATGATTGTGTCGGGACCTAGTCCTGTCTTCAACCTGCCACAGTTAGCTGAGCATTTGGCAACCTGGACGTTTACGCCCGATTGGTTTCAGTCTGCTGGCGAGATGTTTCAATTGCCACCCGCCGATCGGGAGGTTGATCCAGAAGTCATCCCGGTATCCTCTCATCATTCAGCCCCGTTGCTCACCTTGTTGCCACATGACCCGTTGGTACATGAGCGATTTTGTCTGGTGCTGACAGCAAGTTTTAGTTTGGTCATGGTGTTGGGAGAAGACGAGCTAGGACAACCCCAGTTCCGTTTTTCGTTCGATCCAGATGGGGTGCAATCTGCCTGGCAGTGTTTGCGCCAACGAGTTGTGTTAACCACACCTTACAAGTTAACCGCCTTAGATGACTTATACGATCGCTTTCCGCCCATCCCCCCCAGTTACAAACTCGTGACTCGGTTTAGCCATCTGTTGCTGGCGCATTTACCAGAACCGATCGAAAAAGAAGACCTGAAGCGAGTGCGAGAGGGAGTGAATGGATCGATCAGTCATGATTCATCCTCCAATGGCTCATCCCAATTCAAGTTTCAATCAGCGGTTCATTCTCGATCGAGCAGTGGGTTCCGAGGCAGCCTGGATGTGGAATTGCTGCAAGCGATCGCCCACGAAGTCCGCACACCTCTGGCAACCATTCGCACCCTGACTCGTCTGTTGCTCAAGCGCAAAGACCTGGTCGCTGAAGTGCGGAAGCGGTTGGAGATGATCGATCGAGAATGTAGTGAACAGATCGATCGATTTGGCTTCATTTCTCGCGCCGTGGAGCTGGAAACGACTGCCACCAAATCGACTGTTATGCCTCTCACCGCCACGCCCCTGGCAGATGTGTTTCAGCAAAGTATTCCACGCTGGCAACAGCAAGCCCAGCAGCGACAACTGACGCTGGAAGTGGTTTTGCCACAAAAAATGCCTACAGTGGTGAGTGACCCCACCATGTTGGATCAGGCATTGACCAGTTTGATTGAACGCTTTACCCGCAACCTGCCAGCAGGTAGCCATATTGAAGTGCAGGCAACCCAGGCAGGGAGCCAACTGAAGCTCCAACTCCAGTCTCAACCCAATCAAGACTCAAATTACTCAACCAAAGCCAAGTCTCATCAGCCCATTTTGAAATCGTTGGGACAAATGCTGATGTTTCAGCCCGAAACGGGGAGTTTGAGTCTGAATCTGGCAGTGACCAAAAATCTATTTCAAGCCCTGGGCGGCAAATTGATTGTGCGCCAACGCCCCCAGCAGGGCGAAGTCATGACGGTCTTTTTGCCGCTGGAAGTGAGCAGTACGAGAATTTATGAAGTGTGATATGGAGCCGGAGGCAGAGCTTTGCCTCTGCGTTCCCCAGTCGAGCAGGAAAACGAGATAATTGATGCGTGGGATGCATCCGATTCGTATTCCCAGCAGAGGCGATCGCCCAGACACTTGGCACCAAACACTTGCGCCCTAACCCCCCAAACCCCTGCCCATGAACCAAGCTGCCCTCAACCTGATCGCCATTCTGATCTTTGCCATGACCCTTTCCAGTTTGCTGGGTCCCTGGTTGCATATCTCACCCTGGATTACGGCGATCGCTACCGCAGGTATTTTGGGGTTTGCTACGCTTGATAACTTTAGCTGGCAGGGACGCGGTGCCAACCTCGTTTTAGATTGGATGGCAGGCTTTTCTTCAGACCATCGGGAACGGGTGATCCGACACGAAGCCGGACACTTTCTGGTCGCTCATCAATTGCAAATCCCCATTATGGGGTATACCCTCACCGCCTGGGAAACGCTAAAACAGGGACAGCCAGGACTGGGAGGTGTACAGTTTGACGTACAAGCATTGGACGCAGAGTTGCAACAGGGGAAATTGTCGGCTCAGTTGCTCGATCGCTATTGTGCCATTTGGATGGCAGGCATGGCAGCCGAAGACTTGACTTATGGCAACATTCAGGGTGGCAGCGATGATTGCCGGAAGTTGCGATCGGTGCTGGCAAGCCTTCGTTATGTAGATGCCCAAATTGCTCAAAAAGAACGCTGGGCAGCCCTGCAAGCGAGAACAATTTTGCAAGAAAATCAGTCTGCTTATCAGGCATTAACCCATGCGATGCAGCAACGATCGTCGATCTCTGACTGCTATCACGCGATTGAGCAAAATCTTGGTGCAGTTGATTCTCTCTAAGCGACCTGGAGCACGATTTCATGCAAAAGACCGGATTGACTGAGTGGTTGAGATTTCCTTTCCATCCCTTGACAGGATTGGGTCTTTTCGCGTTGCTGAGTTTTCCCCTGCCAGGATTGGCTCAGTCTGCCTTTTCACCGCCGCCCGTGCCCGTTTCATCCAGCACTTTTCAAGATAGTGGCTATTTGTTAGGCGCAGGCGATCGCGTTCGCATCGATATTTTCAGCGTGCCAGAATACAGTGGCGAATATTTGGTTTTGTCGGATGGAACAGTCAATCTGCCCGAAATTGGTGCAGTTTCAGTGCGAGGGATGACCCCCAAACAGGCTTCGGCGCACCTTTCGGCCCGTTATAAAGGGGTAATTAAGCGCCCGTCCATTACGGTGAGTTTGCTGGCAGCCCGATCGGTGAAAATTGCGATCGCGGGCGAGATCAACAATCCCGGCACCTACACCGTTTCGCCCGTTGAGAAAGAAGGCATCCCCACCGTTACCCGCATTCTGCAACTGGCGGGTGGCATTACCCAAGCTGCCGATCTGCGTCAGATCCAGGTACGTCGTCTGCAACCTGGCAATACCGCTAACCGCGTCTTCAATCTGGATCTGTGGCAACTGATTCGCACGGGTGACATCAGCCAGGATCTGCTGCTGCAAGATGGCGATTCTATCTTTATCCCGACAGCGGCGGAAATCAATCCAGCCGAAGCGGTGGAATTGGCAACCGCTAGCTTTGCCCCCACCGAAGTCAAAGCCCTGAAAGTGGCGGTGGTGGGTGAAGTCAATCGTCCCGGACCTTACACCCTACAACCCGCTGCTCTGCCAGGCGGTGCCAACAACAAACCTCGCGTGTTGACGCTAACCCAGGCAATCCAGGCAGCAGGTGGTATTACTGCCTATGCTGATATTCGCAAAATTGAACTGCATCGGCTGACCAAAACCGGAACTCGCGGCCAATCCGTAACGGTTAACTTTTGGCAACTGTTGCAAACGGGCGATACCCGACAGGATTTGCCGCTTCAGGAAGGCGACACCATTTTGATTCCCAAAGCCACAGAACTGAATCCCAGCGAGGCAACCGCGATCGCCACTGCCAGTTTTTCCCCCGATCAAATCGTCGTCAATGTTGTGGGTGAAGTCGCAGCCCCCGGTGCAGTCAAAGTGCCCCCCAATACGCCCTTGAACCAGGCACTGCTGGCAGCCGGAGGCTTTAACAAACGCGCCGCCCGCAGCAGCGTTGATCTGATCCGCCTCAACCCCAACGGCACCGTCACCAAGCGTGAAATCAAAATTGACCTGGCTCAGGGAGCCAACGAAACCAGCAATCCCACTTTGCGAAACAACGACACGATCGTCATTCGTCGCTCCGGACTGGCAGGCGTGTCCGACACCCTCGGCATCTTTCTGGCACCCGTAACCGGCGTGTTTTCGCTCTTCCGGATTTTGGGACTGTAAAAGGGTGTTTGAAAAGGTGCTCGCTGTGATGTTGAGCACTCAGAGATCCCCCCTAGCCCCCCTTAAAAAAGGCTACGGTGTACACACAAATCTCAGATTCAAGGCGAAACCCCTGGAGATCCCCCCAACCCCCCTTAAAAAGGGGGGCTTCAGCACTCAAAGTCCCCCTTTTTTAAGGGGGATTTAGGGGGATCGTGCCTGTTGCTACTTACGAAAGGACTTTTAAAACATCCTCTAAGGGAGGGGAGGGGTAAAGGAGCGAATAGATGATGGCACCCCCCATCTCCCCCTAACCCCATTCTTTCTCCGCCGGAACAATACCCCGATCGACCAACTGCCGATTCAGTGTTTGCAAGAGTTCAATGTCGGCATTGGGCAAGTGAGTGGGATCGGGTTCGATCGTGGAGCTATCAGTGTGAGGTGATGGCTCTAGAAAAGCAAAGGCTTGACGAAACTGTTGGGGCGTGGCTGGAATTGGTGCATCCAGGTGGCAGGGAATGATTTGCTGGAAGTTCCACTGGGCGATTTTGTCGGCCCAGGCGATCGTGGCTTGTGGGGCGCGGTTGAGGATGAGGGTTCGCAACACCGGAGCCACCAGTAAGCGTCCACCTCCGCGCAGGCGCTCGAACGATCGCTGCCAGTGGGGTTGCCATTGGAAGGGGAATAAGCCAAAGAAGGCTTTGCGAGAGCGATCGGGGGCGGCTTTGAAGGCTTCTCTGGCAGCCTGGCTCAACTTGCCAACGGCTACTGTGCTGGGGCGAAAATAAAAGGTGAAGAGGGCAATGCGCTGCCATCCTTTGCGGCGATTGGCGGCAGTGTCTGCAATCGGGTCAGCGACGGTTTCTCTGGCGTGGAATAGCAGGGGATAGGGATCGAGCTGGTTGATGGCGGGCGGCTCGGCGGGGATGGAGACGATCGTGTCGGTGACGAGCAAAGTCCGCGAGGGTCGATGGAAGAAGGCTACTTCTGAAAATCGCCCTGGTCCCAGGTCGATCGGTCCCAAGATGGCATAGTCAAACTGTCCGGCAAAGGGAGCCTGGCGGCTATCGGCGGGGAGTGGGTGGGTGCGTCCCGCCGGAAAACCCAGCCAACTCAGGGGTAAATTGAAGGGAAAACTCCATTGGTGCGGTGCAACAAACACTTGCGCCTGCGGAAAGTGTCTGGCAAAGGGAGCGACGAAGATTTTATGCTCCAGTCCTGAAATGGTGGGCAGGATGATGTAGCGGATGTCGCCATGCTGGGCAACCAATTCGTTGACCAGACGCAGACATTCGGGGGTGGGGGCAACGGGCGCATAGACGAGTAAGCCGCCTGTTTCTAAGCGGACGATCGTCATCCGCACGGGCACCACAACATAGAGGATGCCCTGGACTTGCTCAAATGTCCAGACGGTATCTTGAACGACTTCGGTGCGGAGGGTGCGCCGTTTGCTCTGCGGGTAGAGGGGCAGTAGGAACCAGAAGCGCCACCACCAGTCTTTGGGATGACTCGCTGCATTCTGCGGTTCAGCGGTTGCCGATGGATTGTTGGTAATTTTGTCCATGTTCCACCCCTACCCGTAACACGTACGCCTTGCCCAATTGCTATTTTCCCATGCCCGATGGGTTCCTACTGTGTACACACAAATCTCAGATTTGAGGTGAAACCACTGGAGATCTCCTCAACCCTCTAAAGAGGGGGTTTCGGCACTCAGAGTCTTCCTTTTTTTTTAAAGTGCGGCGGTGCGTTAGCACCTGAGGAGATCCCCCTTAAAAAGCTACCGTGTACACACAAGTAATCAGTGATGTCATTGAGTGGGTTGATCCCCCTAAATCCCCGCGCTGGCGCGCCGCTGCGCTAGAAAAAAGGGGGACTTTGAAATCTGAAGCCCCCCTTTTTAAGTGGGGTTGGAGGGATCTCCAGGAGTTTCGCCTCAAATCTGGGATTTGTGTGTACACCGTAGCTTAAAAAGGGGGGCTTCAAGACAGGCTTGGGTTTAGTGGCGCATTAATGCGGGGCTGGGGGGATCTCGATCGGTCGCAAACACAAATCAAATTAGTATCAAATGGATATGACATCACTGACTGCTTGTGTGTACGCAGCTTCAAATTGATGAGGGGCAGGATCTGATCGATGGGGGTTGTCTCTCAATCAATTTTGATCGGCTTTGGATCGATGGGAATCGGCTTTGGATCGATGGGGGTCAATCTCAGATCGATGTCGATCGTCTCCTAATCGATGTCGATCGTCTCCTAATCGATGTTGATCGGCTTTGGATCGATGGGAATCGGGTCTGGATCGATGGGGGTTGTCTCTCGATCGATGTTGATCGGCTTTGGATCGATGGGAATCGGCTGTGGATCGATGGGGGTCAGTCTCAGATCGATGGGGGCAGGGGGAACGCAATGCTTTGCGTCTCCACGAGCAAGTTTTGATTGGGTTGAATTTATATTTCTCAGTGAAATCCATGGCAAAGGGAGCAGCGACAGCCAGGGCACTGCCATTTTTGCCGATTTTCACTCAAGAAATTGAATTGGAGCAAGCGGTAGAGTGCAGAAACCAATCGCAACCATGCTTCAATCGGAGGTGCATGAATGGCTAGAGCAAAACGAGGTTCTGAAGCGCTGGATAAAGCAACCCGTCGCATTGCGGGGATGCGATCGATGAATGATCCGCTGGATTTTGGCTATGGATTGAGCTTGGCAGACTATGAAAACCGCACTCAGGTTTTGCAAACCAAGCTGTTGGACTACAACACAAAGCTCTCGGAACTCGATCAAATAATGGAGCAGATTAAGTTGCTGGAGCAAGCGTTGAATGGCTATTCGGAAAAGATGCTGATGGGGGTGGCAACTCGGTATGGCAAACAGAGTGTGGAGTATATCCAGGCGGGGGGCAAACCGCGTAAGCGTGCTACTCGCCAATCTGCCTCAACAGGAACGATCGCGATGACGAGTGCAACCCATGCCGTCACGAATGCGGTGACCCAGGGCAATGGGGCAACGATCGCGGTGAATTAGCAACCCAATTTTGTCGGGGCTGGGCATTGGGCGTGTCGAGGTTGCCTCGATCGTAAAAGGGTTGAGACCTCGGAGGTTGTTCAAAACCTCCGAGGTCTGATTGCTATTCCTTGGAAGCGTTAAAATCAAAGGCATCCTCTGCATAGAGACAGTGCTAGCCAGTGGTTCCAGGCGACCTTGACCCATCCCCAAGCCCAAATCCTATGACCCCCGATGAACTGTTGCAACTCCTCGATCGTGCCCAGCAAGAAGGGTGGGAAACCCTCGACCTGGCAGGCCAAAACCTGGAGTCCCTCCCCGCCGAAATTGGTCAACTGAGCCAACTCAAAACCCTGATTTTGGGCAAATGGGATGAAGAAAATAGAGAGTGGAAAGGCAACTCCCTGAGCACACTGCCGCCGGAAATCGTTCAACTGACGAGCCTGCAAAGCCTTTACCTCAGCGCCAATTCGCTGAGCACGCTGCCGCCGGAAATCGTTCAACTGACGAGCCTGCAAAGCCTTGACCTCCGCTTCAATTCGCTGAGCACGCTGCCGCCGGAAATCGTTCAACTGACGAGCCTGCAAAGCCTTGACCTCAGCAACAATTCGCTGAGCACGCTGCCGCCGGAAATCGTTCAACTGACGAGCCTGCAAAGCCTTGACCTCAGCTCCAATTCGCTGAGCACGCTGCCGCCGGAAATCGTTCAACTGACGAGCCTGCAAAGCCTTGACCTCAGCAACAATTCGCTGAGCACGCTGCCGCCGGAAATCGTTCAACTCAGGAGCCTGCAAAGCCTTTACCTCAGCTCCAATGCGCTGAGCACGCTGCCGCCGGAAATCGTTCAACTGACGAGCCTGCAAAGCCTTTACCTCAGCTCCAATGCGCTGAGCACGCTGCCGCCGGAAATCGTTCAACTGACGAGCCTGCAAAGCCTTTACCTCAGCAACAATTCGCTGAGCACGCTGCCGCCGGAAATCGTTCAACTGACGAGCCTGCAAAGCCTT
>JAHHIA010000023.1 GCA_019359045.1 Scytolyngbya sp. HA4215-MV1
CAATTCGCTGAGCACGCTGCCGCCGGAAATCGTTCAACTCAGGAGCCTGCAAAGCCTTGAACTCAGCAACAATTCGCTGAGCACGCTGCCGCCGGAAATCGTTCAACTGACGAGCCTGCAAAGCCTTTACCTCCGCAACAATTCGCTGAGCACGCTGCCGCCGGAAATCGTTCAACTCAGGAGCCTGCAAAGCCTTTACCTCGGCTCCAATGCGCTGAGCACGCTGCCGCCGGAAATCGTTCAACTGAAGAGCCTGCAAAGCCTTGACCTCAGCTCCAATGCGCTGAGCACGCTGCCGCCGGAAATTCGGCAAATGGCTGCGCTCAAAACGCTGGATTTACGGGGCAATCCGGTGCCTATTCCGCCCGAACTGCTGGGACCCAAAGAACCTTATTTACAACCAGGTGATCTGGAGACAATTCTCAGTTTCTACTTTCAGGTGCAAGACCCTGACGCCACTGAACCGCTCTACGAAGCAAAACTGTTGATTGTGGGCGAGGGAGAAGCGGGGAAAACATCCCTGGCTAAAAAAATTAAGAATGAAGCCTACCAGCTTGACCAAAAAGAAAAGACCACCGAAGGCATTGAGGTGATTCGCTGGGAGTTTCCCTTACCCAACGGGCAAGCCTTTCGGGTCAATATTTGGGATTTTGGCGGGCAGGAAATTTACCACGCCACCCACCAGTTCTTTCTCACCAAACGATCGCTCTATGCCCTGGTTGCCGACGATCGCAAAGAAAACCCCAATTTTCATCACTGGTTAAGTGTGGTGGAACTGCTCGGCGGCGATAGCCCGGTGCTGATTATCAAAAACGAAAAGCAAGACCGCCAGTGCCCAATCAATGAACGTCAGTTGCGCAGTGAATTTAAAGTGGAAAAATTCCTGGCAACCAATCTGGAAACCAATCGGGGCTTGGCTGACATTAAAGCGGCAATTCAGTTCTATCTCGTTCACCTGCCTCACATTGGCACTCCCTTGCCCAAAATTTGGGTGCGGGTGCGCGCAGCGCTGGAAAACTATGCCCAACACTGCCACCAAATCAGCGATGAAAAATATTTTGATCTCTGTCGGCAGAATGGGCTGCGCGATCGGGCCGAGATGCTGCGACTCAGTAGCTACCTGCACGACTTGGGCGTGTGTCTCCACTTTCAAGACGATGCCTTGTTGAAAAAAACGGTGATTCTCAAACCCGAATGGGGCACCACTGCGGTTTACAAAGTGCTGGATACGCCCAAAGTCAAAACCAACTATGGACGCTTTACCCACGCCGACCTGACCGAAATCTGGCAAGACCGCCCCTATGCCGAGCTGCGCGATGAGCTGTTGCACCTGATGATGCGCTTCAAACTCTGCTACGAAATCCCTGGTCAGCCGCACCACTACATTGCCCCACACCTGCTAAAAGACGAGCAGCCCGACTATCTCAATCCCTGGGACACCGACAACAACCTGATCCTGCGCTACCAATACGACTTCATGCCCAAAGGCATCCTGACCCGGTTGATTGTTGAGATGCATCGTTGGATTGAGCAACAAACCCTGGTCTGGAAAACTGGAGTAGTGCTCAACAATGGCAGAGCCAGAGCCGAAGTGATTGAATACAACCATCGCCGAGAAGCGATCGTGCGCGTCTCAGGCAGTGATAAAAAAGCCTGGCTTGCCATCATCGATCATGAGTTAAACAAAATCCATGCCTCCTACGATCGATTGAAATATGACACGCTGGTTCCCTGCAACTGCAACACCTGCAAAGGCAGCCAAGAACCCTATTTTTATGAATTAAGCCAACTCCGTGAGCGAGTGAGCAACCGCAAACAAACCATTGAATGCGGCAAGCCTCCTTACCATGAGGTAAAAGTCTTAAAATTGATTGACGATGTTTTGGACTTTGAAACCGTCATTCAAGGACAGCCGCCGTCACAAGAACTCCATCGATCAGGCGATATTGCGATCGGGACGGTTGAAACCCTCGTTATCCAGCAAGGAAGCCACATTATGAATCCGCCCCCAGAATCGACTCCCCCCGAAAAACCTGTCCTGCTGCCTTCCGCCTTTCGCAACGGCATGTTTTATCTGCTCGCGGCTGAAGTGATCTTTTGTTTAGTCGCCATCTTTGCTGGATCATTGCCTCTCCCTTCTCTCATCGTTGTGGTGATCGCCACGGTTTTGATCTTCGTCTTGATTGGCGTTTTTCAACTCCGCGCCGACGATCGGCTTTCCGAGAAAACCACGGGAGAACTTGTGACCCTGGTGATTGAGCAACTGCCCGTCTTAGGCGGCATCTTTAGACAAATCTTGCGGCTGTTTGGCAAAGGATAAGTGATTGGGGCTGCATCTACCCAAAGCAAGCTATACTGTTGAATGTGCCACACCGGGATGTAGCGCAGCTTGGTAGCGCGCCTGCTTTGGGAGCAGGATGCCGCAGGTTCAAATCCTGTCATCCCGATTTAAAAATTTGACAGAAACCCGTCTCCGATCTACCGGATATGCCTACAAAAAAGGCATAATGCCGGGGAAAGAACTAGGACGTGAGGATCTGTGAAGTACTTTTTCCTGTCAGACGGTTGGACAGTCGGTCGGGTCTGGGAAATGGGCGGCTTATGGAACGAAGGTTCCTGGCGACGTAAACCCCAGATTCTCCAACTAAACCTTTGTATTTGGGAGCAGGGCGAAAAACTCTGGCTCTATCAAGTGGAAGATGCAGTGCTGATGGTCGAAGTCAAACCAATGCAGCCTGCACAGGGAGGTGCCCCGAACCAGTCGATCGGGCAAGTCGTGCTCAAGCGGCTGATTACCGCCGACCAGGCGATCGAACGGCTCTGTGCCACGCAGGCAGTCCTCAAAGCCGAAGGAGGCGAATAGCTTACCGCGAGTGGTTGTATTTTGGACGAGTAAGGTGGAGGGGGAAGGGGGGAGAGGTGGAGGGGGTGAGTGTTGGTTTAAATCGTGGAAATGGCTGTAATTTTTGGGATGCCCTGTGGATGCTAACCAGCTTGAGTCCTCGATCGGCTCAAAAGGTAGATTATAAAAACTCTGGGCGTGCCGCGTGGGTCTGTTGCAACCGCTGCTCCAGAGCCGCCCAATCTGCCTGCTCAATCAGTGCCATAAACTGGTCGAGCTGAGCACGGTATGCTTGGAGCGATCGCAATAACTCCTGCTGGTTATAGCGTGCCATCATCACCCCCAATTCCGGATTGCCACCCCCTACCCGACTCGTATCTCGAAAGCCTGAACTGGCAAGCGTCTGTGCCAACTTCAACACCGCATCATCGGGTTCCGCCATACAAGCCGCAATCAAACTGGCGCTCGTCATCACTGGCAAATGCGAGATCATGGCAACCGCGCGATCGTGCGCTGCGGGTTGGCAGTGATAAATCCGTGTTTGCAAAGGACGCACCAAGTCCTCGACACAATTCACTGCGGCGGCAGGGGTATCTGCGATCGGCGTCAGCACATAAGCCGCTCCTACAAACAAGTTGGGCTGAGCCGCCTCTAACCCACTTTCTGCCCGACCTGCCATCGGGTGCCCGCCCACAAAGTTGTGCCACAGCGGCGCAATCTCCTCGACTACTGACGCTTTCACGGATCCCACATCTGTCAACACCGTCTCAGGTGCAAGATGGGGAAGTAGTTGCAAAACCGTAGGTTTAATCGCCGCTAGGGGCGTACACAGAAAAATCACCTCCGCTGTTGCCAGGAGGCTCCAATCTGTGCTGGCGCGATCGACGACTCCCAACCCGATCGCTTGTTCGCAAGTCTCTGGTCTGCGACTTACCCCCAACACTTCATGTCCCAGCGATCGAAAATCTAGTCCCAGCGATCCGCCAATCAATCCCAGTCCAGCAATGCCAATCTTCATCAACCGTCCTAAGGGTTCCGTCCACAATAAACGCGCGTTACGGTGTTGCCTAACACACGCTACACAATCAGGTTTTCATTCACACCTTGGCAACAGACCTCCACTCGTTTTGGCTACGGTGTACACACAAATCTCAGATTCAAGGCGAAACCACTGAAGATACCCCCAACCCCCCTTAAAAAGCTACCGTGTACACACAAGTCTTCTGATCGAGCCTAAGTCGGGTTGTGATCCTCCCTAGCCCTCCTTAAAAAGGAGGGGACCAGATCGGAAGTCCCCCTTTTTAAGGGGGATTTAGGGGGATCAACCCACTCAATAACATCACTGATCACTTGTGTGTACACCGTAGCCTTAAAAAGGGGGGCTTCAGCACTCAAAGTCTCCCTTTTTTCTAGCGCAGCGGCGCGCCAGCGCGGGGATTTAGGGGGATCAACCCACGCAATGACATCACTGATCACCTGTGTGTACACAGTAGACTAGTTCTGGGGGGAGTCAGAATTCGGAAATGTCTTTTGAAACTCTTCAATCAGGTCATCCATTTCTTCCAACGCCTGATTGACATCAATCCGCAAGGTTCCCAGATCAGGCTGTTCCAACAATCGGAGCAATGTTTCACGCTTACTCTCAATCAACACAAATCGTTCACGCAGCGCTTGAGCGTCCATAAATCGCCGACTTCCTTACTGGATAAACACTGCACCATTCTAAACCACATCCCTGAGGAAAGTTTGGAGGGACGCAGGCATTACGTCCCTGTTATGGAATTCTTTTTCCTTAATGCATCTCGTAACCAAACAGATTGGGGTCAACCTCACCCAGGTTCAGGTTCGCCAAGCCATACTCCGCCCAGCGGTGATCGACCAGCTTTGCCACCTCCGGGTCAGATTCCAGCACCGCGCCCCACTCGTGGTTGATTTCCGGCGGAATCTTGGTTGTCGCATCGATTCCCATGCGCCCACCCAGCCCAACCTTTTCACTGGCAAAATCGAGCGTATCGAATGGTGTATCCGGCAAGATGAATACATCGCGACTGGGATCGACCTTGGAGCTAATCGCCCAGACCACCTGACGCGGATCACGCACATTCACGTCCTTATCGACCACAATCACAAACTTGGTATAGGTGAATTGAGGCAACGCACTCCAGAACGCCAGCGCAGCCCGACGTGCCTGACCAGGATAGGCTTTGTCGATCGCAATAATTGCCGCTTTATAACTCAACGCCTCCATCGGCAAGAAAAAGTCCACAATCTCTGACACCTGTTGACGCAAAATCGGTGTATAGATGCGGTTGAGGGCGATCGCCATCATTGCTTCTTCCTTGGGCGGACGACCGCTAAAGGTGGTGAGGTAAATCGGATCTTTGCGATGGGTAAGGCAATGGAAGCGCACCAGCGGCGAATCTTCCACCCCCCCGTAGTAGCCCATGTGATCCCCAAAAGGACCATCTGGCAGCACCTCTCCTGGCGTAATCGTCCCTTCCAACACAAATTCTGAATCAGCAGGCACTTCCAGATCCACAGTTTTGCATTTTGCCAGATTCACGCCAGCCCCCCCGTAGAGACCAGCAAACAACCATTCCGATAGATCGACTGGAATGGGTGTTGCTGCTGCCAAGATAATCAAGGGATCAACCCCCAGAGCGATCGCCACCTCCAGTTTCTGACCTTGCTCTGCGGCTTTTCGCAGATGACGCGCGCCACCTCGCACCGAGAGCCAATGCACCGTCATGGTGTTTTTGGACTGAAGCTGCAAACGGTAAACTCCCACATTAGGAATTCCTGTCTCGCAGTCTTTTGTAATCACCAAACCCAGGGTAATGATTTTTCCTGCATCTCCGGCATAGGGACGAATCATTGGGATCTGGTTTAAGTCCAGCTCATCTCCTGACACCACCACCTGATGGCAAGCAGGCAACAGATCGCGATTGGGTTTTGCCCGCACCACATCAAACAGCACCTTCCCAAATTCGATCGCCTGTGAAATTTTTTTCGGAGGTTTGGGCTGTTGCAACAAACTCAACTTTTTTCCCAGCGTTTCCAACTCCTCTGGCGATTCCATCTTCATCGCCCAGCAGATCCGCTCCACCGTCCCCATCAGGTTAATTGCTACCGGATAGGGAGACCCTTTGACCTGCTCAAACAACAGTGCTGGTCCCCCCTGTTTCAACATGCGACTGGAGATCTCGGCAATTTCTAAATTGGGATCAACCAGAGCCTTGACCCGCTGCAACTGCCCCCGCTGTTCCAACTGTTTAATAAATCCCCGCAGATCTCTTGCCATGAACCTGAATCAATGAAAGTCCCTTTCAATTATGAGGCGATTCCCGCAAGAATTTGGAGTCTTTTCCCCGTATCGCTCCCTTAACCGCTGCTTTACCAACACCCAGTAGGGTAAACAATGGAACGTTGGTGATGTTCCAGAATTTGTCATGTTTTAGAAATCGTGGTCTGGTTTCATTGGCAGCCGCATTGATTTCGATGTGAATGAAAGGCAGCCATGGCGATCGTCCATCCATCAGCCTCAATCCAACCCCTTACATCTTTTCCAGAGTTCAGGTAATGTCTCCAATGCCCCGTCTGCAACTTCTCTGCTGGTTCAGCCTGGTTGGGCTGACAGCTTGTGCTCCCACCTTAAACACCAAACAGATTGAGGAAATCATTCAGCAATCGATCATCAAGCAAGGCGGCATCTCTCTCAAAGGTGTCACCTGTCCTGATCGAGTGAAGCCTGCGATCGGTCAAGCGTTTGAATGTTTTGGCGATTTGGAGACGGGCAAAGCGGTGGCGATCGCCGTCAAGCAAGTGGATAATCAGGGCACTGTGACCTGGGATGTCCCCAGCGTCAAGGGACTGTTGAACCTGGAAAAGTTAGAAACTCAATTGCAGGATGCGATTCAGGCTGAAACCGGATTGCATCCCAGGGTCAAATGTGGCAGCCCCTATCGAGCCATTAAACCGGGCGAATCTTTTGCGTGCCTTGTGTTCAAACAAGCCGTGAAAAAGGAGGCGAAAGCAAGTGCCAAAGCTGAGAAAAGAGCCGGCGCGAAACCCAAAGAACAGCCAGACGGAATTTTGGTGACGATCGACCCGGATGGCAATGTGAACTGGCAAGAGATTTTCCGCGATCGGACTTTGGTGGCAAAAGCAACGGATGCAGCCGATCCCAACGCACCGTCCGATCCGACTGCAGCGGCGGCAGCGGCGGCAGCAGCAGAACCCTCCACTAGTGGCGGAGTTTCCGCTCCCGCTGCCGCTAGCACTGACGATTTCCTGAACCAGCCTGGCTCGGCTGACGGGTTTGATTAGTCGGTTGTTGCGATTTCTTCACCTGTCCTTAACCAGACGGGGAAAAGGTTCGGCTATTCTAGCCATTAGCTTGCTTTTACTGCATCCAGATCCTCACAGCATTCAGAACTTCACAGCAGACGGGTTTCTCAGGTTTTATGTCTTCTAATTTATTCAGCCTGTTGGTCAAGGGCGGTCCCACCATGATTCCCATGGCGGCACTGTCTGTTACAGCGATATCTTGTGCCCTCGATCGGGCTATCTTCTGGCTCCAGATGTTGCGGGGAGAAAGACGAATTGTCCGAGATGTGCTGGAAGCTGCCCACTATAGCCTGGATGATGCCCAGGCGATCGCTGAACAGGCGCAGCATATGCCGATCGCCCGCTTTTTGCTGGCACCCTTACGGTTGAACAATCCCACGCCGGAAACCTTTAGTCTCGCTTTGGAATCTGCCGGAGAGCAAGAATTTGCTCGGATGCGGAAGGGGGATAAGTTGTTGGAAACTGTGGCGGCGCTGGCTCCCTTGTTGGGGTTGTTGGGCACAGTGACAGGGCTGATTGTGACCTTTACCAACCTGAATATTGGTGGAGCTGGTTCGGCAGCAGATACCTCCAAAGCTGCTGCCGGGATTGGGGAAGCGCTGATTACCACGGCAACGGGCATGGTCGTTGCGATTATTTCCCTTTTCACGTTCCGGACTTCAATTACGCTGCAAGCCCAGCAAACCGACTATTTTTCCAAAGTCGGCAGTGAGTTGGAGTTAATTTATCGACAAGTCTGGTATGAACCTAACTTGCCGAATGGCAACCGATCTCCCCATGGTTATGAAGCTGCGGATTCTGCCCTCTCCATTTCAGGTCACTAAAAAACGTTCGACGCAATCCCATGAAATTCAAATCCCAGCACAAAGGGTCTGACATGCCAGAACTCAATCTGGTGCCCATGATGGACGTGATCATGGTGATTTTGACGTTCTTCATCATTGTTTCGATGACGCTGACTAACTTTCAGGCAGTGGATGTGCCCTTACCCAGCAGCGATGCTGGCGTGAGCAAAGAGAAGCCTGTGGAACCGTTGATTGTCGGGTTAAATCGGCAGGGGCGGATTTTGTTAGAAAACCAGACCCTAACTGATGCTCAACTGGCACAGCGAATGGTGACTTATATAGAGAAAAACCCAAAAGGCACGATCGTTCTCAAAGCTGATAAAGATATCACCTACGAAAAAGTGGTGCGATTATTGGGTACGATGCGCGATGTGGGCGGCGATCGTGTTTCCCTGGCGATCGAGTAAATCGGCACAAAAACACTATTCTAGGTCTGATTTGAAATCTCCACGAGGCGCTGATAGCGACGGCGTGCCGATCGTCCCAAGACTGCACTGGCGAGCGCCATCGGCACACTCAACCCGCCAAATAGAATGCGGGTGCGTTCCCCATTTTGGCGAATCTCTGCTTCTGTGCCCACAAGCACCTGTAAGCGATCGCCCAACGGATCGACCAATTGGCTGCCCTTGGGCGTAGACTCTAGCCCTGCCACAATCACCACTGCCTGTCCATAGGGCAAAACTTGGCGCTCCACTTCGGTCGAAACACTACTGGCTTTGCCCCATTTGTTTGGGTCAAGGGGAAAATGCCGTCCACCGTATTCCACCTCGATCGGTTTGGCAAAGCGCCCCACCCCATCTCGATGAATTTGTGGCAGTGTTTCTGGGGGGGCCTCTGGCAGCGGCAGGGCAGCGAAATCAAACCCAAGGCGCACCTGATGCTTGCCATCCGATAGATCAATTGGTTGGGCAGATTGCTCCCATTGCCATAAGGTTTCTCGCAAGGGTGCCTGACTGGTCTGCGTTTCTTTGATCTGCACATTCAATTTGCCGCGAATCACCCGCAGCGAGGCTTGATCTGGCATTCGCGGGGGATGATCCGTGATCAAATAACCTTGTAGCTTAACCAGGTCGCGCCGATCGCCCCGATAGTTAGCAGCCGCCTGCACCGACATCGATTCCAGCCTTGCCAAAGATTGGGCAGTCCAAGTGGGCATGCCGATTGCTGCGCTGAGCGCCAACAAAAACGCCAACCCACCCGTCGCCACTGCCCCAAACGCCATGGCAGCATAAGCGTTATACTCTCGCCGACTGACGTTGCGAGGTCTACCCGTCCAGAAGGAATATCGCATTCGCATGATTCCTTCATAGCACTGTCAGGATCTCAGGTGCAATTGATTGAGTTACTTCGGTGATTGGGTCCAGACCACGACGATCGTGCCCACCCCTCTTGAACTTCCCGCTTTCAAGGGAACTAAGTTCAAATAGAGGGTCATCCCCCCCTTTTTGAGCTGGTAGAGGGGACCGCCCCCATAGTCGCCCACCTTGGTCGCCGCTTCAAAGATGTTTTGCAACTCTGATTCAAAGTAGCTTTGATAAAACGGTTCGGGTTCCTCGCCAATCGCCACCTTCATCGAGCCATCAATGGTGGGCAGTTGCTCTGGATTGAGGGCAAAACCATCCCCACTGCCACCCACATCTTGATAGAAAAGCTTAGGTTGGTCAAAATCTTCCGGTGTGGCGAGCGAACTCTCAGCCGCCGGATCGGTCGAATCACTCCCCGGCAACCCAGCCAGTAACTCATAAAACGCAGTGGGAATTTCGATCGCCCCTTTCAGCGCTTTCAAACTGGGAATTTCGTTGGGAGCCAATACATACACCGTATTCTTTCCATCCTGAAATAAATTCAAGAACAGGGATTTATCGCCTTTTGTGACCTGAAAAACTTGCTTGCCTGCCTCAGAGGTTAATGGCGTCAGCGTAAACTTCTTGGTCGGCAAAGTTTGTTTGAAATAATCAGCGATCGCATCAATCGCCACCCCCTTCACCTCATAGCAGCTTTCCTTGTCGTAGCAACCCGCCTGCGCTCTGGGGTGATGGGGAAAGTCCAAAAACGGATCTTTCGCGTCATTTTTGGTGTCTTTGGTCTCGTTAGCCGATTTAGATTCGGGTGTTTTGGGGACAGGCACGGTCGGTCTGGGGCGATTCACTTTTGCCGCTACCTTCTTCACCTTCGGACGCGGCACCTTGGGCTTGGGCTTCACCGACGGCAGTTGTGTAATTTTGACAGGAGCTTCGGTTTGCTTGGGGGCAGGCTTCTCCAGATTGGGGAATGGTGTAAACAAAAACAATGCATGGAGACCGAGCGAAGCCACCAACAGGGGACGAATCAGCACCCGCAAAGGCAGGGGTAACCGTTGCCAGGGCGAACCTTGACCCACTGTCTCACTCTGAAATGAAGTGACAGTTGTCCGGGGAACATCCTGCGGCTCTGAGAGAGAGCCATCGGGCGAAATGAGATTGGTTAGATCTTCTTCTGTCGTGCGGGTCATAGAAGCTAGCGATAAAACAGGATGAGGGTCTTAACTTTCACTGCACCCAGAGGATGACTTCTCAACCGCTTCTGAGAAACCGTCTCCTTTGTGGCTCGAAATCAAGTTTCGATAAAAATGATTTCTCTACATTTTTATCAGTTAAACACAAACCTTTGAAATCATATTTCCTTGACAGGTTTCTCAGCAAGTCCTCTCAATCACCAAATTCAGTTGCCGATTGAGAGAAATCTCCCTTCTTTCCTTCTAAAAAATTGTGACTAAGCCAAACAATCTATGGAAAAACTTTGCCAATTTATAAAGAAATACTGGATATTGCTGTCGTCAAATCACAAAGAACAATTCGCCAGAACCCAAGTAATAAATTAGGTTTAGCCTATTTTCTATAATGATTTCCTGATAATTGCAACCCCGATCACCGATCCAGTTGTTTCTAGCCTAGAGTTAGAAAATATCCCTAAATTTGGATAGTTTTCGAAGGGTTAAAAAAACAGCCATTTAGCTAAAAAATCTCTATAAATTGCGAATCATTCGCTCCTTAAACAAAACTTTAACTCGTCTTAATCATTCATTATTTTCCTGTTTGTGTTCACTTAACTGCTGTAGTTGTAGCTTTGTGACTGAATACTCAATTATTAACAAGTTTTCTGTCTGAGGACATCGCACAATGGCTTTTTCAACCACAGCGCTTCGCCGGACTCTTACCACCTCAGCACTGACTGCTGCGATCGCGGTAAGCCCCCTGCTCACAGCAATTGCTCAAGCGGTGACACTCAATGGTGCGGGAGCAACCTTTCCTGCACCGCTCTATGAAAAGTACATCTCCGAATTTCAGAAGAAAAATCCTGATATCAAGGTGAACTACCAGGCGATCGGGAGTGGCGGTGGCATTCGTCAGACGATCGCAGGCATTATCGACTTTGGTGGCAGTGATGCCGCAATGACCGATTCAGACATTGCCAAGGTTAGCAAAGGCATTCTGCTGGTGCCTACTGCGGGAGGTGCAGTTGCGGTGGTTTATAACCTGCCCGGTGTTTCTAGCCTGAAACTCTCCCAGAAATCTCTGGCTGAAATTTTTGCAGGTCGGCTAGCTAAATGGAATGATCCGAAGATTGCGGCTGATAACCCTGGAGTAAACTTGCCCGACCAGCCGATCAAAACCGCTGTGCGGGCAGATGGGAGTGGCACCACCTTCATTTTCACCAATGCCCTTAGCTCGATGAATTCTTATTTCAAGGGCAGAGTCGGTGTGGGCACCGCTCCCAAGTGGACGACGAATCCTTTGAAAGGAAGAGGCAACCCTGGTGTGGCTGCTCAAGTGAAGCGCACGCCCTATTCCATCGGCTATGTCGAGTTTGCCTACGCCAAGAAAAATGGTCTTCAGGCAGCTGCGATCGAAAATAAGAAGGGTGAGTTTGTCTTGCCGTCCTTGGAAACTGCTAACAAAGCGCTCTCAACGGTGAAGTTTCCGGATAACTTCCGCGTGTTTGAAGGGAACCCCAGCGATGGTTATCCAATCGTCGGGTTGACCTGGTTGCTGGTTTACAAGCAGTATGATGCAGACAAGAAAGCAGCCATGAAGAAGTGGATCAACTGGGTTCTGACCGATGGGCAGGAACTCAATGATGATTTAGATTACACCCGCATCCCTGCGGATACTGCGCAAAAAGCAATCGCCGCGTTTGATGCAGAAGTGAAGTAAATCGGCTGTTTGGGATTCCCTATTGGGTTCGTTCATCACGCGATCTGGGGGGGATCTCGATCTTGAGGTTCCCCCAGTTTTGACGAGATTTCAAGGGTTTAGAATTTTGCTAGCTCAAGAAAAATTGATAAGTTGTCCCTATGATTGATCCTTCTCAACCAGTGCCGAATATTGTTGCTTCAACTGCAATGACTCTACCGGATCTGCGAGAAGGTG
The DNA here is from genome assembly GCA_019359045.1 of Scytolyngbya sp. HA4215-MV1. GTDB lineage: Bacteria > Cyanobacteriota > Cyanobacteriia > Leptolyngbyales > Leptolyngbyaceae > Scytolyngbya. Next base: position 12,444 of record JAHHIA010000023.1, read on the forward strand.
AAGGGTTAGAAAGTCAAACCTTTTTTTCCTGGGATCAGGCCTTTCGCTGGCTAGTTTTAGGGATCTCTCTGGCAACGGCTGGGGTGTTGTTTTGGTTAGGGGGCGTCATTTTTCAACAGGCGTTACCTGCGATTCGTCAGTTTGGCTGGGCATTTTTGTGGAACCAGGATTGGGACGTCGGTAATCTCACGTTTGGGGCATTACCTTACCTCTATGGTACGTTGGTCAGTTCGGGAATTGCCCTGTTGATTGCCTTACCCGTGGGTTTAGCGGTAGCACTGATCACCAGTGAGAACTTCTTGCCTGGTTGGGTGCGATCGCCGCTGGCATTTGTGGTGGAATTGATTGCTGCGATTCCCAGTGTGGTGGTAGGGCTGTGGGGCATTTTGGTGATGGTGCCCTGGCTGCAACCGCTCCAGTTGGGGTTACACGCGCACTTGGGTGGGTTGCCCATCTTTGGTACTGAGCCATTTGGGTCGAGTATGCTGGCTGCTGGAATTATTCTGGCGATTATGATTTTGCCTGCGATCGCTGCCATCAGTCGAGAAGTCCTCATTGCGATTCCGCCTGACCTGCGCAGCGCTTCCATGTCACTGGGTGCCACTCGCTGGGAAACGATTTTTCGCGTGCTGCTGCCGGCTGGAACTTCAGGCATTATTGGGGCTGCCATGCTGGCATTGGGGCGGGCATTGGGCGAAACCATGGCTGTGACAATGGTGATTGGCAATTCCGATCTGTTGAGTGTTTCTATTCTCGATCCAGGCAATACCATTCCCGCGATTCTGGCAAATCAATTTCCCGAAGCCCTGGATGACATTCACATTGGGGCGTTGATGTATTTAGGGTTGATCTTGTTTGCCTTGACCTTTGCGGTAAATGTGGCAGCTGTTTTAATGATCCGTGTCCTGGGTTTCAAGCGAGATGGGTAGGAGGAATAGATACCGGAATGAATTCTTTTTCCATGCGTCCAGATGTTGACCCCCCTCCGCCAGAGTCTCGACTTATCGAGGATTTGACCCGTTCCCTGCCCTGGTATCGGCAAGGGTTTACTTATGGCATGACGGCGATCGCCTTTGGGTTCACAGCGCTGGCACTGTTGCCACTGCTGGCGATTTTGTTCACAATTTTGCGCCAGGGAATCGCTGGATTGAAGTGGCAGATCTTTACCCAGCCAGTGGTAGAAGGCGGTTTTGCCAATGCGATTCAAGGCACCCTATTGATGGTGGGGCTGGCATCGCTGGTCAGTATTCCACTAGGGATTTTGACTGCCATCTATCTATCGGAGTTTGGCAAGAATTCTGCGATCGCTAATATTGTTCGCTTCATTCTCAACATCCTGACAGGAGTGCCCTCGATCGTCGTGGGTGTCTTTGCCTATGGGGTGATTGTTTTCCACGGGGTCAACTGGTTTGGCAATCCTATACTTGCGAAGGGATTTTCGGCACTGGCAGGGGGGTTTGCTTTAGCGATTATCATGTTGCCGCTCGTCACGCTGGCAACCGAAGAAGCCTTGAAACTGGTGCCACTGCCTCAACGGTTAGCCTCTGCTGCGTTGGGAGCCAACGATTTCCAAACGACCTTCCGAGTCGTGATTGCGGCGGCTTTGCCTGCTATTACCACAGGGGTTTTGTTGGCGATCGCCCGTGCCGGAGGCGAAACAGCTCCGTTGATTTTTACGGCTTTATTTAGCCAAAACTGGATCGAAGGACTCATGAGTCCTACCCCGTCGCTTTCAGTATTCATTTACAACGCCTACAATTTTCCAGACCAATTGCAAATGGTTTGGACAGCCTCCCTGGTGCTGGTGAGTATGGTGCTCCTCCTGGGACTGGTCTCTCGGCTGGTCACTCGCAATCGCTTGAACACTCGCTAAACTTTACGCCAAGCTTTTTCCAACGGTTCCTCCCAATCTGACTATGAATCCCAACCTGCCGAACCCAGCCACTTCCTATCTCACCCTGTCCTCCTCAACTTACGATCAGCTGCCAGCTTTACAGGTCAGGAATCTCGCGTTCTATTACGGCACCCAGAAAGCGATCGAAAACATTACGATTGACATTTATCAAAATCAAGTGACTGCCATCATTGGACCCTCGGGTTGCGGCAAGTCTACCTTTATCAAAGCCCTCAACCGCATCAGTGAGCTAGAGAGTATCGTTCGGGTGGAGGGAACTGTCGAGTTTTTGGGACAAAATATCTACGCGCCTCGCATCAACCTCAACCGCCTGCGCCGTCAGATTGGCATGGTGTTTCAGAAGCCCAATCCTTTTCCCATGAGCATTTACGACAACGTGGCCTATGGGATTCAGGTATTTCGGCGTGCCAGTCGGACAGAACTAGATGAGATTGTGGAATCAGCCTTGCGGGGAGCTGCTCTCTGGGATGAGGTGAAGGACAATTTGAAAAAATCGGCGCTGGGGTTGTCGGGAGGGCAACAACAACGCCTCTGCATTGCCCGTGCGCTGGCAGTGCAACCCAAGATTTTGTTGATGGATGAGCCATGCTCGGCACTCGACCCGATCGCGACCATGAAAATTGAAGAACTGATCGATACACTACGGCAAACTCTGACGATCGTCATTGTCACCCACAATATGCAACAAGCCTCGCGGGTCTCGAACTACACGGCGTTTTTCAGTACGGATGAGAGCCGCATTGGACAGTTGGTGGAATTTGGCAGTACGTCGCAGATTTTTATGGCAGCAACCCATCCCCGCACCCGCGACTATATTGAAGGGCGGTTTGGTTGATCGTTAGGTTTCAGTATCGGATGCCCGGGAAACCTGATTGCAGACTGGACTGTGCGATCGGAGGCAGCGGTTGCTACCAAAGGGTGTTGCAGTTGAGAACGAAATCGGGCAATACTGCTGAGTCTGAGAGGGTGGTCGGAGAATCCAAAACTTCCACGTCTTGACCGGGACGATAAACTTCAACCTTGCGGGTTTTGCGATCGATCAGCCAGCCCAACCGCACGCCGTTGTCTCGATATTCATTCATCTTTACGCGCACATCTTCAATCTCGTCACTAGGCGACAGGAGTTCCAGCACGACATCCGGGGCGATCAGGGGAAATTTAGCGCGTTGTTCGGGAGTGAGTGCATCCCAACGCCCTTTTTGCACCCAGGCAACATCAGGCGATCGCAGTGCGCCATTGGGCAGTTTGAAGCAAGTAGAAGAATCAAAACAAATCCCTAATTTGGCTCGACGATTCCAAATACCAAAATCAACTGCAATCTCGAAATTATAAAACCCGGTTTCTCCGCCAGTCGGTGCCACCAGTACCAATGCTCCCTTTGCAGTGCGTTCAAACTTGACATCCGGATTTGCCTGACACAGTTGCTCAAAAAACTCGTCAGTCACAGAGACGATCGGTTCAAAATTAATCGTATAGGCTGTCATAACGACTCCCGGTAGTGGTTCAAAGGTGTTACTGATATTTTTGAAAGCTTTGCTGAGCAAAACTTTCAAAAATACTAACAACGGGTCTAGAACATAATCCGACTCCCCCAATCTGATAACTCAATCAGAGAGCTTTCTGTTCTATTGCAATGGCAAAATAATGATGAGCACGATGGCAAGTACAACGACCGGAACAACTGCCAAGAAAAGGAGAATTTTAGGGGTCAGTTGAGGATTTTTTAGAATCAAGTTGATGGGTCTAGCAGCATACTTTTCAAAGTAATTTGGGAACCGTTCTGAAGTAGAGGGGGATTGCTTTTCAGATTCTTTCATGGGGCATCGATCTCCACAGTAGGGTGAACTACATGATTAAACAGGCGCAGTTTGACGGGCTTGGACTTCTAGATAAATCAGCAATGCATTGATATCTGCAGGATTGACCCCACCAATGCGACTGGCTTGTCCAAGAGTCAGGGGACGTACTTTTGCTAACTTTTCCCGCGCTTCTTTGGAGAGAGTGGAAATGGCGGCATAGTCGAGATCCGGGGAGAGCTTGCGGTGTTCCTGGCGAGCCATTTGGTCAATCTGATGCTGTTGCCGCTGGATATAACCAGCATATTTGATGTCGATTTCCGCACCTTCTTTTTCGGCACGATCGATCACACCATTGCCCAGATTGAACCGTTCCAGATCGACATAGTGAAATCCGGGTTTGCGGAGCAGATCAGCGAGCGTCACGGAGCCTTTGATCACCTGTTGGGTATGAGCAGCGAGCGCTTTGCCTAATTCATCGTGCTCTTTGATACGCGTTTCGTGCAACCGTTCTTTTTCAGCCGCAATATTTGTTTGTTTTTGCTGAAATCTTTGCCAGCGTCGATCGTCCACCAACCCAACTTCACGCCCCAGCGGGGTCAGGCGTTGGTCGGCATTATCAGACCGTAAAATCAGGCGATATTCCGATCGCGAAGTCAACATCCGATAAGGCTCTCGCAAATCTTTGGTGCAGAGGTCATCAATCAAAGTCCCGATATAGCTCTGTTCGCGCGGAAAAACGATCATGTCCTGGTGGCGACACAGCCGCGCAGCATTGATTCCTGCCACTAAGCCCTGCGCCGCGGCTTCTTCGTAGCCTGTCGTCCCGTTAATTTGTCCCGCACAGAACAGTCCCTCAATCTGTTTGGTCATCAGGGTGGGATAGCACTGGGTGGCAGGGAGATAATCATACTCAACCGCATAGGCGGGACGCAGCATGGTGCAGTGCTCCAGACCAGGGAGCGATCGCAGCATTTGTAACTGAATCAGTTCGGGCAATCCGGTAGAAAAGCCCTGGATATAGAGTTCCGGTGTCTCTCGTCCTTCCGGTTCAATGAAGATCTGGTGACTCTCTTTATCAGCAAAGCGAACGATTTTGTCTTCAATGCTGGGGCAATAGCGGGGACCCTTGGCATCTACCCAACCGCCATAAACAGGTGACAGGTGCAGATTTTCACGAATAATGCGATGGGTCTCTGCGGTGGTGCGGGTGAGATGACAGGGGATTTGGGTGCGTTCAACCCAGACCGCTGGATCAAAGCTAAACCAACGCACGTCCGCATCGCCGGGCTGGGGTTCCATCTGAGAAAAGTTGACAGAGCGGCGATCGACGCGGGCAGGTGTGCCTGTTTTCAATCGCCCAGTTTCAAACCCTAATCGATGCAGGGTTTCGGTCAATCCTACCGCAGCAAACTCGCCTGCCCGTCCGGCTGCCATCGACTTGTCGCCCACCCAGATCTTGCCTCCCAAAAAGGTGCCTGTGGTCAGCACGACTGCCTTACACTGAAACGCCACGCCAAAATAGGTTTGGACGCCTAAAATTTCGTTGTTCTTGCCGAGCACCAAATCCGTTGCCATGCCTTCGCGAATGGTCAGGTTTTCCTGGTTCTCCACAATTCCTTTCATCACGGCAGCGTATTCACGCTTGTCGGTCTGTGCCCGCAATGCCCACACTGCCGGACCTCGCGAAGAATTGAGAATGCGCTTTTGTAGATAGGTGCGGTCTGCCACTTTGCCAATTTCTCCGCCCAGCGCATCGACTTCATGCACCAGTTGAGATTTGGCAGGTCCGCCCACTGCGGGATTGCAAGGTTGCCAGGCAATTTTATCCAGGTTTAAGGTTAGCAGCAGTGTTCGACAACCCAACCGCGCTGTTGCCAATGCTGCTTCGCAACCGGCATGTCCGGCTCCGACAACGACAACATCAAAGGCATCTAAAAATTCAACAGGTGTGGTCATAGCTGCAAGATTCCGCAAGGCAGTAGGCTTCTATTTTAAAGGCTAGTGCCGAATAACCGATTGATTCAAGCGAAAGGAGAGGGGGCGGGAAATTTGCCATCGGTGTCTGCCAGGGGCGATCGCATCTGCCTAAAAAATAAACCCTCCAAAGATGACCGCAAAAAAGTGATCTGTATCACAGTCTTCATCGCAACTTATCACACCCCCCTCGATGCTCAATCACTAGGTAATTTCCGAATACCCCGCATACTAATTCCATGACGAGTTTTTGAACAGCCATGCAAGCTTACATCTACCCCCAAGATATTTACACTCAAAACCAGCCTCAAGCGAATGTTGCTCAGTTTTTAGAGGGTATTCTCTCTTCTCGTAGAATCACCCGTGCCGACCAATCTTTTCTCATGCGTCTCTCTTCGATCGGATCTGAAGAGCAACGGTTGTTTAACCGGGTCTACGAAAGCTTGAGCCGGGGATTGGTGAGAGTGGTCGATTAAAGGTCGAAGCAATCATAATTTGCACTTCTGTTCCATTCCTTGTTGCTTGTCATGCAGATGGGTGCTGTGATAGATTCCACAGGAAACTACCGCTATTTACTCTGGCGTGAGTGGAATCCCCAAGCCCCCAAAATTAGTTTTGTGATGCTGAACCCCAGTACTGCGGATGCAGCCACCAACGATCCGACGATTCGTCGCTGCATTGGATTCGCGCAGACTTGGGGCTTCGGCTCGATCGAGGTGGTCAACCTCTTTGCCTATCGCGCAACTCGCTGGTTGGATTTACGTAACGCGACTGATCCGATCGGAACCGAAAACGATCGTTACCTCATTAACACTGCCCACCAAGCGCATACCCTGCTGCTGGCATGGGGGAACAGTGGGCAATGGCAAAACCGTCATCAAGCTGTTATTCAGTTATTGGGCGATCGCTCACCGCTCTACTGCTTAGGCACAACCCACAGCGGACAACCCCGCCATCCCTTATATCAGCCAGGAAATCTGCAACCGATCGTTTTTCGAAAGGGCAGAAAGATAGACGTGGATGAAGATGGGGACGCAAAAACACAAGACCATGGAGATGATTAAGGTCGGCACCCCACCACTCCATCACCCCACTGCCATCATAAAGTTTTAATAAAAAAACATCAGGCTCCCGAAACTTCCCCTGACGCAGTTGAATCATGAGGCTAACGTCTGCACGCTGAGCACTCAAAAGTGAGCAGAGAATATGCAACTTGAAAAGCTTGGGGAGTTGGCTCGTTGGCGAGAGAAAGGCTACAGTGCCTTGCTGGTTACAGTGTGGCTGTATGCCAACTTGCCAGCATTAGTATGGTTAGGGCAATCGCTCCAATCGATTTCACTGCTGAATGGGTTGCTATTGAGCGCTGGGATAAGTTTTTTGCTGGGGCTGATGGTGCGATCGCGATCGCAGTGGCAGTTCTCGCCCACGCCAATCTTGCAACCCTTGCCCTTAAGTTTAATGCTGGCAGCGGGCGTGGGAGCGATCGTCTGTCCCTGGGTGGTAGATATTCCACAATTGCCGGTTCTGCTGTTTGGCTTGGGAACGTATGGTTTGTGTGGATTGTTTTTGCCAAACGTCACCTGGTGGCGTGGGTTACCGATCGCAGCGCTAGTGGCGTGCGTCCTACCCTTTGGTGCCCAATTTGGCACAGGATTAGGCTTTCCGGTGCGAGTGCTGACGGCTCAAATCGTCGAGCAATTTCTCCAAAGCTGGCAGATCGCAGCAATTTCTTCGCACGATATTATTGTTTTAGAGAATGGGGTGGCACGGGTAGATTTGCCCTGCAGTGGGTTAAAGAGTATCTGGGCGGGCATCTTGTTTTTGCTGGCAGCAACTTGGCTAGAAGGGCGAACGATCGGGGGACGCTGGCTGTTGGTCTGTGTCACCCACTCAATTTTGCTCTTAGTGGCAAATACTTTGCGAGTGTTGGCGTTGGTGTTGCTGATTCATATTCAGCAGCCCCAAATGGCTGAGATTGTGCATATACCACTGGGCATTTTGGGCTTTATTTTGGCTTGTGGACTGACCTGGGTGCTATTGCAGTGGATACCTAAAAACCCTGTCAGGAGACTGTTACCGGTCAATCGCCTGGAAGCGAGAAGCCAGCAGCTAAAAGCTAAAAGCCCTACTGACTGGGTTGCTCGAACCATCTTGATTGCTGCCGTTTTCAGTTTAGGCATTCTAGCCGCGTCCTATCCACCTCGCACACTTCCTGCGATCGCCCCACTCCAGATGCCTTCCGCAATTCAAGCTCAACCCATTGCCTTGATACCAGTAGAGCAGCGTTTTTTTAGCAACGCATCGAGCACCACACCGCAAAAATGGCGGTTCACCTTTGGTGACCTAACTGGCTCCATCCTGATAGTCAGCAGCCGCAATTGGAGCGCGTTTCATCCACCAGAATTGTGCCTCATTGGCAGTGGCCTACAAGTCGATCGCATGGAGACAAAGCAATTGGCTCCGGTTGTGCTCGCTCGTTGGCTGACATTGGAGAAAGGTCGTCTCACCGCAACCTATTGGCTACAATCGCGGCACCATACCACCGATGATTTTTTGTCTCGGATGGGAGAGTATGTTCTGCACCAAAACCGTACCTGGGTGATGGTTTCAATTTTGTTGAATGACGATCGCCCACCCGATGACCCCAAGCTTCAGGAATTTGTCACGTTAATTCACACCACGATTGATCACCATCTCCAAGGACATTCGCTATGAAACGCCTGATAAATGGGATTTACCACGCTATTTTCTGGATCTGGAATCTGTCTTTTATTGCCTTGGTTTATGCGGGAATTTTGCCTACGATCGCCGGGTTCTTAGTCTCAGATTTTCTGATTGGACGAGTGCCGCTCAATCTAATGGCAACATTGGTGGCATTGGTAATCGTACCTGTGGTGTGTACAGTGATCGGATTAGTACGATTTCGCAATCACCCTCTGCAATTGATTCGGCTATTCTACGGTGTAGAAGCCCCATTGTTTACATTGTGTCTCTTGCGATTGTTTGTTTTTCGTGAGTTAACCCCTGCAAGTACCCATATTCTGGGAACATTGATGATTGCGACCTCGGCTTTTGGCGTTGAATTACTCGCAGGGTACGTAACGCGAACCCGCTCGATCGCAAATTTGGGGTGGAATGTGCTGTCCTGGATACAGTTGGTGTGTCACAGCATTATGCTGATAATCGGCGTTTACACCAGCATCTTACTCCTGTTCTATATCATTCCTTTTGCAGCCTGGTTACCTTTGGCTTTCGTCGGGTCTTTCTTTTCTGCCAATTCTAGAAATTTGGTAATCCCTAGCGAGCTATGGAGTTTAGCCCGATTTACGCTTATCCAAGCCAGTCTAATCACTTCTCTAGTCCTGGTACTCATGCTGCCAGGGACTGCCCGACGAAAATTTTGGTCGTTGGCAAGTTTGACAGTAATTCTGGATATTTTAGCGATTACAAGTCTGGGACATGATGTCTTTTTAAGTGATCGATCGCAATCCTGGTATCAATATGACAATCCATTACCTGATTGGAATGCAGTGTCATGGGGATGTCTATCAATTAGTTTGATTTTTACCTTTGCGCTCGCAGTGTTCACTCAATATCGTCAGAATTTCAAAGTTCTCCGATTATTGGCTAGCTTTTTCATGTTGGGATGGTGCTTGATTATCCTGGCGATCGAAAACCGATACGGCATTCTTTATCCCGCGATCCTGCTCATGTTTGGGCTGACGATGTCTCTCTTTATCGGTATGCCCGTCCTATGTAGTTACTACCTGCAATCCTGGCGGCGCGTGTTTCAAGCCTTTGCTGCCCAGCACGGTCGCAGTCAAGCATTTGTCGGTTCAGTGGCAACCGTAACGACCTGGCTCGTGTTGTTTCTGGCACTCCAACAACAACCTCAAACTCAGGCATTTGGGTGGCTGAACCACCCACCCGCTAATGACCAGGCACGTCAAACTCTGTTGGCAAAATCTGATACGATTCAGAAGGGGTTGCGGAATGCGTATCTCTCTGCCTACCGCTATCTCAGTGCAGAAGGGGATGTCAACCACATCCAAGTGTTGTACCAGAGTGTGTTTGGCTTACCAGAGTCGGCAGCGCGATCGTTGCAAGCAGCCTATAACCTGGTGATGTCTCCCTTTTTGTATCAAGGTGAGTTTAGCGATCGCGACAAAGCTGCACAGCTTTATGCTGAGTTTTTTGATACGCCAATTCAAAAAGCCGAACGGCAGGCAATTAACCAGGCACTAGAGGCAACCTGGAATCGGGGCGAAGCCAAAGCCGGATTGCTCAACATCAATCAGGAAAAGGTCTGGTTGCGTGAACAGAAAGTCACCGTGAAGCCTCAAGGAGACTGGGCAGACGTGGAATTGTACGAAGTCTACGAAAACCAGACTGCCAATCTTCAAGAAGTATTTTATGCTTTTTCTTTGCCGGAAAGCGCTGTTATTACCGGGGTGTGGTTAGGGCATACGGCAAATTTGAGCGATCGTAATTCGTTTCAGGTGTCGCCCCGGGGGGCAGCTCAAAAGGTTTATACTGAGCAGGTACAGGAAAGGATTGATCCGGCATTACTGGAGCAAGTGGGTCCCCGTCACTATCGCTTGCGGGCATTCCCCGTTCCGGCGAAACAGGAAGCGCGATTCGCTACCCCCACCCAACTTCATCTGTGGTTGACCTATCAGGTAATGCAACAAAAACAAGGCTGGGCATTGCCTCAATTGGCAGAGCAGCGCAATGTCTATTGGACTGGACAGAGTCAGCGATCGCTGAATGGTCAATCTATCCAAACCCAAGCCTGGTTGCCTGACTTTGCCCCTGCCTACCCCAAAGCCGCCACCATCCATCAGGTAAACCTGCCAGAAGGCGACTCGATCGTTGCCAAACCGCTGACAGATCAAGATTACGCCCTGCCTCAGGGACAGCACATTGCGGTTGTGCTAGATACTTCGCGTAGCATGGCGAAGGTTGAATCCGCAGTCCAACAAACCTTTGCTTGGCTGCAAGAGCAGGGCTTTAGCGACAACAACCCGACCAACAATGACGCCGATCTCTATCTCGCTGTGGCAGCTCAAAAGCCACAACGGATAGATGATTTACAACCCTTTAAGCCCACCAACCTGACCTTCTACGGCTCCTTACAACTCAAGGATCTGCTGCGTCAGTTCGATCAGCAACGAGGCAATACTGCCTACGATGCGATCGTCCTACTCAGTGATGCTGGCAGCTACGAATTGTCGGATGACAAAACCCCGGTGCCTACCATCTCCATCCCCTTGTGGATTGTGCACTTGGGGGGAATGCCCGCCGCTTATGACGATGGCATCCTCAAGACTTTGCAAGATAGCGGGGGCGGCGTCGCGACCGAACTCCCAGAGGTGCTCAAACGCACCGCCACCCAGGCAAAATTGGGATCTTCGACAATTAGTGTCGTCGATGGATATGCCTGGTTGCTGCAACCAACCCCACCGGCAACGACCAAAACCCAGAAGCCATCAGTTATGGACAAGGTTGAGCCAAACAACTTTACACCTGTCGCCGCCCGACAATTTGTCACTGCCCTCAGTCGCCAACTCCACCAAACCAACTCGATCGATCCGGTCGCTCAATTGGATAAAATCCATGCGGTTGCCAAACACTACGGCATCGTCACCCCCTACTCTTCGATGATTGTGCTAATAAATGACGACCAACGAGCTGCCCTGAAAAGAGCAGAAGCTGCCCAAGATCGGTTTCAGCGAGAAGTGGAAACCGGACAAGAGCAATTGACACAACCGACCAATCCCCTCTCGGTTTCGGCAGTGCCAGAACCAGAAGAGTGGGTGCTGATTCTCTTAGGGGCGATCGGTTTAGGGGCGATCGCACGCCGACGGCACCTCTCGAATAACTCACTAAAAAGTCAGAGCTAAGGATCTGTTCAATGAATTGAGCCGATGCAGCCATTTGATTGTCTATGATTCATGATGGATGGCTGCATCACCGCTTCTCTAAAGCTGCTTACTACCATCCGGCATCATTGCTCCTTGCAAATCTGCATCCGTCAATACTGCCCCGGTCAAATCTGCGTCCCTCAAATCTGCATTACGTAAAATTGCGCCCGTGAGATCGGCATAACTCAAATCGGCTCCGCGCAAATTGGCTTCACTTAAATCAGTCGGCTTCATTCCCTGTTGTAATGTCCGATTCAAATGAGCTCGGCAAAGTCTTGCACCCTCCAGGTTTGCCTGATACAAGATCGCACCACTCAAATTGGCATAGCACAGTTCTGCCTTGCTCAAAATGGCGTAACCCAGATCCGTGACTTGATCCAGCGTGGGACGCAAATCCGCCTCAAACAAATTGGCACCCAGCAATTTCGCACGAACTAAGTTCGCCCCGCCTAAGATTGCCTTACTCAAATTCGCTTGCTCCAGATTGGCGTTACTCAGTTTGGCACCGCTCAAATCTGCCTCTCGGAGGATCGCTTGATACAAATCTGCCAGGCTCAGATTCGTTCCCCACAAAATTGCCTCGCTCAGATCGGTTGCGCAGAAATTGGCTTGGCTAAAATCTGTTTTCCCCAATCGCGCTTGTCGCAAATCTGCCTGACTGAAGTTCACTCCACTCAGAGCCACCCCATGCAAATCGACCTCTCGCAGGTTGACGCCTTGAAAGTTTCGCTCCCCTTCGACGTAGCGCTTCAAAAGGTCGTCAATCAAGATCTTGGTTACCTTGGGAGATGGCAACTGTAGAGGTTTCGCTGGAAAAGAAGTTCGTTCGGTCATTCCTTTTTAAAAATTCAGCATGTTTTTTTAAATCCAATCTAGATATAGAAGAAGAATTTGAGGAACTTGTGAGGAACCGAGATCGCCACCAAGATTGATCCGAATCAATTGAAACTTTACCCACGGTTCGTAGCACGTTGGCGAACCAGCGCCTGACGAAATCCCAGCACAATCAGAATATTGGAGAGCGTCAAGAAGGACTCAGCTATTCCGTGCAGCCAATCCACATTTGCCAAGGACTCTCCATAAACAACCTTTGTGTAGATTCCAGCAGCAATCGTCACCCCCACAAATACCAGGGTGAAATAAAATCCAATTAGAGCCAGACGAGGAACTTGTCCTGAACGGGTGAGAAACCCAAGAAACGCTACATAGGGAAACAGAGACAGCGCAAACACCAGATCCTTAGAAATCATGACGATGCCTTACCTCAGAACGATTTCGCTGCCACAACCACCACGCTGCCCACAAAAGCGTACAATTCCCCACGAAAGTCATAGTGGCTTGTACCATGCCTAACCATGCCAATGTGGGGGCATTATCAAAAAAGTGCCAAGTGCAAACGCAAATCGCACTCACCCAGGCAGGCACCATCGCGATCGCCATGCCCTTCCAGGCAGGATTCTGGCTGGCATCTGCATAAGACCATACCAGCCAAATTGCCACCATCCATTCCAAGACACTCAAAATGTGAATGACCCAGGTGGGAATTGAAAGTACATGCATAGTAATGACAAACTTGTTCTTAGACGCTCACCGCTTCTCGTACACCCGTTAACTCCGCCATCACCTCAGCCACCGACAAAAGTCGCTCTGCCCTTCCTACGTTGGCACCTGAAAAGATCAAGCCATTCTCGACATCTCCCCGTGCCGCATTCGCCAATGCCTGAAGAATACAATAGGTCTTGCGGCTATCCCGACAGAGGCAAATCTCTAGACAATTGACAATGCATCGCCGTTCTAAATCGGTGGAGGCACTTATCGCCTTTTCAGCAAATGCATTGCGTAACGCGCGAGCAGGCTTACCCACCGGACTGGGCACGATCGTCACATCCGCTGGATCGGCATGAAGATGAAACTCTTTGTAGCGTTGATCGGCATCACACTCCTCAGTAGTGATAAAGCGAGTCCCCACTTGAACCCCCTTGGCTCCCAACGCTAACATGCGATCGACATCTGCACTATCCCAAATTCCTCCGGCTGCAATGAGTGGAATCTCCACGTGAAAATGATTCTGAAGATAATTCTGAATTTGAGGAATTAAAGGCTCAATCTGTCCGCTGAACTCCTCACAAGTGGTGCCAATATGTCCACCAACTACTTTAGAATTCTCCACAATAAAGGCATCCGGTAAGCGATCGTACTGTTGCTGCCAGGTATGACAGATCGCTTGCACCGCTTCTAAGCCACACACCATCGGAACTAACGCCACTTCTGGGTAGTCTACTGTGTAAGCAGGCAAGTTCAAGGGCAAGCCTGCGGCTGTAATGATCAGGTCTGCACCATTTGCCGCCGCCGTCTGAGCCATGGCTGGATAATCTTTCGTCGCAACCAGAATATTCACCCCAATCACCCCATTGGGGCTAATGGCACGCGCCTTTTTCAGTTCATCACTTAATGCCAATTGATTGGCAATGAAAAAGCTACCTTGTTTGGGATGAGTGTCAAAATAAGGGGAATCCAGCCCTAAGCCCAGAGAGGAGATGACCCCGACCCCTCCCGTCTTGGCAACCGATCCCGCCAAACGAGCACCCGACACCCGCACTGCCATCGCCCCTTGAACAATCGGATAACGGGCAGTGTGTTGACCAATTCTAAGTGGAGGCAGCGATCTCGACATACGATACTTCGCTCAATAACTAAATAGTGATGCAACGAATATACCACTTCAGATCTGGAAACTCAACCCGCAATTAATGTCGCGAACCAGGTACTTGCTCTTTCACCTTGGTCTTTTGGGATTTAGCACTTTTCTTAGGGGCACTGCTATTGGACTGCAGAGTTGTGGCTTGCAAAAACTTTTCAGCCTGTTGACGCAACCGATCGCCAATCTGACCACAGGCTAGTTCACAAAATTCAAAGACCAGTGGATCAGCAATTTCATAATAGGCACTGGTTCCTTTTGGCTGACGGGTCAGAATCCCTGCTTGGGTCATCACCTTGAGATGCTTCGAAAGGTTTGCTTGACCTAATTCAGTTGCCTCACACAACTCCATCACATTCATGGGACCCGACCTGAGGCATTGCAGAATATGCAAACGGCTTGTCTCAGAGAGGATTTTGAAGTAGTCCGCAACGGCTTCAAGCACAGCAATGGGGACTAGCGGTTGGACTGACTTTGGCATGGGGCGGGCAGAATCTATAAAAGTTTAATAACTATATAGTAGTCTAACCCAAGCAATACCCGCGATCGTACCCCTCAATCACAAGCTAAGGAACGAGAACCTAACAAAACCGTTCATTCTGTAGCTTAGCATTCGGGCTAAACTTCGGCGATGGGCCAAAAGTCACCTGCCGAATGCTGAGTCCTTGCGCTTGGAAAATTTGTCGATGTTATTTACTCCCCATTCTCAAGAAACCGCTTCATTCGTCGTTACAACAGCATTCTCACCAACCCTCAACCAAGATTGACGCATGCTCGAACAACGCATCTTCCCAGATCTCTATTGACAACTTAATAACTATTCAGTTATTAAGTTATAAAAGATCGTTTTTTCTAGTGCTTCATACTTCATAACGACATCCTTAATCAATTTGCACGAATGGAATCATGACTACACTTCTCCAGCGGCGCAATCGCGCCAATTTGTGGGATCGTTTTTGTGACTGGGTCACCAGCACCGAGAATCGACTGTATGTCGGTTGGTTTGGGGTTCTGTTAATCCCGACGGCCTTAACCGCTGCGATCGTATTTATTCTGGCAATGATTGCTGCCCCACCAGTGGATATCGATGGCATTCGGGAACCTGTTTCAGGGTCGTTGCTCTATGGCAACAACCTGATTACGGCAACGGTTGTCCCAACCTCAGCTGCTGTTGGTTTGCATCTTTACCCCATTTGGGAAGCCGCTTCTTTAGATGAGTGGTTATATAACGGGGGACCTTATGAAATGATCGTGCTGCATTTCTTAATTGCGGTATATGCCTACATGGGACGGCAATGGGAACTGAGTTATCGTCTGGGCATGCGTCCCTGGATTGCAGTGGCATTTTCTGCTCCCGCTGCTGCGGCAACTGCGGTGCTCCTCATTTACCCGATCGGACAAGGTAGCTTTTCTGATGGGATGATGTTGGGCATTTCTGGCACCTTCAACTTCATGATTGTGTTTTCTCCCGAACATAATCTCCTCATGCATCCCTTTCATATGTTAGGAGTGGCTGGGGTCTTTGGGGGCGCCCTCTTTGCAGCCATGCATGGCTCATTGGTGACCTCTTCTCTAGTGCGTGAAACCAGTGAAACTGAGTCGCAAAACCACGGGTATAAGTTTGGACAAGAGGAGGAAACTTACAACATCGTGGCAGCGCATGGTTACTTTGGACGGTTAATCTTCCAATATGCATCTTTTAACAATAGTCGTGCGTTGCACTTTTTCCTGGCTGCTTGGCCCGTTATCGGCATCTGGTTTGCGGCGTTGGGCATCAGCACGATGTCGTTCAACTTAAATGGACTGAATTTCAACAGTTCGATTTTGGATCATGAAGGACGAACTATTCCGACGTGGGCAGACGTTCTCAACCGAGCCAATTTAGGAATTGAGGTGATGCACGAGCGGAATGCCCACAACTTCCCACTGGATTTGGCATCGCGCGCAGCTCAACCGATCGCGATCGTAGCGCCTGCGATTTCTAGCTAATTTTGAGCAATTTTGCCACTTTTGCGTCTTTGATAAAGACTTGATAGATAGCGCCCTGCCATGGGCGCTTTTGTTTTTGAATCTCAGTCGGTTGCCGGAACTGGTGGAAGATACCCAGATGATGGTGGGGAGTGAAGCCTATGCCGCTGCGAGGTTGGCTTACAGTTCTGCGAAGACTTTGTAAGGATATAGGCTTGGATGAGGTGGTGGGTGATCTGTCGCGTCAGTTTAGTTGAAAGAGTTGTAAGACTCAGGCGATCGATGGGGCAGGAACGAATTGAGATTGTAAATAGATAAGTTAGGGCTGGAGCGCTTATGCTCCAGTCTCGGTAAGCCAGATCTCCGGAATTGTCTATTAAAATTGGAAGAACTACAGTGACATCGTGTTTCTGCTGAGTTAAGTCCAGATGGTATCGTTTGATCCGCTACACCCTATACATAAGGCATTGCAAGAGCAGCATAGCCTCTTGAGTGAGAAACTGCTGGAACTACGACGAGACTCCGCGATCGAGACAGGGGCTGCTGTCCAATTTCAAATTAGAGAGCAGATTAAGCAGGTTGAGGCAAATCTGGTAGAGATTGCCAAACAGATGGACAACCTGGAGCGAGTTTTAGAAGATGGGCGCTTATACCAAGCCTTGTTAAAACTGGGCTACCGAAAGCAAGTGCAGCTATTTCGGAAGTTTGTGGAAAAGCACCCAGTAACTGCTTTCTTGATCTATGGCAAGCTAGACTTTGGGCAACGCTGGTTGCTCAATCGGTTAGTTGTGCAGCATACTCGCGATAGTATTGCCGGAAAGGTCATTAAAGTGAGTCTGGGTCGGGTTGCCCGACGTAGTGATGTGGCAGCCTTATGGCGAGAGTTAGGCGGGCGAGTTGGGTTGGGACGACAGAGTTCTGTTTCTGCCATTGTGGAACGGGTTTACCAGAGCTGGAAAACCCAAAATGTTTTGCTAGTTTTCTACGATGTCGATTTTTTGCCAGAAAGATCTCTAAAGGAACTGTTACAAGATTTTTGGTCACCTTTAGCCACTCAAGTCTGGAAGGGAGGAAAACCCGAAAGTCCCTATAAGTTATTACTGTTTCTCGTCGATTACGAGGGATGTGTGGGGAACTGGAGTATTCCCTTTGCGGAAGCACTCAATTCAGATTGGCATCCCAGATTGCCTGTCAAACTACCAATGATTAGCGAGTTTACCAAGAACGAATTGACCAATTGGTTAGAGTTTTCAGCTGATGATCTGCCTGTGGCTTTGGTAGATGATCCAGATGCAGTTGCTCAAGCAATTCTGGAAAACAGCGATAATGGCATTCCTGAACCTACCTTGGGAGAAATTTGTCAGCAAGCTGGGTTAGATTGGTACGAAAACGAGGAAAAATGGATGAAGCTGTGAAGTTGCAACCATTGCAATATACGGGAAAAGTGAAACCAGCTCGGGGAGAGCGTGGGGCAAATGGTCAACTACTATCACCCTATTTGCCTAGTGATGAACTGGTTGAGGCTGTGAATCTGGCAATTTATCTGGAACGTCCTCTGTTGCTTAAGGGAGAACCAGGGTGTGGCAAGACTCAGTTGGCAGAAGCGGTAGCCTACGAGTTGAAATTGCCGCTAGAACCCTGGTATGTCAAATCCATCAGTCGAGCGAGGGATGGACTATACACCTATGATGCTGTGGGGCGGTTACGGGATGCCCAACTGGCAGTATCGGGTCGATTGAGTGAAGAGCAAATTCGGAAAATTGATAATCCGGCAACGTATGTGCGCTGGGAAGCCCTGGGACGGGCTTTTCAAAATCAGCAGCGAACCGTTGTCTTGATTGACGAGATTGACAAAGCAGACATTGACTTTCCTAATGATTTGTTGCTGGAATTGGATAAACAATGTTTCTTTGTAGAAGAAACAGGGCAAATGATTCAAGCACAAGTTGCTCCGATCGTTTTCATTACCAGCAACGATGAGAAAGATTTGCCTGATGCTTTTTTGCGGCGTTGTCTATTTCATTATGTAGAGTTTCCTAACCAAAAACGCTTGATCGAGATCATTGAGTCTCGATTCCCAAACGCATCTGAGGAATTGGTGAATCAGGCAGTCACAAAGTTTCAAGAACTGCGGGAAGCCATGCGTAAGGAGAAGGGCGAAGCTGGCAAGAAAGTTAGTACTAGTGAATTAATTGACTGGTTTAAGGTGTTGCAGCAGCATCCAGAGGATGAGGTGTTGACAAAACTGCATGGCAAGCTCCCCTTTGCTGGGGTATTGCTGAAGAGTTGGGAAGATCATGTTCGCTATTTGAGGTCAGGTAAAGGTGGATGATCTGCCCCTACTGGAACTATTCAACCGATTGCGTGCCATAGGTCTACCTCTGGGACTTCGAGATTATGAATCTGTTTTGCAAGCATTACGAGGGGGCTATGGACTTCCTAACCGTTCTGCGCTAGCACGTTTATGTCAAACTTTATGGGTAAGAACGCCTGCTGAACAACAAGTATTTAACTACTATTTTGAGCGATTGATGGGTGAGGAAACACATTTTCCGATCAATAGAGCAGAGGATACATCTACTTTTCCACCAGATCCTACGCCATCCTCAACACCTAAACCGAGTTCATCACCCACACTATTTCCCTCGGCAAATCCTATTTCATCTTCGCCCCCATATTCCACTCACAAACCTCCATTAAACCATCCAGAGTATCGCCATCAGAGCCAAAGCAAGTCGGTGTCTTCTGAATTAACTGCTAGTACCAGGCTCGCTTCAGAGTTGCTGCGGGAGACGGGCGATACCGTCCAGGTTGCTCAAGTTGTGCAGCAAATAACCAATCCAGACGGGCAAAAATTGCGCCACGATTCCAGATTCGCTGGAGATTACTTTCCTGTCACACAGCGACAAATGAAGCAAAGTTGGCGATATCTACGCCGTATGGTGCGAACGGGTTTGGCGACAGAACTGGATATCAAAGGTACGGTTCATCATATTGCTCACAATGGCATGTTTTTGGAGCCAATGTTTGTGGCACGACGTACCAACCAAACTGAGTTAATCCTGCTACTCGATCGAGATGGCTCGATGGTCCCTTTTCATTCCCTCTCAGATCTTTTGGCTGAAACCGCTTTTAGAGGAGGACGATTGAGCCAGACGGGAATTTACTACTTTCACAACTGCCCCCTGGGTTATCTCTATCGAGACCCAATGCATCAAGAGGCAATCCCAGTTGAGAAGATGCTGTCAAGAATACGCCGCAACCATACGACTGTGCTGTTCTTCAGTGATGCGGGTGCAGCACGGTCTGGGCTAAATTTAGAACGCATCGAGTGTACCGTGGCATTTTTGAAACAGCTTAGACGCCATATTCGTTATCTTGCATGGCTGAACCCAGTGCCCCAATCTCGCTGGTCTATGACTACAGCAGGGGGAATTGCCCGTCATGTGCCCATGTTTGAAGTCACCCGTCCAGGTCTTAGTCGCACAATTGATGCTTTGCGTGGTCGTCACCAACTGTTGCCATAGCCCAAGGGGAAGCAATGCTTTATTCATCTTTATCCTGGCTTGAAATTGAATCTACCGCCTCAGCCCAAAAGCGTATCGAGCTATTGCGCCAACGCTTTGGCGAGGGGCATATTTATTTGGCTTGCCATGCAGCGTTACCTCTGGCACTTACTCCAGATTTACTGTATTGCCTATGGATTAATTTTCAGCAAGATGTTTATGGTCAACTGTTGGATATTCCCTGGATTGCAGTTGCAGATTTATTGCTTTCAAACCTTTGCCATGAGGTGGGATATGAACTCTATGAGCTAGATTCTGTCGTCCGAAATTTATTGCTAGTTGAGTTAGAAACAAATCCCCGACTTGGTGTAGGAAGGGTTAAGGAATTGTCGGAGTTTTTGCTTAATTTCGTACAGCCACAATTTGAAAATCATGATCCAGATCTCCAAAACCTCGCCCAAGTGCAAAGATGGGCAGCTTTGGCTTATGTACAGCCCCAACAGTTGAAATATGAGATGTTGTCTTCGATTTCAAAACTAGATCTGGAAGATAGCGCAGAGTGGATTCGCATGGCGTCTTTAGCTGAAACCTTGACTGAACCGTTAGTAGAATTTGACTCTCTATTGATTTACGTGCGGGGCATCCGACAATTTGCTCGAGGTAATTTGCAAGCCGCTGCAACAGAACTTAGTGCCTTATCCAACAATGAGTTGCAAGTACAGATTGACAGCTTTGTTCTCGATCTGCCCCTAGGATTACCTGCGATCGAAACAATCAGTCATCAGTCTAAAGCTCATGATACTGAAGCTAGTGAAGTTAGGCACCTATTACTTATTGAAGACGACCAAGGACGACGAGAATTTATTTTAGAAAATTCAGTCTATTCGATTGGGCGTGACCCTAAATGCGATATCCGTTTAGTATCACAGTTTGTCAGTCGTCGTCACGCAACCTTAGTACAACTGCCAAGAGATGACGGCTCTTTTTATTACCGAATTGTTGACGGTAATCTTAAGGGAAAAATTAGCGCTAATGGATTATTTATCAATGGGCGTAGGCTCCAGGCCCATGATCTGCAAAATGAAGACGTGGTTATTTTTGATCAACGTCAAGTACGTGCTATTTACTATGCGTTACGTAGAGATGCTTTGGTTTCCATTCCGCCGGATGAATTTGATATTACCCTTATAAGCCCCTTGATGGTTCAGGCAGAATATGATGATGTAGAGAAAATTAGTAACCAGTCTCAAGAGCACCCTGACGTGGAGATTAGGACGAAAGATTTTAATGTAGAAAAAAATAGTAATCAGTCTCAAGTAGAGGGTATTGAAGTAAGTCAAATTGACCATCTATTCATCATTGAAGACAATAAAGGGCGACGAGAATTTATTTTAGATAGTCCAGTCTATTCGATTGGACGTGACCCTAAATGTGATATCCGTTTAGTATCAGATTTTGTCAGTCGTCGTCACGCTACCTTGGTAAAACTACAAAATGAAGATGGCTCTTTTTATTACCGAATTATTGATGGTAATCTTAAGGGAAAACCGAGCGGCAATGGATTATTAATCAATGGGCGTAAGCTTCGGCATGCTGATTTGAAAGATGAGGATGAAATAGTTTTTGGGCCCCAAGTCAGCGCCATTTATTACCTACTACGCAGAGAGGTGTCTTATCCTGATTTTCTTGATGAGTTTGATATAACGCTCATAGCACCTAATCACTGGAGTTTGGATAATGATTAACAATCTGCTCAATTCAGGTAATCGAATCTAGAGGAAATTCAAGAATCTCAAACCCATTCATTGTCTAGTCACAATTGAGAATCAATGAAGAGAATTAAAGATAATACAAAAGAACATCCTCTAATAGCCAATCGTTATCAACTAGACGAGTTAATCAGCCAAAAACAAGGGAATGTACTTTATAAAGCAAAAGATCTTCTGAAAGAAAACACCTGCGTTGCTATCAAATTGCTAGAGAAATCCTGTAAAACAATTCGTCAAGAATTTTTTAGCAATGAGATTAGAATTTGCACTCAACTAAGTCAGAAGAGCCATCATATTGTACAAGTTTTAGATGATGGCATAACCGAAATGGGAATGCTTTTCTATGTTATGGAGTTCTTAATTGGAAAAAAAATTGCTGAATTGATCAAATTTAGATTGCTGACATTGCCTAAATTCTTAACTTTGTCATCCCAAGTTTGTTTAGGTCTGCAATGTATTCATGAAGCCTCGATTATCCATCAGGATATTAAACCCAGTAATCTTTTTTCTATTAAAAATGACCAAACTGGTCAACCGTTCGCAAAGATCCTCGATTTTGGTGTGGCTGTCCCCATTGATTCAGCTTTTAATCATTCCAGATCGGGCTTTGTAGGAACCTTCGCTTATGCTTCTCCAGAAAAACTTACAGGCGAAAAAGTGGATACTCGTTCTGATATTTATAGCTTTGGTGTAGTGATGTATGAAATGTTAACTAGTCACTTGCCTGTGCGGGCAGAAGACTTCCATGAAATGTCCGGTTGGGCTAAAGCTCATCGCACTAATAGTCCACCTAAAATCGGGGAACTTTGTTTAGCAAAACCACCCAAGTCTTTAGAAGATTTAGTAATGGCTTGTTTATCAAAATCACCCAGCGATCGTCCTCAAACGATACTGGAAGTTCTAGAGGTTCTCACACCTTTAGAACAACAATACCATCGGCACAAAGCTTGATAGTGGCAAAGAGACTTTTTCCATATTTGTGAAGACTTATGCACGATTTTTTCATTAGCTACACAGGTAACGATCGCCCCTGGGCAGAATGGATTGCCTGGGTGTTGGAAGAAGCGGGTTACTCTGTCATCATCCAGGCATGGGACTTTCAGGTGGGTGGCAATTTTGTCCTGGATATGCAGAAAGCCACTGAAGCCAAGCGGACGATCGCAGTGCTTTCTGCCCTCTATCTCACCAAACCCTTTCCCCAATCCGAATGGGCAGCCGCGTTTGCCCAGGACTCAACCAGTGCTAACCGCAAACTGATTCCAGTTCGAGTAGAGGACTGCAACCCTACCGGGCTGCTGGGGCAGATTGTTTATATTGATACCTTCAACTGTGAAGAATCAGAAGCGCAGCAACGGCTCTTAGCTGCCGTCAAAGATGGTCGGATGAAACCGACCCAGCGTCCTGGCTTCCCTGGCCAACCCGTTCAGCGAGAAGTTTCAGAGCATGTCTCCTTTCCTGGTCAATCAACTCCAGCCACCGCCACCACCCCTCTCTCTCAGACCGCAGCCCAACCGCCTCAATCGCCTGCTGTCAGTTTAACTGTTTCGCAAAAACATCGCTTACAGCAAAAACTGGATACTTTACAGCCCGAACTGGACTTAAGAACAGAAAAGTTGAAGCAATTACGCAAGGGCTTGGCGATTATGGTTGACCCGGCAACCAAGTTCAAGCTACAGAATCAGATTCAGGATGAAGAGGCGCTGTTGGCAAAACTGGAAGACGAGATAGAGACGATCGAAGCAACTTTACGATCGACGTAAGAGCTAATCAAGAAACTACTCTATAACCAATACATCGTTCATTTGTCAGAGTTCACTCAGGCAACCCTGATAACACCGTGGCAATTTCTTTTAGATAAACTCGGTTGATGGGTTCCTCTGCCTCAAGCTGGTATTGTTCCACTAGCCCATGACGATGAACCGAAATTTTATCAGCTTTGCGAACTACCACCGTTGATGTTTCCACGACATCCCGCATGAGTATCATTTCTACCTCCGTAGGATTATCCAGCAGCACCAAATCGCTACCGCTGTAGAACATGCCGTCGTGGTCGATCGCCGTTTCCTGATACTCCACAATTAAAAGATCGAGACTAGGATTGCGCAGGAGATTTTGCACATTGGTGTTGTAATCAGGATGCTTCTCTTTTTGAGAGCGATTTATGAACACCCCCTCCCGACAGACTGATCCGATCGTCCAATTGGGGTACTTCAACAAAATATGGTCAATCATTTCTAACAACTCCGAAACCGAAACGCGATTAAACGTGAGGATCGGAATCCGGGCATCTTGACCAGCAGTAAAAAATGTCTTCAAAATGTGGGAAGCAATATCGACAGATTCGCCGATCGCCGGTCGCAGGTGCATAAAGATGCCCGGTGCGGCATTGATTTCCAGAATCCCGAAATGACTTTCTTTCCAGGATTGAGACAAATCAGCAGTAATTACATCGATGCCTAAACAGGTGAGCCGAAAATGTTGAGCAATGTCCTGCACCAAAATGATCGTATCGGGATGAACGATCTGAGTCGCATCAATACTGAATCCTCCCGACGATAGGTTGGCGACCTTACGAAGAAAAACCGTATGTCCCCGCTCCAGCACCCTATCTAGAGATAAGCGCTGCTCCTCCAGATATCGTTCCATCGCGTCATCGCACTGGATTTTACCCAGGGGCGAAGTGGGGGTATCGGAGCGATCGGGAGACCGATTTTCGCGATCGATCAGTTCCTGAATCGTGGATTTTCCATCCCCCGTCACCGAGGCGGGACGACGTTCTGTGGCTGCAACAAACCGACCATTCACACAGAGCAATCGGTAGTCCTTGCCTGGAATGCTGCGCTCCACAATGATCCGAAGCGGTTCTGTGGGAGGAATTGCCTGAATCGCGCGCTCCACTGCCTGCATCAATTCATCCGCATCATGAATGTCTGCAGTCACCCCAATCCCCTTATGTCCAACGACAGGTTTGATGGCGATCGGGTAGCCAATCCGACGGGCAACCGCCAGCGCTTCTGACAAACTGTAAACCACTTCCCCTTTGGGCACCGGAAATCCCAGGCAAGCCAAAAAAGACTTGCAATCATCTTTGCGAGTCGTAAAGTCGGAATCGAGGTGACTATCGCGATCAAAAGTTGTGGCAATGCCGCGCACCTGCTTTTTTCCGTACCCATACTGCATTAAACCTTCATCCCACAAATAGAAAGCAGGAATATCCAACTGATGTGCCGTTTTGAGCAATGCGTAAACTGTGGGACCGCCATAAACTGAGTCGCGGAAATTTTTTTGTAGCATCTTAACCTGGTCATCCAGGTAAAATTTTTCCTTCTGAGTCATCGCCTCAAACCAATCCCAGACGGAATAGACCACGGATCGGCTGACGCGAGTATGCAGGGATTGGACAGCAATTCTCGTGCATTGGTGAGATTGAGGGTGCAAACTCCAGCGATCGAGCTGTAGCCCCATCCCTAGGTTGCTAACTTCTGCAACCGTTTGAGCAAAGAGAGCCGCATAGGAGTCCCAGGATTGTTCTCGAATGTGGGGATAGTAATCAGCAATTTGATCGGCATACTGCTGAAGTAGAAGAGGAGTGGAATTCTCTGTCACCGTCAAATCAAAGACGATCGCTGCTTTTTCTAAATAGAAATTTGGTCCCTGATAATAGCGGAAATTGAAAATATCGAAGGCATCCGTTTTCCTAGCATTGACGCGGGTTATTTCGATATCTGTGTTGATCGCCATAAGTCGTCTTTATTCCCACAACCATCGACCTTAACGTAAGGCTTAGATCATTTCGTCTACCGTAAGGCATCTTTGGAAAATCGGAATTCGACAGAATGCTATTTTTTGGCCAAAGACAGTTCAATCAGAACGCCACAGCCGTTGATTAATCATCCCCTGTTCAGCACAGATCCTTCTGAGCAATCGTTTGCGATCGCGTTATCCCCCAAATTATGCCTTTTGCTAGGCGATACACTCAGGACTTTTCAGTACTGTTATAGTCCAAGCACTTTTCAGAAAGTTTTTATATCCGCAAATCGCAGAGGCAAAGCATTTGGACGATGATTTTCGCGATTGATCAGGATGATTGACTGAATACTTCGTCCCTATAAGTAGGTAGCTCTAATTAATTGTAAGAAATGGGTTTGGGGCTACGTCCCCGGGCAGGGGCTTTTATCCCCACCCCACCCAAAAATATCTTCAATTTAATTTAGCCCAGCCACTTAGGACAATCATTCCTGATTCGAGAAAACTCAAAACCCTTGAACTTGATAGGCTGAAATTAGCCCCAAAAGCGATTTCTCCGATCAATTTCAAACTGCATTGAATCGGAGGGAATAACACCGTGAATTTGGATAGAACGAACTTACGAACCAGTGTCCGCAAGCTTGCTGAACTGGCTTTCTATCAACATCTAATTTCCGGCTACGGAGATGGAGAATATCCCGATAGATACCAAATTACCTATAAGGGGAAGACCAGACACTTACCCTTAATACAGGCATATGGTTTTCTCAACGGGCTGATTGGGCAAACGGACTGGGACTTTTTCAGACTTGCTCATCAGCCCAAAGATAGGATTTCGGGACAGGATCTACCTAACGGTTATTGTCGCGGCTCGAATTGGCGTGATTAGCTACCAATGAGTCCCTGCAAGCGCAATCAGCGATTGTGACAACAACGATTGAACGAAACTTTGGAGGAAGTATGACGCAGAGCGGAGTAGAAGCAACAGTTGAACCAGAAATTATGGAAGACGTTGCACTACCTGAAACTCACGGACAGTTGATTATCATTGGCGGTGCAGAAGATAAGGAAAAAGAATGTAAAATTCTGCGCGAATTTGTTCGGCATGCTGGTGGTCTACAGGCAAAGATCGTGGTGATGACGGTGGCAACTGAATTGCCTGGTGAAGTTGGCGAAACGTACATTCGAGTATTTAATCGCCTGGGTGTAGATGCAGTCCAGGTCGTTGATACAGGTCGGCGAGAGCATGCCAGTACACCCGAAGCGTTAGAAGCGATCGCCCAGGCAACGGGTGTTTTTTTTACCGGCGGAAACCAAGCTCGCATCACCGAATTCTTGAAGGATACGGAACTGGACGAGCTACTGCACAAACGCTTTTC
This sequence comes from Scytolyngbya sp. HA4215-MV1, assembly GCA_019359045.1. GTDB lineage: Bacteria > Cyanobacteriota > Cyanobacteriia > Leptolyngbyales > Leptolyngbyaceae > Scytolyngbya. The sequence goes on from JAHHIA010000023.1 coordinate 39,123, forward strand.
TGAAGGGGTGGTCATTGCAGGCACGAGTGCTGGAGCGGCGATGATGCCTGATGTCATGATTGTGGAAGGCGAGTCGGAGACGAGTCCCCGTCCCGATGTAGTAAATATGGATCGGGGAATGGGCTTTCTACCCGGTGTAGTGATTGATCAACACTTTGCCCAACGAGGACGACTGGGGCGGCTGTTGTCTGCGGTTGCGCAACGACCCGTTGTGCTGGGCTTTGGCATTGATGAAAACACTGCGATCGTCATTAACGGCAGCGATGTTGAAATCATTGGAGAGGGATCGGTCACCGTTGTGGATGTTGCTGACCTGACTCACAACAATGTGAATGAGCTACTAAAAGATGAGCCGCTAGCTCTCTGTAATGTAAAACTGCACATTCTTCCCCATGGCTACCACTTTGACCTGACCCGCCGTTCTTGTGTCTGTTAAGCATGGGCTGTTTTTGTCGATATTTCCGTCTATATCTTCAAAACACCGAGACTCTTTGACAAGATGACTCAAGCTGAAGCCCGATAACGACCAATTTAAGATTGTCTTCATCAGTCGGTGGTTACAATTCCACGGAGGATGGGTAAAGGGCATCGCCTATGCCCATCGAACAGCCTAAGCATGGGCACCCGGCACTTTGCCCATCCTGCGCGGTTTTCATGGATCAAGGATAACAATTCTGAGCCTTCGAATCTCATTGGGGAGGCATCCGCTGAAGTAGCTTAAAAGCGGGTAGCGAGAATCGAACTCGCATCAATAGCTTGGAAGGCTATCAACAATCTATGAACAGAAAGAGTTTCAGGCTTTACACCAAAAATTTACCCCAAACCTACCCCAAAAAAGCTGGCTTCATCATTCCTTGATATAAGCGATCGCTCACTCATCAGGTTCATAGACGATAAAATCCCCTGGTTGCCATCCATAAGCACGGCAAATTTTCTCAATCACATCCCCGGTAGGGATGTAGCTCGGATCATCACATAATCGATAGGCAGTTGCTCTGCTTAACCCGGTATCTTGCCAGAAACGATACCGGGTTAAGCCCTGCTGATCTAAGAGGATTTTGATGCGATTTTTAGCTCCCATCCCCCAATATTGCCAGTATTCTCATCTTGCCGCTATGTCTAAAAAATGAGAATATTGAGGCAGTCAAAACCCAGTCCCACAGACTCGCAATCCTCAGGACTGGGTAAACCCCGATTAGGAGTTACAACCATGATCGCAGATGAAAGACCGGATCAACCAGGTTCTCAGTCCCCTTTTGAAATTGCTCAGGGTGCTGCAAGTGAGGCTCTAGATGCTCTGTATACCGTCTACTGGGCAGATAGCTTCCAGGCTGATTTGTTAGAAACCAAGCTGGCAGAACTCATCCTGTTCTACACCAAAGAGGCTCGTCCTTTGAGTGAACCTCATCCCCATCCTGACCAGTTGGACAGTGAGGAAGCAAGTACGATCGCCCCTTCCATCCTGCCAGAGCAGTGGATCGAAGCATCTACCTGTTTCACCACAGTCTAGGGAGGGAACAACGATGTCTTTTCAACCTCCAGAGCAACCCACCATTATCGATTTACGCGATCGCCCTTCTCCTGAAGTCTTGCGAGTGCTGGCGATTGGTACACCTGAAGTGGTGCAAAACTTTGTGATGACCCTGTTTCAATGGGGATATGCTCGACCGGATGAATGGTCTAGACAGCTTCCGACTGTGAATCCTGGCGAGGTGATGCGGATACTGACCAAACGGATCAATCTGGTTGAATAGAAAGTTCAGCTATTATTTTATCGATAAGGACGAAAAAGTCCGGAGATATCCGGACTTTTTCTTTTGGTGGCTTGTTAAGAGATGATATGACTATCCGATAAGCTAAATCAGATAACTTTATGGCATTTTACTTTGTGGAAGGGCTTAAGTATTACTGGAACGTCTAGGCGATCGTCGTATTGACCTGTTAAAACAGTATTTCCCCATTAAAAATTAAGAGTCAAACTCGATGAAAGCAACTGAAGTGAATTTTCTCAAGTTCCTCAAACAGCCTAATCAGTTTGTCATCCCTATTTATCAACGCACCTACAGTTGGACATTAAAGCAGTGCCAGCAGTTATGGCATGA